>NZ_LSJM01000111.1 GCF_001557215.1 Sphingomonas sp. CCH9-E2 | reverse complement strand
CCGCTGATCGCCACCGCCGATGTGCTCTATGCCACGCCGGATTGCCGCCCGCTGCACGATATCCTGACCTGCATCCAGGCTGGCGTGACGATCACCCAGGCCGGGCGGCGGCTGGAGGCCAATGCCGAGCGGCATCTGAAATCGCCCGAGGAGATGGCGCGGCTGTTCGCAGCCTGTCCCGACGCGATTGCGCAGACCGGGTTGCTGCTCGGCCGCATCGGCTTCGACCTCGATCAGTTGCGCTACGAATATCCGCATGAGCCGGTGCCGGACGGCTGGGACGCGCAGGACTGGCTGGAGCATATCGTCATCGAAGCGGCCAAGGCGCGTTACGGCGCGGTGCTGCCGGACAAGGTCACGGCGTTGCTGGCCGAAGAGTTCGCGCTGATCCGCGCGCGCAACTATGCCTGCTATTTCCTGACCGTCCACGATCTGGTGAAGTTCGCGCGCAGCCAGCAGCCGCCGATCCTGTGCCAGGGCCGCGGCAGCGCGGCCAATTCGATCGTCTGTTTTCTGCTCGGCGTCACCTCGGTCGATCCCACCGAATATGACCTGCTCTTCTCACGCTTCGTGTCGGAAGAGCGCGACGAGCCGCCCGACATCGATGTCGATTTTGAGCATGAACGGCGCGAGGAGGTGATCCAGTATATCTATCGCCGCTATGGCCGCCACCGCGCCGCCATTGCCGCCACGGTGATCCATTACCGCCCGCGTAGCGCGGTGCGGGAAGTCGGCAAGGCGCTGGGGCTGAGCGAGGATGTCACCGCGCGGATCGTCAGCACCGTGTGGGGCAGCTTCAGCCGCGACCGGCCCGACAAACGGGTGAGTGAGGCGGGGTTCGATCCGCAAGCGCCTGAAATCCGCCGCCTGATCGACCTGGCCGGGCAATTGCTCGCCGCGCCGTTCCCGCGCCATCTGTCACAGCATGTCGGCGGCTTCGTGCTGACGCAGGACCGGCTGGATGAGACGGTGCCGCTGCACCATGGTGCGATGGAGGGGCGCACCTTCATCGAATGGGACAAGGACGATATCGACGCGCTCTCGATCATGAAGGTCGACGTGCTCGCCCTCGGCATGCTGACCTGTATCCGCAAGGCGTTCGACCTGATCCGCGCGGAGGGGGAGGGGGATCACACACTGGAGGTCGACCTTCAGTCCGACGATCCCGCCGTCTATGCCATGCTGCAACGTGGCGACAGCGTCGGGGTATTCCAGGTCGAAAGCCGCGCGCAGATGAACATGCTGCCGCGCCTGAAACCCCGCAATCTCTATGACCTGACCGTGCAGGTCGCGATCGTGCGGCCCGGGCCGATCGAGGGCGACATGGTCCACCCCTATCTGCGGCGGCGGTGCGGCGAGGAACGGGCGGAATTTCCCTCGCCCAAGCCGCCGCACGATCCCGATGAACTGCGCAGCCTGCTCGGCAAGACCTATGGCGTGCCGATCTTCCAGGAGCAGGCGATGAAGCTGGCGATCGTCGCGGCGGGTTTTACCCCGTCCGAAGCGAACCAGCTGCGCCGGGCGATGGCCACGTTCCGCAATGTCGGCACGATCGGGCTGTTCGAGGCGAAGATGGTCGATGGCATGGTCGCCAAGGGCTATACGGCGGACTTCGCCCAGCGTTGTTTCAACCAGATCCGGGGGTTTGGCAGCTACGGCTTTCCCGAAAGCCATGCGCTGTCCTTCGCACGGCTGGTCTATGTGTCGTCGTGGATCAAATGCCATCACCCGGCGGCGTTCGCCTGCGCACTGCTCAATTCGCAGCCGATGGGCTTTTACGCCCCGGCGCAGATCGTGCGCGACGCGCGCGAACATGGGGTCGAGGTTCGCGCGATCGACGTGAACCATAGCGGCTGGGACAATAGCCTGGAGCGCGATGCAGCGGGGGCGCTCGCGCTGCGGCTGGGGTTTCGCCAGATTGACGGGTTTCGCGCGGACTGGGCCGATGCGCTGGTGGCGGCGCGTGCGGAAGGGCGCTTCGATGCGATCGAGCCGCTGGCGCGCCGTGCCGATCTGCCCGCGCGCGCGCTGCGGCTGCTCGCCGATGCCGATGCCTATGGATCGCTCGGCCTGTCGCGGCGCGAGGCGCTGTGGGAGGCGCGGCGCACGCCGTCGGGCGAGCTCCCGCTGTTCGCCGCCGCGCGGGCGCGCGAACTGGGCACCGAACCGGTGATCGACCTCCCCGCCATGCCGCAAAGCGAGGAAGTGGCAGCGGATTACCAGACGATCCGCCTCTCTCTGAAGGACCATCCGATGACCTTTCTGCGCCCCGTGCTGCGCGCAGAGGGCGTGCTGAGCTGCGCCGAGACTAGCGCGGCCAAGGCGGGACGCCGCGTGCGTACCGGGGGCGTCGTGCTGATCCGTCAGCGCCCCGGCAAGGGCAATGCGATCTTCATCACGATCGAGGATGAAACCGGCGTGACCAATATCCTGTTGTGGGCGCGGCTGTTCGAGATCAATCGCCGTGCAGTAATGAGCGCGCGGCTGATGGTGGTCGAGGGTGAGGTTCAGCGCAGCAAGGAAGGGGTGGTCCATCTGATGGCATCGCGCGTGTTCGATCGCACCGACCTGCTCCGCAACCTCGCCGACGAAGCGCCGCAGCCAGCGCTGTGCCGCCCCGATGAAGTCGCGCGCCCGGTCCAAAGCCGCCATCCGCGCGATGTCCGCATCCTGCCGCGTTCGCGCGATTTCCATTGAAGCCAGGTCACGCCCGGCGAGAAAGCCGGCGCTCTCGATTGTCCCGTAGGATGGTGACCCAATCCTGCATTCGGCAGTTGTTGGTTTACGAGCGTATTTCGGAGGCATCCTATGATGGGGCGGTGCCGAGCATAGGCCCCGCCCCGGTTGTTGTCAGAATGCCTTGCGCGCAGACACGTAGAACTGTCGACCACGATTCCCGTAGAGTTCGCCGATATAGCCGAAAGAATTGTCGGCCAGCGGCGCGAGATTGTTGGTAAGATTGCGGATGCCGAACCGGATTCGGGTATTCGCCATCAAGCCGGCATTGTCCTTTTTGCCAAAGCTCACCTGACCATAGATGCTGTGGGTGATATGTTCGTCGACGCGCCAGGTCGTGCCATCGGCCAATGCTGCGCCGAGGTCGTTGACCGGACCGACATAGGAGCCGAAATAGCCAAGTCCGAGCTTCCCCAGTCGCCAGGTGACGGTCGCGGATGCGCGCCACTTCGGACGCCCGTCCTGCTCGAGCAGGTCCTGTGCCCCGGCAATGGTGATCGTCGGATCGATCAGCCCGCCATCTTGCGCATCGATCAGCGACTGTCGCACCGCATCCGGTTCCTGATAGAATTTGAACAGGTGCGCGGCGTTCAGCTTCACATCGAAATCGCCCAGCGGCGTGTCATTCAGTTCGTAGTACAGCGCCAAGTCGAGCCCGCGCACGGTCCGCGGGCTGAGATTGGTGTAGTTGTCGATGACCTGGATCACGCGGCCGACCGGCGTGAGCCCGGTGCCCGCAAACGCGTCGATCTCTGCCTGGGTCGGCGCCGCGCGCTGCACGTTCGGGTTGGCGCTGCCGTTCAGCCGCAACAGATAGTCGAGCGTGAGCGCGTTGCTATCTCCGAACAGCCCGATCAGGTTGCGCTGCTTGATCTGCCAGAAGTCGGCGGTCAGCGTCAGTCGGCCAAGGCTGCGCGGGATCGGTGCCTGCAGCGTGGCGCCGAAGTTGAGATTGTCCGATTCCTCCGGCTTCAGCGTTTCGCTTCCGGACCGGTTCGACACCACACCCTGGCTGCGCGTGCAGGCGTCGAAATTGGCAATCAGACCGCGCCGCTCATCCGCCTCGCACTTGATCCAGTCTGTGCGCGTGTTCGATCGCTGGATACCGCGCTCGAACTGCTGGGGCAGGTTCGGCGCACGGAAGCCCTGCGACCAGGCACCGCGGAACTGAAGGCCGCGCAGAGGGAACCAGGATGCCGCCACCTTGGGCTTTGCGACGGTTCCGAATGCGGTGTAATCCTCGACGCGCCCGGCCAGCTGCAGATTGAGACTGTGGATCAGCGGGACGTTCATGTCGGGCGACACCAGTGGCACTGCCAGCTCGGCAAAGGCCGACTTCACCTCACGCGAACCGCCGCTGTCGGGCGTCGGACTGGCCCCCATCGTATCGCTGCCATTGCCCGATCCGTCGAGCGCGACAAAGGTGATCGTGCCGTCGAGCCGGGGATCGCGATCCTCGGTATAGGTTTCGCGCCGATACTCGACACCGGCCGCAACCCCGACATCGCCGGCGGGTAGGGTGAACAGGTTCGGCTTGGACAGCTTGAAATCCCACAACGCCATGTCCGTGATCGACAGCCGGTAGATATCGACCATGAAGCCGTCGATCACCGACTGGGGATTGGGCGAGGAGTCGACACGCGCGGGGTTCTGCGGAGATCCGCCGTTAAAGGGGTTGTAGGCCGTCGCATCGGTGCGTGACAGCGCCTCCTGGAACAGGGTCAGGCTGATCGTGTGCATCGTGTCCTTGGTTCGGGCACGCGAATACAGCCCGGCCGTTTCCCAGTCGAACCCGCCGATCGTGCCCCGAAAGCCGCCAAGGAACCGGGTCGTTTCATTGACCACGTTGATGCGGATCGGTCCCGCGTCGATCGGGCGATAGTCGATCAGTTCAAGCGGCACACCGGTCGTCGCGACACCGGTCAGCAGCGGCAGGCGGTTGGGACTGCCCACCGGCCCGAACGGATTCCAATAGGCGGTGATCGGGATGATCAGGCGCTGATTGGCGAGCGACGTATCCTGTTCGCGAACGCCGTCGAAAACCCCGCGATAATAGCCCGCCTCGGCAAAGAATTCGAGGCGGTCGCTGAATTCATGATTGAGATAGCCGAAGACATTGTACCGTTCGTTCCGACCCTGAATCGTGCGCACATCATTGGTGTCGTAGCGCAGATTATTGTCGGTGCTGGCCGTCGACAGGCTGCTATTGTCGTAGCAGACTCCGGCACCTGCCGGTGCGATACATCCCTCGTTGCTGTCGGGCTGAACGTGGAAGATGCCGCTCGTCGTCAGCGCCGTGCCATTGTAGCTCGCGGTTGTGGTCGAGGCGACATAGGCATTGGTCAGTCGCTGAAACTCGGCCCAGATCGTATCGTTCGAACGATTGTCGAAATCGGTGTCGTTCGCGAAGGGGGTATTGGCGACCAGCGGGCGCAGATCGCTCGACCGCGAGTTCCAGCGATCGCGCGCGAAGAGCGGATCGCGGTGGTTATAGGTACCGAACACCGAGATGTTGGTGCGGCCGCCATTGAACGTCTTCCCCGCCTCGAACGAAATCTCCGCCTCGTTCTGCTCGCTGTCCTCGGTCATCGAGAATTCGCCATCGACCGTCAGCCCGTCAAAGCGGGTCTTGAGCACGGTGTTGACCACGCCTGCCACGGCATCGGTGCCATAGATCGCCGCCGCGCCATCGCGCAGCACCTCCACCCGCCGCACGCCGCGAACCGGAATGGTGTTGGTATTGACGCTCTGCACTGGAACCAGATTCTCGCTCTGCGTACCGGGGTGGAGCACCAGGCGACGCCCATTGAGCAGCACCAGCGTGTTGCCGGTGCCAAGGCCACGCAGGTTGATCGACGCCGTGTCGCCGCGCGCATCGTTGATCCCGCCGGCATCGCGGCTTTCGTTGAAGGCGACGTCGCCCGCCTGGGGGATGGCGCGGAACAGATCGTCGCCGCTGGATGCGGCGACCGCGTCGATGTCGGTCGATTCCAGCACGGTCACGGGCAACACGTCCGTGACGCGCGATCCCCGGATCTGCGATCCGACGACGACAATCTCCTCGTCCTGCGGCTCGGGGTCGACGGCGGACGACGGTTCATCGACCGCACTATCCTGCGCAAGCGCGGTACTGGCTGTCATCAGCGATGCGCCGCACAGCAGCCAAGCGGCGCGATGGATGTTCTTTTTGATCTTCATATCTCTGCATCCCTGAAGAAGGTTTTGTTCTCATTCCTGCTTCACGCGCGCGGCTTTGCGCCGCTTGTCGTTCATTCGATCATCGTTTCGGTGCGGGCTCGAATATGGCGATGCCGTCACGGCGGCGGTCGGCGCCGCCATCGAATCTGCCGTTGCGGATCATGAAGCCGTGGATGCCGGAATCCTCGCCGCTGCCGCTGCGCACTTCCACGCCGCGCGCGCGCAGCCCTTCGGCAACCTGAGGCAACATCGCGTGGACCTCGCCGTTGAAGTTGGCGTCGCGCGCGACAAGGTTGGGCAGGTCGATCGCCACCTGCATCGGCAGATTCCAGTAGAGGGCGCCGACCAGCGTCTTGGCGACATAAGCGGGAATGGCATTGCCCCCGGGCGAGCCGACAGCGCCGACCAGATTATTCTCCCGGTCCAGGATCAGCACTGGCGTCATCGACGAACGTGGCCGCTTGCCCCCCGCGACCGCGTTCGCCGAGGGACGCGATGTTTCCTCAACGATCGGGCGGAAGGAGAAATCGGTCATTTCGTTGTTGAGGAAGAAGCCGTCGACCATCCGGCCCGATCCGAAATAGCTTTCGATCGTGGTCGTCATGGATATCGCGTTGCCCCGGGCATCGACGATGACGAAATGGCTGGTCCCGGCCGGTTCCCGCGTGGCATCGGCGCCAACGGGCTGACTCCCGGGCGGTCGACCCGAAGGCGGTTCCTTGCCCGCCCTTTCAGCGATCAGCTTAGCGCGGTGGGCGATATAGTCGGGGTGCAACAGCCCCGCGACCGGCACCGGCGTGAAATCGGGATCGCCGACCCATCGGTCGCGATCGGCATACATGATGCGGCTCGCCTCCGCGAACAGGTACCAGGCCTGCGGATCGGCCGGGCCGCGCCGCGCAATGTCAGTGCGGTCGAGTAGTCCGAGCAGGTGCAGCAGCCCGACCCCGCTGGCCGGAGGCGGCGGCGCGCAAATGATCTGGACATGGACCCGGCACAGCGGGGTCAGCTTTTGCGGCTGATAGCTGGCCAGATCGTCCAGCGTCATCACGCCGGGATAGGCTCCCTCGCGGACCTTGGCGACGATCCGCGCCGCCGTCTCGCCCTTGAGCAGCGCGTCGGGGCCCTGCCGCGCCATGCGGCGCAGGAACGCGGCATAGGCCGGGTTCTTGAGCGTATCGCCGGTCGTCACCTTGCTGCCGTCGGGTTTGGCGAAGAACGCCACGACATCGGGCGCGCTCGCCTGCGGAAAGGTCCCGACAATGTGCCGGTTTAGCCGCTCGGTGACGGTAAAGCCCGCCTCGGCCGTCTTTGCGGTGAATTCGAACAAGCTGCCCCAATCGAGCGTCCCCGAACGCTGATGCACTGCGTGGAGCATCGACATGACGCCGGGTACACCCGTGGCACGACCGCTCAGCATCGCCTGCCTGCGCGGGATCGGGGTGCCGTCGGATTGCAGCAGCATATCGGGCGTCGCTGCTTTGGGTGCGCGCTCCCGCCCGCTCCACGCCGAAACACGCTTGGTCGCGGCGTCGTAATACATCAGGAAGCCGCCGCCCCCGACGCCGGAGCTTTGCGGCTCGACCAGCCCCAGCATCACCTGGACGGCGACCGCGGCGTCCGCAGCACTGCCCCCCCGGCGCAGCACCTGAAGCCCGGCCTCCACCGCCAGCGGGCGCGCCGCCGACACGAAGATGCCCGGACTGACAGGCAGTGTCGCGGCAGGGGCGGTCGGCGCGCGACGTGCGGGCGTTTGCGCCTGCGCATGGGCGAGGGGCTGGATGGCAAGCGCCGTTCCCAGCAGCGCGGTCAGTACGCGCCGCATCATTGTGCCACCGCCAGCGCGCCCGGACGGCGCGGATCGGCACCGCCAAGGATCAGACCGTTTTCGATCATGATCGACTGGGCGCTGCCCATCGTCTGGTCGGATCGGATCCGGTGCCCCTTGGCTTTCAGCAGCGCCAAAGTGTCGGGGTTGAAATTGGGTTCGACCTGCAGTGTGTCGGTGTTGTTCTGGAAGATGCGCGGGTGATGCGTGGCCTCTGCCACGTTGAGTTTATAGTCGACGGTGTTGACGATGATCTGCACGACGGTGGTGATGATCGTGCCGCCGCCCGGCGTTCCGACGATCAGCCAGGGCTTGCCGTCCTTGAACAGGATGCTCGGAACCATGGTCGATAGCATCCGCTTGCCCGGGGCCATGGCGTTGGGGGGCAAAGGCTGTCCCGCGCGGATCGCGCGCCATGCGCTTTCATGGTCGAAATTGTTCATCTGATTGTTCATCAGAATGCCGGTGCCTTCGATCATCACGCCCGATCCGAAATCGGCGCCGAGCGTGTAGGTGAAGGACACCGCGTTCCCCTGATCATCGACGACCGAGAAATGGGTGGTGTTGGGGCTTTCATGCGCCCAAGGATCGCCCGCCGGCTGATCCACGCGCTTCGATGCCTGGGTCAGCGACACCTTTTTCGCGCGCTCGGCCGCAAACGCCTTGGAGGTAAAGCCCTTGAGCGGAACCCGGACGAAATCGGTGTCGCCCAGATGGCGATAGCGATCGATGTAACCGATCTTCATCGCCTCGCTCATCACGTGAAGCGACTGGGCGGACCCGAGCGGCATCGACGCCAGGTCGAAATTCTCGAGGATGTTGAGGATTTCGAGCAGCGTCGCACCACCGGCGCTGGCCGGCGGCACCGTCTTGATCTGGACGTCGCGATAGCTGCCCTCCAGCGGGGCGCGCTCGACCGCCTTGTAGGCGGCCAGATCGGCGAGGGTGATCAGTCCGCCATGCTTCGCCATATCGGCCGCGATCCGCTTGGCGATCTCACCGGTGTAGAAGGCCTTGGCCCCGTCTCGCGCGATTTCGCGCAGCGACCAGGCGAGTTCGGGCTGCTTCATCACCTCTCCGGCAACATAGAGGCTGCCATCGGGCTTGTAGAAAGTACGGCGGCCCGACTCCGACACCGACAGCCGTTCCTTGCCCCAGCTGAACACAAAGGCTTCGTCGGGCGACAGCACGACCCCGTCCGCGGCCAGTGCGATGGCCGGCTCGACCAGCTTGGCCCAGGGCAGCTTGCCGTGCTTGCGGTGCGCCAGCTCAAGCCCCGAAACGGTGCCGGGCACGTCCGGCGCCTTGTACCCGAAGCTCGCGACGCGGGTTTCCTCACCCTTGTCATCGACGAACATCTCGAGCCGGGCCGCCAGCGGCGCGACACCGCGAAAATCGATCACGCTGGTCTGGCCGCTCTTGGCGTCATAAATGGTCATGAAACCATCGCCGCCGATATTACCCGCGCGCGGCAGCGTGACCGCCAGCGCAAAGGCGACCGCGACCGACGCATCGATCGCATTGCCGCCTGCGCGCAGCACCTTGATACCGACCTGCGTCGCGATCTCGTTCTGGCTGACCACCATCCCGCGTGTCCCGACGACGGGCGATCGGATGCTGGGATATTCGAGCAGCTGGCGCGACTGGCTCCAGGCCGGTGCGACCGGCGCGGCGAGCATGGCCAGCAGCGCGGTCCAATGGGTGAGGTGGCGCATCAGGCGCATCGGCAAATTCCCCTTAAACATCGCGAGCGGATTGATATTCGGCGACGTCGATCTCGCCCTCCCAGCGCGCGACCGTGGTCGCGATCGCGAGATCGGCGGTGACGTTCGGAATGATGCGGATCATGTCGAGGATGCGGTCGAACGGCAGGATGAACCCGACGAGGATCGCGGTCTGGGCCGGGGTCGCCCCGATCGCTGCGAGCACGGCGGCCAGCACGAACAGCGATCCCGACGGCACCGGCGCGATGCCCATCGCCACCAGCACCGTGGTGATGCCCGCGACCAGATAGGTCTCTGGCCCCATCGGGATGCCGAATGCCTGTGCCGCGAACATCGTCAGCATCGCGACATACATGGCCGCGCCATCCATCCCGATCGTTGCGCCGAGCGGCAATACGGTCGAGGTGACACTAGGGCTGATGCCCAGATTCTTCTCCGCCACACGGATTGCGACCGGGAGGGTCGCGGATGAGGACGAGGTCGAAAAGCCGACGACGATCGCGTCCATCACACCGCGGAAGAACGGCACCGGTGGCAACCACGCCGCCAACCGGATCAACCCGCCATGCACGATCAGCGTCTGGACGAGTGCGCCGGACAAGACACACAGCGCCAGTTTAAACACCGACAGGAACGTGTCGGGTCCGCTGGTCCCCATCACCACGGCGATCAGCGCGAACACGCCGAACGGTGCGACCTCCATGACGAAGCCGACGAGCTTGAGCATCACCTCGCTCGCCGAATCGAGCAACGCCTTGACCGGCTGGCCCGCCTCGCCTGCGACGATCACGCCGCAGCCGAGGAAGATCGCAAAGAAGATGATTGCCAGCGTATCGCCATTGGCGAGCGCCTCGATCGGATTGGCCGGAATGATGCCGAGGAAGATATCGGCGGGTGCCTTGATCGCGCCAAGGTCACGCGGCACCGAATGGGCCAGGTCGGCGCCCATACCGGGCTGCCACAATGTCCCCATCGCAAGGCCGACGGTGACCGCGATTGCGGTCGTGAAGACATACAGGCCGATGGCGCGGCCGCCGATGCTGCCCAGTCGTTTCGGATCGCCGATCGCTGCGACGCCAGACGCGATGGTCACGAAGATCAGCGGAGCGACCAGCATCCGGATCAGCCGGACGAACATGTCGCCCGCCCAGCGCAGGCTGGTCGCGCCCTCGCCCCAGATCAGCCCGGCGATTGCCCCGAGCACGAGCCCGGCCAGGATGCGGACCCACAGCGGAATGGCGAACCAGCGGGCCGCCAGCCCCATGCGCGGACGGGTTGCGGCCGGCGCGCTTTCGCTCATACCGCCGTCCCCGCGCGGATGATGTAGCCGTAAACGGCGGGATCGACATTGCCACCGCTGATGATCACACCGATTCGCGCGCCACTCGGCGCGTCGGCAAGTGCGGCCGCAAGTCCCATGCAGCCGGTGGGCTCGACGACCTGCTTCATCCGTTCCATGCAAAGCCGCATGGCCTGACCCAGCGCGACATCCGTCACGGTGGTCAGCCGATGGACCAGCGAGCGCACCGCCGTGAAGGTAATCGGCCCCATCTGCGGTGCCTGTGCGCCGTCCGCGATGGTATCCGGAATGTCGATCTTCACGATGCGATTGGCATCGAGCGAGCGACGCGCGCGGTCGCCGCCCGCCACTTCGACCCCGACAACCTCACAATCCGGGGACATCGCCGCCGCGGCGATTGCCGATCCGGCAATCAGGCCGCCGCCGCTGATCGGCACATACAGCCGGTCGAGCGGGCCAACCTGTTCGATCAGCTCGCGCGTGGCGGTACCCTGACCCGCAATGATGTGCGGATGATCGAAGGGCGGAATCAGCGTCTGCCCTTCATCCTCAACAAGGCGACGCGCCATCCACTCGCGATCGTCCTTGCGGCGGTCATACAGGATCACCCGGGCGCCATAGCCGCGTGTCGCTGCCTGCTTCGCCGCAGGCGCATCCGACGGCATGAAGATCGTCGTCCGGATGCCTAGCATACGACCGGCCAGCGCGACCGCCTGGGCGTGGTTGCCACTGGAAAACGCAACCACACCGCGATGCGCTGCGGCACCGTCCAGCCGCGACAGCGCGTTATAGGCCCCCCGGAACTTGAACGCGCCGCCGCGTTGGAGGCTCTCCATCTTGAGGAACAGCTGTGCTCCAGCCAGCATGTCCAGATATTCCGACGTCATCACCGGGGTGACATGCGCAATGTCGGCAAGCCGCACCGCAGCGTCTTCGACATCGGAAAAAGTCGGAATCGATATTGCGTCAAGCGTCGCCATGCGGTCTCCAGCCCCCCGGAGGCAACGATTGGCGCCCCCGCTGAACATATGCTGCGCGAATTAGACTATTTGTCAATAGCTGGACTGTTCGATTAAATTTGCTTAGTGGCGGTGCCCGCCGGATGCATGAGGAGACCGAGGATGAATGCCGACCTTGACGGCACGACACGTGAGCGCGAGCGCGCGCTGATTCTGCGCGAGGCCGCGAAAATCGCGAAAGCGATGGCGAGCATGTTCGCGCCAACCTGCGAAGTCGTGCTGCACGACCTGACCCGACCCGAAAACTCGCTGGTGCTGATCGAAAACCCGATCTCGGGCCGGAAACTGGGTGATCCCACGACGGAAATCGGCGTGCTGCGGGTGGCCGATCCCGATTTCCCGGACGTGCTGCAAAACTATCCGAACAGCTTTCCCAACGGGCGTCCGGCCAAGAGCACTTCGGTCGGGCTGAGGGATTCATCGGGCCGCTGCGTCGCGGCGCTGTGCATCAACATGGACGTGTCGCTGCTCGGTTCGGCGCAACGGGTGCTCGAACAGTTGACCGCAACCGGCACCGATGCGCCAGTGCCCGAAACGCTGCGCACCCGGTCCGTCTCGGAGGTGCGGATCGCGCTCGAAACCTTCGCGGCGAGCCATGCCGCCGAGCCGCGTGCGCTCGGCATCGAACAGCGTCGCGAAGCGATCCGCATGCTCGCCGACTCCGGCCTGTTGCAACTGCGCGGCGGCGCGTCGGTTGCGGCCGACACGCTCGGTATCTCGCGCGCGACGCTCTACAACACGCTCAACCGCGCCGATTCAAAGGAAAGCTGATGCCCGGCATAACTGACCGCCTCGCCGCTGCAGGCATTCGCCTGCCAACACCGCTGGTTCCCAAAGCCGAATATCTGCCATGGACGATCAGCGGCAGTCATCTCTACATTTCTGGTCAGGTCTCGCTGAACGACGATGTGAGCTTCA
The DNA here is from genome assembly GCF_001557215.1 of Sphingomonas sp. CCH9-E2. Taxonomy (GTDB): domain Bacteria; phylum Pseudomonadota; class Alphaproteobacteria; order Sphingomonadales; family Sphingomonadaceae; genus Sphingomonas. Next base: position 83,433 of record NZ_LSJM01000111.1, on the reverse strand, counting down.
CCGGCACCGTAGGCGCAGACGTCGATCTGGAAACGGCGATCCAGGCGGCGCGCCTGTGCGGTATCAACCTGCTCGCGCAGATGAATGCGGCATTGGAGGGCGATCTCGATCGCGTCGTGCGCGTCGTAAAGCTGGGCGGGTTTGTTCAGTGCGCGAGCGATTTTTCGCAGATCCCGCAAGTGATCAACGGTGCTTCGTCCTTGATGGTCGAAATCTTCGGCGAACGCGGTCGCCACGCCCGGTCGAGTGTCGGCGTGTATCGTCTACCGCGAAACGTCGCAGTGGAGATCGACGCGGTAGTGGAAGTTGCATGAGTTTGTTGAAGGCTGTCGGGCCAGATCGTCCCGCAATGTCCCGAAGTGACGAAGAAGTGCGGGACAAAAAGTGGGAGCCGCTTTAGCCAGGTCATCTGCAATGGCGCAATTCTGCCATTTCTCGCTTGACGCTGGTGACCCCTACGGGAGGGGCCTCGAAGTCTGCGAAATGGTGGGAATCCGCCGATTTTCAGACGGTGCAGGAGAGCCTCTGTACCCATTCTCTGTACACGTCGAACGCCATTCGTGCGACTTCTAGTCCTTATAGTCGACATCTTTGCCGGGGGCGTCAATAGCTGCATTCATCGCTCTTAGCGATGATCGTCGCTAGGTGCGCCCCGGCAATGCAAGTACAGTGTGGACATCGCAGGGGCCGCAAGTTCAATCCTCGCCACGCCCACCATGACAAAGACTGCTATTTTAATGAGTTAGCGTGCTTTTTGTTGACCTCGATACATGCTTCGACCAGTTGCGGTGCGGTAAAAGTGCGGTAAGAACCGATGTTCCGCGCCGGTGGCCGCGGCGATTTCGAGTCGGATTGCGGTGTGTCGTCGCTCAGCATTGCAAGCATCAATGCCGTGTTACTCACGGCGCGCGCACCAGCCCGTGTATGCTTCCAGGCTGTCGAAACCCAGGGCAGTGGCCAACTCCTTCCGAACTGGAAATTGGAACTGAGTTTCTAGCTCCGTTAGTTCAGTGCGAACGAGCGATGGAGTGGTGCCGTCCTCTCGCTCGAAGCGGGAAAGGGTCGCGGGACTGACACCAGCTTTGCTCGCCACAACAGAGAGCGACAGCTTGAGCTGTCGCCGTCGCCGGCGTGATGCTGGCCCCAGATTTGTGTCGTTTAGGGGTGCCCATCCCAGCCATCCAGGCACAGGGAGCCGGGCTCAAGATCCAAAGCAGGTTCCAGACGGAATACGGTCTCCGCTACCGGTATGCAGCGACCCAGCTCTAATCGGGAGATCGTCTCACGCCGCAACCCGGCTACTTCTGCAATTTGAGCCTGGCTCCATTCAGCCGGTTTCTCTCGTCGGCGACTCGACCACCGAAATCAGCAGGCACCGCTCACACAGGAAATTTGAGTAAACGCTGCTCGATCTTAGTCTGGCCGTCTATCAATCGCGCCACAAGAACCATGGCCCAGCAATGCTGCCAACCGTTGATTTCCTGCGCGCGTCAACGACAGCCATGACCAGCAAAAATGTTCGCCATCATCGAACACCGCCGGTTCGTCGGAGATCTTAACTCCTGAGAGGGTGGGACCAGAATAAGCAGGACAATGAAAAGTATCTTCGGTCGTATGCGCTTGAGGCGCCGCTTTATTGACCCTGACAGGTCGATGTTGTCGCTTTTTCTCCGCGGCACAGCGATAACAGTCCTTGCCGCTGATCGTGAAGTTCGACCCGCAGATGCCGCATATGATAAGCCCGGACAGCAGGCGCTTCGCTCGGGGCTTAGTGAGCGCGACCATTCCTATCGCTAACGCAGTACGTTCCAAAGGCGACTTGTGATCGCTCTCTGTGATGACACGGCGGGGTCGCAGGCTCCTTGCCTTGGAACTCGCTGCCGCAGGTTCTGTCTTGTGGCGTTCCGATAGTGTTCGATCGTCGTAAAATGGTTTACTAGTTTACGGCTTCCCCCTTATTGTGCCGGATAGGTGGCGCGATGCTGCTGGGAGAGGCAAATGCGCGAAGCGCTCAGGAGCGGGGACTCGGCATCGAGCCCGAAGTTAAATCTACGTGTCCTCACGTTCTGCTTCGTGGCAGCTCTGGTGGACGGTATCGATACCCAGACGCTGGCGATTGCCGTGCCGCTGATTGCCAAAGACTGGGACTTGCCCTTGGCCGCTTTCGGTCCTGCGCTCGTTGCCTTCTCCGCTGGACTGGTCGTCGGGTCGGTTCTGGCTGGTTGGGCAGCCGACAAGGTGGGGCGGAAGACAACATTGCTGGTAGCTGTCACGACGGTCGGGTTCTCCACTCTGGCCGTCCCCTTCACCGGAGGCATCGCGCTGCTCAGCGTCGTGCGCTTCTTCGGAGGAGCCGGCGTCGGCGGCGCGCTTGTCTGCATCATTGCGATCTGCACAAGCCTCGCTGCAGGCGCTCGCGGCTCCCGACTGGCCTTAGTCGTCTATGTCGGCGCACCATGCGGATATCTCATAGCATCGCTGGTCGGCTCTCGATTGCTAGCGTCGGGCAATTGGCCGCTGCTTTTCATCATCAGCGGCGGTATCACACTGGCGCTCGCAGTCGCGCTCGCCATCATGTTTCCATCGCTTACACCCAGCGCATCTAGTGTCGATAAAGCCGAGCAACAGCGCGGCGGCTTGTTCGGCCACGGGCGCGGCGTGCGAACCGCAATGCTCTGGGTCGCGATGTTGCTCGGGTTCACGGCCACCTTCCTGTTGCTCAACTGGCTACCCTCAATCCTCACGATGGCCGGGCTCTCTGCTGCCGACGCAGCGGTCAGCGGGTCGGTGATCTATGTGGGATCGATCATCGGCACGCTTGGCTTCGCCGCCGCCGCTGCGCGATGGTCGGTGGGCCCGATATTAGGGGCACTCTACGCGCTTGGCACGGTAGCGGCATTGGTCATTCATGTTCTTGGCCCGGCCAGCGGATGGGTCGCTTCCGCTGGCCTGTTGATCCTAGGGATCGCAGTGATCGGCGGACAGATCGCGTTGATGGTGTTCTCTGCATCGTTCTACCCGCCGCAGTTCCAAGGCCGCGGGGTAGGATGGGCGATCGGCGTGGGGCGACTGGGATCGTTGCTTGGACCCGCACTCGGTGCGGCGCTGATCAGTTCGGCAGCCTCGCGTGACAGCGTGTTTCTCGTTCTTGGGGCGCTGGTCGGCGCCTGTACGGTCGTGATCGCGATCCTGTCGTGGATGCTGATGACGGGCCGTGCGACCGACCAGAGTCATACGGGCTGATGCGCCGTTCATCGGGATCAGCCTAGTTGAGAGATACTTAATAGTCCGCGTTGCGATTGGCTGGACCCATAATCTGTGAGGGAAATCAAACGATGGCGGGCTTGCAAATTGTGTGAGTGATGCTCATTAAAGAGATGGCGGCATAAAGTCGGCGGATGGGATGATGGCAGGCGCAGATATTCAAATGGACCGAACCGACATCGGCGCGACCTTCAATGCGGGCGCTCCGCTCACGCGGCTGCGTGAAGTCGCAGCCGATCCCTCCGCCTATGTAACGGAATGGAAGCGGCAGTCGGGACGGCGGGTGTTGGGCGTCCTCCCGATGAACCTGCCGCTCGAGATCGTCGATGCGTGCGGTGCGCTTCCAGTCATCATCCAGGAGACTCGCGAGCCGATCACGGTCGGCAATACGCTGCTGGTCGAGTTCAACTGCGGCTATACCCGCAACCTCGCCGACCAAGCGGGCCTGCAGCGAATGGGTGGATATGACGGCTTCGTCTTCGCCGACCATTGCATCCAGCTATTTGGCGCGGCGGACGTGATCCGCGCTTTCTATCCCGACAAGCCGCTCTTCTTCAGCCAGCTCATCTCCGCCATGGGCGATCCCTGGAGCTTCGGCGAAGCGAAACGCAGCCTTGAGACATTGGTCGCCGAACTGAGCGAGTTCGTCGGGCGAGCGGTGACGCCGGACGATTTGCGCCGCAGCATCGCGGCACGCAACGAGAACCGCCGGCTCCAGCGCGAGATTTTCGCGGCCAGGCGGGAGGGGCGTATCTGGGTCACGGCCAGCGACCTGCAGGCGATCGTGAAGTCCAGCATGGTCATGGACGTGCGCGAACACACGGCCTTGCTGCGCCGGTTGCACCTTGCCGCAGCGCCGCTGGTGCAGGACGGTTCGCGCGTCAAGGTTCATTTGTCCGGTCATTTCTGCCACGCCCCGCAGGTCGAATTGCTTGATCTGATCGAGGATGCGGGCGGCTTGGTCGTGGATGACGATCTCTACCACGGCTTCCGCTTCATCTCGACCGATGCGCCCGAGGATATCGAACCGATCGACGCGCTGACCCGCTGGTATCTCGACCGGAATACCGCTGTTCCCTGTCCTACGCGCGTGCAGAACGACGTCGATTGGGACGGCTATCTGCTCCGCGCGACGCAGCGTAGCGGGGCAGAGGCCATCATCGTGCTGATGGCCAAGTTCTGCGAACCGCACATGCTTTACTATCCCGAGCTGCGGCGCGGTCTTGACGCACATGAGGTCCCGCATTTGTTGCTGGAGACCGAGCATGAGGGCGTGCCGGAGGAGACGATCCGCACCCGATTGGAAGCGTTGTTCGAGCGCGTTCATCGCAAGCGATCAGCCCCGGCCAGGAGCGCCGCGCAACTCACCCCTAACCTCAGTCCGATCGCCTAGGAGTATCCACCATGGTTCAGGCCGCCGTGCAAACCGACAAGACCACCAGGTTGGCCGCGAATGCTGCGGGTCGGCATATGGTCAGCGATTATTGGGAGAACATCTTCACGGCACGCGAGCGAGGCGCGCAGGTCGTCTGGTACAATGGCGACGCGGTCAATCCGTTCTTCCAGGCCGCCGGTATCGAATGGGTGCATGGCGAGGCGTTCTCTGCCCGGCTCGCGGCGCAGCGGCTGGAGAAGACAGCGCAGCTGGCCGGCAAGGAATATGGCTATGTCGACGAGCTCTGTTCCTATGCACGTACGCATCTGGGCTGTGCGGTCCTTGCAAAGAAGGGCGCTGAAGATGCCAAGAACGGCATCGTGAACGAAGCGGATCGCGAGCATCTCGCGAGCAAGCTCCCTGTGCCGAACTTCTTCGTCAACGCCTATGCCGGGTGCAGCACCGGGCAGCAATGGGACGAGATCACCTATCGGGTCTTCGGCAAGGAAGTGCCGATCTTCAACATCTCGATGCCGTTCCTGTGGGGCTCGAAGCCGGATGCGATGTACCTGCGCGGGCAGGAGTGGGAGGAAGCGACCGACTTCGTGTCGAAGCAGCTGTATGCGCTGGTCGAGTTCCTGGAGCAGATGACCGGCCGCCCGTTCGACTGGGACGCGCTGCGCCGCATCATGGGGCAGATCAAGGCGGCATCGATGCTGCGCCGCGAGGCGATGGCGATGTGCAAGGGCGTGTCGCCCACCCCGATGACGTTCTGGGACTGGATCGCCAGCGTCGCGCACATCAACTTCCTGCCCGCGAGCGACGAACTGGTCGACTATTTCCGCGCCATCCGCGACGAGGTCGCAATGCGAGTGGAGCAGGGCATTCCAGCAATTCAGAACGAGCGCTACCGCCTCTATTTCGACGGCATCATGAATTGGAACAAGCTGGGCGTGCTCGCGCGGACCTTTGCCGAGCATGACGTGGCAGTGATCTGCGGCCGATACACGCACAACGCTTTTTGGCAGGAACCGCATCTGATCGATCCCGAGGATCCGATCCGCGGCATGGCGCAGCACTATCTGCTCTGTCCGATGAATCATGGTGTGAAGACGCTGGAATATCTCACCAATCGCGATTGCGTGGATTATGGCGTCGACGGCATCGTGTTCCATTCGACGCGGACCTGCCGCGCGTTCACCAACACCCAGCACCTGCTCGCAAAGTCGGCGCAGGACAAGCTCGGCCTCCCGTCGATGTTCTTCGAAGGGGATATCGCAGACGAGTCGTTCTACAAGCCGGAGATCCTCGAGACGCGCCTGGAGGCGCTGCTCGAGACAATCGACGTGCGTCGCGCCAAGATGCGGTCGGCGGCGTGATCCCTTCCGAGCCAGGCGGCACCGGTGGGTGACATGAGCGAGGCCTTCTTCATGGGCGTCGATCTTGGATCGACGACAGCGAAGACGGTGATCGTTGACGCGCAAAGCAACGTGGTTGCCGCATCGGTCGTCCAGATGGGCGCGGTCAGCCGTGCGGGGATGCAGCGATCGATCGATCACGCGCTCGGACTGGCGGGTATCGAGCAGGCGCAGATTGGATACGCCGTCGGCACCGGATATGGTCGGCGGCTGGTGCCCGGGATCGGCCGGACGTTCACCGAGATCACCTGTCACGCGCGCGGCGCCGCCATGCTTGTGCCCGGCGCGCGGCTGGTGGTCGATATCGGCGGTCAGGACAGCAAGGCGATCCTGATCGACCGGGACGGGCTGGTCGAGAATTTCGCGATGAACGACCGATGCGCAAGCGGGACTGGGCGGTTCTACGAAGTGCTGGCCCGTGCGCTCGAGTGCGAGGTATCGGAAGTCGGTGACCTTGCGCTCCAAGGCCATGAGGATTTGGAGGTCAGCAGCCTGTGCGCGACCTTTGCCGAGACCGAGATCATCGCGCTGCTCGCCGGGGGCGCCGAGCGCGCCGATGTGGCGATGTCCGTTCACCGTGCGATCACGCACCGCCTGCTCGGCCTGATCGGGGGCATCGGCAAGCATGCGCCGGTGGTGATGACCGGTGGGGTCGCGCGCAATCCCGCGGCCGTGCAGTTCCTGTCAGAGGCGCTGGAACTGCCGGTCAGCCTCCCGCCCGACCCGCAGATCATCGGTGCCTTTGGCGCAGCGCTGCTTGCGCTGGAGGCCGGCGGCCATGTCGCGATGCGCGGCGACCTGGCGCAACTCGAGATGATCGAGCGCCGTGTGGAGGACAGCTTCCTGCCCGCCAACCGGCCCCTGCCCTCCTGCTTTACCGGCGATTGCGGAAAGGCGAACTGAGTTCTTCGATACGGATCCGGGACCAGCAGAGCACGGCGGTTGTGCCTTTCAGCGGTGATCCAGCTTCGCGATCGATGCCTCGAGCCGCGCGACGACCTGAGAAAGGTCGGGCGCATGAGGCACGACGCTTTGCATGCCGCGGAACACGACCTTCGTGATGGCATCCGCGACTTCATCGACGAAGAAATCGCCCTCCTCGCGCAAGAATGCCCAGGTTCTGTGCTCGATCGCGCCGAAGATCATGTCACGTAGCAGCGTGACGGGCAGGGCAGGGTCGATCTGCCCCGCGCGCTCGGCATCTTTCAGCACTTCAAGCACGCCGGCGGTGTAGGCCTGGTTCAGCCGATAGACTTCCATCGAACGATAATTGGGGTCGGGGCGCAGTTCCATCAGCACGAACTTGCTCAGCGCGCGCTCGTGTCGGATGATCGACAGCGCGTCGGCGATCGCGCTGCGCAGGCGTGTACGAATGTCGGCCCCCGGAGGAGGCGCGGCTCTCGCAGTGAGCAGCTCGCCGAACCATTGCTCCGCCAGCTTCGTGAACAACTCGCGCTTGGACTCGAAATAGCGGTAGATCGTGCCCTCGACGACCCCCGCGCGTTCGGCAATGTCGGCGGTGGTGCACGCGTCATAGCCCTTCTCGGCGAGCAGGATCCGAGCGGCGGCGAGGATGTCGGCGATGCGCTGTTCCGGCGTCAGCCGGCTGGCCGGCTTGCTCCGGCGAGGCGGGCGGGAACGGGAGGGTAATGCTGGCACCGACCGAGCTTTAGCCCCGCCATCGTCCTTGTCGAGGGTCACTTCGCAAGGAGCGCCCGGCGGCGCGGCTGTCCGCGCTGCCGGGCGATGATCGTCAGAACTTGAAGCGGACTTCGCCGCCGATGACGCGCCCTTTAGTGAGCGGCGAGAAGGTCGGCAGCGGCCGCGGCCCCGCGGGGCCGTCGCCGCCGAAGATCGGCACGTCGGTCAGCACCGAATCGTTGCTGTAGTTCGCCGAGTTCAAGACATTCGTGCCATAGACCGAGAAGGTCAGCCCGCTGTCGCGCGGCGTGTACGAGATGTTGAAATCGAGCGTGTCCTGCGGATTATAGAAGCCCAGATTGTTCTCGAGGTGGAACGCCTTGTCGCGATGGCTGAACGATACACGGTTCGAGATCGTCCCGGCATCGCCCAGCGGCACGTCGAGCACGACGCTGCCACCATAGGTCCAGGGCGACAGGCGCGGCAGCTTCAGGCCAAAGTCGGTCGCGTTGATGACCAGGTCGCCGTTCAGGTCGAAGGCCAGCCGCGTGTACTTGTTCTCGACATAGCCGACAAAGGCGTTGAACACGAGGTTCTTGGTCACGGCGAACTGCGCATCGGCTTCGAAGCCCTGCACGCGCACGGTGCCGACATTCTGGATCAGCTGCGCAATGCCGAACACCGGGCTGGCGACCTGAATCTCACGCTGGATGCCGTCGATCGAATTACGGAACAGCGAGACGTTGATGTGACCTTTTCGGCCCGCAAAGCGCTGCTTCACGCCGACTTCAAAGGAATCCTGCTGCTCTGAATCGAACGGGCCGGGCGAGGCGCCGATCACCGTTGCGCGGAAGTTATAGCCCCCGCTGCGGAAACCGCGAGCGAAGAAGCCGTATACCTGGGTATTCGGGTTGGGCTCGAACTGCAGACCGACGCGCGGCGAGAAGTCGCTCCATTCACGCTCACTCGCAAAGTCGGGAATGAAGCTGCGTGTAAAATAGCTGCCGCCACCGGTGCGGATGGTACCGATGCTGACGTCTTTCTTCTCACGCGTGTATCGACCGCCAAGATTAAGCGTCAGGCTGTCGGTGAAATGCCAATCGACCGCGGCGAAGGCGCCGATAACATTGGTCGTGCCAAAGCCGCCGCCACCACGAACGACCGCGCCGCCGCCCAAAATGCGCTGCTCGATGTAATTCAAGTCCTGGGTAAAGTAGTAAACGCCAAGGGTCGGCTCGAACCGGCCGATCGTTGCCGAATAGCGCAATTCATTGCTGAACTGCTCCTGTTCGGTGATCTGGTAGAAGTGAAATTGGGTGCCGGTCGTGGCGTCCACGTCCGTCAATGCGTCGTTGGTCAGCTTGCGCCAGCCGAAGATGTTGGTCAGCGTGCCGGGGCCGATGTCGATATTCGCCTCGAGTGTCGCTGCGTCGACCTTCAGCTTGAAGAAGCCCTTTTCGTTGATCGCGAAATCGAACGAGTCTCGCGAATAGAGGGCATGGTTCTGCGATGCAGGGCCATCGCCATTAGCCTCGGTATGCTCGTAGCGCAGCAGCACTTCGACCGCATCGCTCGGCGTAAAACGCAGCATCGGCCGCACGGTGAACTGTCGCGCCTGACCCTGCGAAGCGCCGTTGAACAGGTTGGTGAACCACCCGTCGTCATAAGTGTAATATGCGGCGAGCTTTGCAGTCAGCTTGCCCGGGATCAACGGCCCGGCAACCGTGGCGTCGACCGTGACGGCCGGGCCCGTCTCGGCCGAAATGCGGCCAGAAAAGCTCAGCGTGTCGGTCGGCTTCTTGGTGCGCACCAGGACAGCACCGCCAGTGACATTGCGGCCGAACAGCACGCCTTGCGGGCCGCGCAGAACTTCGACCGCTTCAAGATCGAAGCTATCGAGCAGTACGCCGGCGTTGGTGCCGAGGTAGACGCCATCGACGAACACGCCGACGGTCGGATCGATCGATGGGCTGCCGCTGTTGACGCCGAGGCCGCGGATCGAGAAGTTCTGGAAGCCGATGGTGGCGCCGTTATCGTCCAGCTGAACGTTGGGCACCGAGAAGCCGAGCGATCCGATGTCGCGATAGTTCAGCGTTTCGAGCTGGGCAGAGCCGAAGGCGGTGATCGCCAGCGGAACGTCCTGCACGTCCTCGACGCGCTTGGTGGCCGTGACGACGATTTCCTGCTGGAGCGCTTCGGCGGCTGTCACCGGGCCTTGCCGACGCGTCGTATCCTCGGCTGCTGGCGCTTCCTGAGCGGCGGCCAGCGAAGGGAAGAGCGCCAGCGATGCCGCGCCGAGGAGCAAGCGTGCCCCGACTCGCGCATGACCAACCTTGGCGCCACCTCGGTAGAATCCTTTCATGTCCCCTCCTCCTCATCTGTGCCGTCGTTGGGGGGTCCTCAGCAAGCCCGTAGGGCCACATTGCCAGAGTAACCGTCCTCGACCGACGTTCTCGCGGCCTCATAGTTGAGTGTCGCTCACAACAACCTGCTGCGACTGGCAACCCAAGTCAATCCGTAAACTGGTGAACAAAAAACTTTCTGGCGCTACGTGCTTAAGCGGTTTCAATCGCAGGCTTCTGCCATTGTGTCGGCTGCAGGCGACCCTGTGCAATCCATTCGCAAAGCACGAATTTTTGGATCTTTCCTGATGGTGTTACGGGAAACGCATCAACGAAGTACCACGCAACCGGCGCCTTGTGCCGCGCCAGCAGCCCGCGACAATGAAGGTAAAGCGCTTCAGGACTTGGCGGGTTTTTCGAGTTCGGAAGGATCACGGCAGCGATTGCTTCGCCCCAGCGTTCGTCAGGCAACCCCACCACGCTGACCTGCTGGACATCGTCGTGGGCGAACAGAACATCCTCGATCTCGCGCGGATAGACGTTCATGCCGCCTCGGATGATCAGGTCCTTCAAACGGCCGGCAATCTTGAGGTAGCCGCGCGAATCCATTGTCCCCAGGTCGCCGGTGCGCAGCCAACCGTTATGCCGGATCGTCTCCTGCGATGCCTCGGGCAACCCGTAATAGCCCGTCATGTTCTGGTAACCGCGCACGCAGATCTCGCCGACGGTGTCGAGCGGCAGGATCGCGCCGCTGTCCTGGTCAGCAATGCAGACCTCCGCATGTGGAAGCGGGCGGCCCAGCGTGTCCACCTGATCCTCAAGGCTGTCGTCGAGCGCAGTCTGCGAAACCACGCCGTTGAGCTCGGTTTGACCGAACAGGATGGTAAGGTCGCAATCGAACGCAGCCTTGGTGCGCGTGACAAGTGCTGCCGGCACGACGGCGGCACCGGTCAGGATCGTGCGCATGCTCGAAAGGTCGCGCGACGCGAAATCGGGGTGTTCGAGCAGCGCGATGATCATCGTCGGCACAATCAGGCTTGCGCTGCCGCGTTCGCTTTCGATCAGTTCGAGCATGTGACCGGGATCGAAACCCGGCGCAATGACGAAGGTGCCGCCCGAGGCAAAGGTACCCAGCTGCGTGACGACTGAACCGGCGATGTGGAACAGCGGCATGGAGTTGATCCACACCCCGCCCTCCGGAAACCCGGCGCGCGCGGCGACAAAGCGCGAGGTGTTGATCACGCCGCGGTGGTGCAACAGCGCGCCTTTCGGCCGACCCGTAGTACCCGACGTGAACTGGATGACCAGCGGACTGGCAGGATCGACATGCGGCAACACAGTGGCGGCATCGCCTCGATTGCGGAATTTATCCCAGTCGGAAAAGGACACGCATTCGGTAAGATCGGAATGCCGCGCCTGCATCCGGGTCACGCTTGCGCACAGGTCGCGGCTGCGGAACTGATCGACGTAGAAGATGCACGCGGCGCCGGCCTGCTCCAGGATCGCCGCCAGCTCGCCATCCTCGTAGGCGGGATTGATCGGCACCATCACCATGCCGGCAAGCGCGATTGCCTGCTCCAGAATGACCCATTCGGCGCTGTTCGGCGCATATATCGCGATCCGGTCGCCGGGCGCGTGTCTGGCAAGCAGCGCCCGTGCGACCGCCTCCGCCTCATCGAGCAACTGGCGGTAGGTCCACCGCCTGCGCGCCGACGGATCGAGGGCACCATCGACGAGCGCGATGTGATCCGGCGAGCGAGCGGTCGATTCGCGCAGCAAGTCGCCGAGCGAACCTTCGAATAAATCTTGGGACGTGTCGGCCGGCCAATATGACTCAGTGAGATCCTGGCCTATGGTCACGTCGCCTCTCCTTGCTGCCTACCGCAATAGATAGTGCACTGCTTGATCATACCGCGCGGCCGGATCGGATCAAGGGTCCGCGTGATACGTATGCTCGGTGAAGATGGCCATTGAGTCAAACTCATTAATGTGCTTACAAAATCTCGCGAGATGCAGAGCGATGGACCGGGCGGCTGGACGAGCTGCAGCGACCACCTCACTGCATGGATCAAGGTTGGGAGAGCAGATGAGCGAATCGATTAATCCGGCGCGTTCGATCGCCGACAGCGCGGTGGTCATCACCGGCGGAACCTCCGGCGTCGGCCTCGCCACGGCGCGGGCGTTCTTGGAGGCTGCATGCCGCAAGGTGGTAATCGTCGGGCGTACGATCGAACGCGGCGAACGGGTGCGCAGCGAATTGGCGAAGCATTACCCCGACGCCGCAATCACCTTTGTCGCGGCGGATGCGAACGAGATATCCGGTGCTGCGCAGGTGGTGGAACAGGCGCTCGCGGCGCTGGACGGCCGCATCGACGTGTTGGTCAACTCGACTGCCGGATCCTATGTCCCGGCGCTGTTGTTTCGCACCGCGGCGGCCGATATCCCGTCGATCCTGACGCAGCAGATGATGGCGCCGATCCTGATGAGCCACGCCGTCCTGCCGGTCATGCGCGAACAGCGCAGCGGCGTCATCGTGAACATCGCGTCCGATGCCGCGAAGGTGCCGACGCCGGGCGAAACCGTGATCGGTGCAGCGATGGCCGCGATAGTCACCTTCTCGCGCACGCTGGCGATGGAGGCGAAGCGTGACGGCATCCGCGTCAACGTGCTGACGCCGTCGCTGATCGGCAACACGCCGGTCTATGACCGTGTGATGGGCGATCCGTTCGCCGCCAAGCTGTTCGGCAATGCGGCAAAGCTTGCGAGCCTGGGCGTTGCGGAGCCTGAGGACTTGGCGGCCACAATCCTGTTCTTGGCCAGTCCGGCCGCGGCGCGGCTGACGGGACAGGCGATCAGCGTCAACGGCGGTGTCTCGGCAGCGTGAGCGGCGTCGAGGTTCTGGCGCCGGAATACCGCCCGCTCCCGGAGTTCGGCGGCTTTTTCGAGGCGATCGGACAGATCTATATCCTCACAGAGCCGGGTGACGCGCGCATGGCTTTTGAGGTGCAGGAACGCCATCTCAATCCAGCGCGCGTCTGCCACGGCGGCGCGCTCGCGAGCTTTGCCGATATGCAGGCGTTCGCCAGCCAATGGCTGGCCGGGATCACCGACCGTTACACGCCCACGATCAATCTGACTGTGGACTATATCGGGCCGGCACCGCTGGGCTGGCTCGAACTGCGTGTCGTCATGGCGAAACGCACGTCGCGACTGTTGTTCAGCGCCGCGGAAATCGCGGTCGTAGGCGGCGACCTGGTCGCGCGTACGAATGGCGTGTTCTCGGTCCCGCGCCAGCCCGATGCCGATGTCGCAACGCTGGCTGCGCTGTTCCATTGAAGCGAAGCATGAAAGCGTTCAAGCGACGGTTGACAGACAGGTAAACAGGTTTACCACTGTCGTAAACAGGATAGCCATAAGCTTGCTGATCGGCGAGCAAGGCATCGGCAGCATCGAAATGGTGGATAGGATGACATTGAAACGGGCAGACCGGGGGCCGTTCGGTCCCGAGCACGAGCAGTTCCGCGACGTAGTGCGCCGCTTTCTAGCCGAAGAATTCGAGCCCAATCTCGACACTTTCGAAAGCGACGGGCGGGTCAGTCGTGAATTCTGGCGCAAGGCCGGCGGCATGGGCTTGCTCTGTCCCAGCCTGCCTGAAGCCTATGGCGGACTCGGCCTCGATTTCTCGTACCACGCGGTCCTGAACGAGGAGTTCGCCTATGCCATGATGTCGGACTGCCTGACGCTGCAGACCGACATCACGCTGCCGTATATCCTGCACTACGCAAGCGAGGAGCAGAAGCACGCCTATCTGCCCAAAATGGCGTCGGGCGAGATCGTCACCGCAATCGCGATGACCGAACCGGGGGCGGGGTCAGACCTGCAGGGGGTACGCACCACGGCGCGGCGGGACGGCGACGACTATATCGTCAACGGCTCCAAGACATACATCACCAATGGGCAGAATGCCGATCTGGTGCTCACCGTGTGCAAGACCGATCCGTCGGCGGGCGCAAAGGGCACGTCGATCCTGCTGATCGAAGCCGACCGACCGGGTTTCGAACGCGGTCGCAATCTCGACAAGGTCGGTCAGTGGTCGGCCGACACGTCGGAGCTGTTCTTCAACGACGTGCGCGTGCCGGTTTCGAACCTGCTTGGCGACGAGAATCGCGGGTTCGTGTATCTGGTAAGCGAACTGGTCCAGGAACGGCTGTCGATCGCGATCACCGCGCAGGCGTCGGCGCAGCGCGCGTTCGACGAGGCGCTTGCCTTCGTCGGCGACCGCAAGGCGTTCGGCAAGACGATCATCGAATTCCAGAACACGCGCTTCACGCTCGCCGATATCGAGGCGCGGCTGCAGGTCGGCTGGGCGCACATCGACTGGGCCATCACCGAGCATGTCGCGGGACGCCTTGATGCCGCGCAGGCAGCGCGCGCGAAGCTGTGGCATACGGAGACCGGCTGGCTGGTGTGCGACGCGGCGATGCAGCTGCATGGCGGCGCGGGCTATATGAACGAATATCCGATCGCGCGCGTGTGGCGCGACGCCCGTGTGCGCCGCATCTATGGCGGGTCGTCGGAGATCATGAAGGAACTGATCAGCCGGTCGCTGGGCAGCGCCTGACATCGGGTGCCGGCGCTTGGCGGGCCGGCACCGACTTATCGGCTCAGGCGACGATACCGACTCTGGCGCGAGCGGCGTCATATTCGGCCGCCAGCCGGTCGATATACGCGCTTGCCGGTTCTGCCCGCGTGATCGCGCCGATGCCCTGACCCGCGCTCCAGATATCGCGCCACGCCTTGGCATTCGACCCGCCGCCCGAGATGTTCACCGCGGCGCCCTCAGGTCGCTTGAGGTTCGCCGGGTCGAGTCCGTTGGCGACCAGCGAGGGGGTAAGAAAGCTTGCATTGACGCCGGTGAAGCAGTTGGTGACGGTGATATCCGTCGCGCTGCTATCGACGATCATCTGCCGGAACTCGTCCTGCGTATTCGCCTCGGTGCTCGCAAGGAACGAGGAGCCGATATAGGCCAAGTCCGCGCCCAGCACTTCGGCGGCGAGCACCGCGCGGCCGGTGGCGATGCAGCCGGACAGGATGAGCAATCCATCCCACCATGACCGGATTTCCTGCATCAGCGCGAAGGGCGAAAGGTTGCCGGTGTGGCCCCCGGCCCCCGCGCCAATCGCGATGATCCCGTCAACGCCCATTTCCGCGCACTTGCGAGCGTGGCGGTCGCGGATGACATCCTGGAACACGAGGCTGCCATTGGCTTGCAGTGTGCGCACCAGATCGGCGTCGGCGGCGAGCGCGAGCACGACGATCGGCACCTTGTGCCGCAGGACTACCTCAAGATCTGCGTTGAGACGGTCGTTCGTTTTGTGCGCGACGAGGTTGATGCAATAGGGCCGATCGCCGACACTCTCCCGAATCCGCGCGACGTCTTCATCGAGTGCGGCGGTCGAGCGCGGATTGAGCGCCGGCATCGATCCGATGATGCCCGCGTTGCATTGTGCGATCACGAGGTCGGCGGTGGATGCGATGAACATCGGGCCGGCCATCACCGGGAGGCGAAGTTTCGCCCGCAGGTCCTTGGCGAGTTGGTTCATACTGTGAGCTCCAATATGCCGCTGTCGAGCACCTTGCGGTCGCCGACTTGCGCGGTGAAGGCAATGTGAACTGCTTCGTGCCACATCGAAAGGCGGAGGGTCTCGCCGGGATAGACGATCGCTGAAAAGCGTGCGGCCAGCCGCGTGATCGCCAGCGGCGAAGCGCCGGCCGCGCGCGCAACGGCGACGCCGGCCGCGGCATAGGTGCACAACCCGTGCAGGATCGGCCGATCGAACCCCGCGCTGCGCGCGAAATCGGGATCGATATGCAGCGGATTGCGATCGCCCGAGAGGCGATAGATCAGCGCAGCCCGCTCCGACAGCGCCAGGTCGGCCACTGTATCGGCAGGGCGCTGCGGGATCGACGAGGGCGCACGCGTCGCCGGCTCCCCGCCAAAGCCGCCATCGGCGCGCAGCAGCAGTGTCTGCCGCACCGAGGCATGCAGCGTGCCGTCGCGCGCATCACGGATCTCACGGCGCAGCACCAGTTCCGCGCCCCGTCCGGCACCGCGATCGGCGATCGATTCGACCCGGGCTGATCCAACGACTTCGCCCGATGCAGGAAGCGGTGCGTTGAAGGTCACGTCCTGAGCGCTGTGGACCAATCGGGAAAAGTCGATGCCGAACGCCGGATCGCGGATCCACATGCCGGGAGAGGCCAGCGTGATGGCGAAGCTCGGCAGGACGGCAAGCTGCGTCTCGTCGAGAAACGGCAAGTCGTCGGGCTGCCGACCCAATCCCAGGCCGAGCGCATAGAGGATTGCATCCCGCGCGTCGTAAACTTGGCGCTGCTCGGGAAACGCGTGCGCCAGCAGCAGGTCCGGCCGGATCGTCACACCGGATCCCAGGTGAAGACGTCGCCCGAACGATGAAGCGGATAGAAGTCATTGGCGAACTGATCGAACACGCGCTCGGTGACCGCTTCGGGCGTCCATCCCTCGGCGGTATGCGCGGTGCGGATCGGGCGCGGTTGCGAGAACAGATAGATCTCGTTGTTGCGCACGCCGAAGATCTGGCCGGTGACGTGCGCGCCGCCATCGCTCGCCAGCGCGACGACAAACGGCGCGATCTTGTCGGCGTCGAGCCGCTTCAGCCCCTCTACCCGTTTCTGCTGCTCGGGCGTGTCGGTGGGAATCGAATCGATCATGCGCGTCCAGGCGAACGGCGCGACGGCATTCGAGCGCACGCCGAACCGCTGCATGTCGAGCGCAATCGACTTCGACAGCCCGACCACGCCAAGCTTTGCCGCGGAATAGTTCGCCTGACCGAAATTGCCGATCAGGCCCGAGGTCGAGGTCATGTGAATATAGGCGCCCGAGCCCTGTTCCTTGAACAGCGGCGCGGCGGCGCGGCTGGTGTTGAAGCTTCCTTTGAGGTGCACTGCGAGCACGGCGTCGAAATCGTCCGGGCCCATCTTGTGGAAGAACAGGTCGCGCAGATTTCCGGCATTGTTCACGACCGTGTCGATCCGGCCAAAGCTGTCGATCGCTTGCCGCACCATCGCCGTCGCGCCGGACCAGTCGGCGACGCTGTCATGATTGGCGACGGCGCGGCCGCCCGCTGCCGTGATCTCCGCCACGACCTGCTCGGCCGGCGAGCCGTCGGCGCGTTCGCCGTCCAGCGCGACGCCCAGATCGTTGACCACGACCGCCGCGCCGGCCTGTGCCATCGCCAGTGCGATGCCGCGTCCGACCCCGCGTCCCGCGCCGGTGACCAGCGCGACCTTGCCTTCCATCAATCCCATGTCAGTAACTCTTCGGCAGGCCGAGAACCTTCTCGGCGATGAAGCTGGCAATCAGCTGTTCGGTGATCGGGGCGAGGCGGGTGAGCGCGCTTTCGCGGTACAGCCGCTCGACATGATATTCCTTGGCATAGCCAAAGCCGCCATGCGTCGCGACGGCTTGCCAGGCGGCATCATGGCAGGCGCGCGCCGCCAGGAACTTGGCGCTGTTCGCTTCCGCCCCGCAGGGTAGACCGCTGTCATAGAGGCGCGCGGCTTTCTCGGCCATCAGCCAGGCGCTTTCCAGATACATCCAGCGTTCGGCGAGTGGGTGCTGAATCCCCTGGTTCTGCCCGATCGCGCGATCGAACACGACGCGTTCCTTGGCGTAATCAACGGCGCGGCGCAGCGCGTCGCTGCCGATCCCCATCGCTGCCGCCGCGATCAGGATTCGCTCGGGATTGAGGCTGTGCAGGATATAGCCGAAGCCCTTGCCCTCCTCGCCGATCCGGTCCTCGTCGGGGATGAATAGATCCTCGATGAAGATCGCGTTCGAATCCACCGCCTTGCGGCCCATCTTGGGAATGAGGTGGACGTCAATCTTCGACCGGTCGAGATCCGTGTAGAAGATCGTGATGCCGTCAGTCGGCTTCGCACAATCCTCGAACTTGGTCGTGCGGGTCAGCAGCATGATCTTGTTCGCGACCTGTGCGGTCGAGGTCCATACCTTCTGCCCGTTCACGCGGTAGCCGCCGGGCACCTTCTCGGCAAAAGTCTTGATGCGCGTAGTGTTGAGCCCGGCATCGGGCTCGGTAAAGCCGAAACAGACCTGATCGTCGCCGGACACCAGACGCGGCACCCAGCGCGCCTTCTGCTCGGGCGTGCCCTTCACCACGATGGGATGCGGGCCGAACAGGTTGATATGGATGGTCGAGGATGCGGCAAACCCGCCGCCGCATGACGCGACCTCGCGGATCATGGTCATCGCCTCGGTCACGCCGAGGCCCGATCCGCCATATTCCTCGGGCATGGTAATGCCGAGCCAGCCGCCGTCCGCCATCGCGCGGTGGAAGTCGCGGGGAAATTCGCCGCTATTGTCGCGATCGAGCCAATATTCGTCGTTGAACGGCGCGCAGACCGCGCGCACGCCTTCGCGGATCGCGTCAAGGTCTTCCTGTGTGGGTAGCGGGCGCGGTGAGCTCATGCCGGGTCTCCTGCCGCGGCGAGCGTTCGCTGCGCGGCCTTCAGATGGGGGATGTCGTACATCTTGCCGTCGATGCCGAGCGTTCCGGCGTCGGGCTGCGCGGCGAAGGCGTCGACGACGCGGCGCGCCTCGGCAATCTCATCGGCCGATGGTGAGAAGGCGGCGTTGATCGTCGCGACCTGATCGGGATGGATCGCGATGCGCCCGACGAAGCCGTCGCGCCGGGCCACCCGGCACGACCGCTCTAGCCCTTCGGCATCGCGGAAATCGGCGAAGAGGGTGTCGATCGGCGCGACGTTCGCGCTGGCGGCGGCGAACAGACATTGTGCGCGCGCGACCTGATATGGGAAGGACCAGTCGCCATCCTCGCCCTTGTTGCCAGTCGCGCCGATCGCGGCGGCGAGGTCCTCGGCGCCCCAGGTCAGCCCGGCCAGGCGCGGGTGGGCGGGCGCATAGCTGCCGAGCGCGAACATCGCCGCTGGGGTCTCCGTGGCGACGACCATGAGCTTCACGGCGCCACCGGGCATTCCGGCCCGTTCCTCAAGCGCGTCGAGATAGTGACCGATGCGCACGATGTCCTCAGCGCCGTTTGCCTTGGGCACGAGCAGGCCGGCAAGGCCGGGCCGTACCACCGCCGCCAGATCACCGAGCGTCAGCCCGGTGTCGAACGGATTGATCCGCACGAACAGCGCCGGCGCCACATCGCCTGCCTGGTCGAGCCAGCCGGCGACGGTGCCGCGCGCTGCGTGTTTTTGCGAGGGCGCGACCGAATCCTCTAGGTCAAGGAACAGGACATCGGCTTGCGACTCGCAAGCTCGGCGAAACTTCTTCTCGCTGTCGCCGGGCACGAACAGGAGCGAGCGCAGCTTCATGATGGGCGGGCCAGCATCAGCGCGTTGCGTACGGTGCGGCAGACGATCTCGTCACGCTGGTTGAGGCCGATATGTTCGAACGTGACGATGCCTTGGCCCGGCCGGGACTTTGATGGGCGCAACTCGAGCACCGTCGTCTCGGCGCGGATCGTGTCGCCGGCAAAGACGGGCTTGGGAAACGTCGTGTCGGTCATCCCCAGATTGGCGACGGTCGTGCCGAAGGTCGTGTCCTGCACGCTCAGGCCGATGACCAGACCGAGCGTGAAGATCGAGTTCATCAGCGGACGACCGAACTCGGTCTTCGCCGCATAGTCATGATCGATGTGGATCGCTGCCGGATTGAACGTCAGCGACGAAAACATCATATTGTCCATGTCGGTGACCGTGCGGCGGATCTCATGGGCGAATCTGGCGCCAACTGTGAACTCGTCGAAATACAGGCCTGTCACGGATGCTCTCCTTCCTTCAGTCCAGCCGGCCGAGGATCGACACCGCGGCAACACTGTTGAACGGCGATCCGCCGAGATTGTGGGTCAGTCCGAAATCGACGTTCGCGCGCTGGCGTTCACCGGCACGCCCCTCCAGCTGGGTATAGATCTCATAGGCCATACGCAGCCCGGACGCGCCGACCGGATGGCCGAAGCACTTCAGGCCACCGTCGATCTGACACGGGATCGAACCTTCGGCATCGAAACGACCGTCGAGGATGTCGGTGACCGCGCGTCCTTCGTCCGAGAGGCCGAGGTCTTCCATCGTCACCAGCTCGGTGACCGAGAAACAGTCGTGAACCTCGGTCAGCGAGAGGTCCGCGCGCGGATCGCGGATGCCGGCCTCGGCATAGGCGCGGCGCGCGGCGACCTGGGTGTTGCGCACCGACGCGCCGTCCCACTCGCCATAGCTCATTTCCCAGCCGTTGCTGGCCGACAGCTGGATCGCCTTGATCGTCACCGGATTGGCCCGGCCCAGCGATCTGGCGATCTCGGGCGTCGTGACGATCGCGCAGGCCGCGCCGTCTGACACGCCGCAGCAGTCGAACAGGCCCAGCGGATCGGCGATCATCGGGGCGGACAGGATCTTGTCCATCTCGACCGGCTTGCGCAGATGCGCCTTTGCATTCTTCGCGCCGTTCTGGTGGCTCTTCCAGGACACATGCGCCATCGCACGCTTGAGATCGCCGGCATCGACGCGGTGCTTGGCGGTATAGGCGCCGGCGAGCTGCGCAAAGGTGCCAGGGGCCGAGCCATAGGGCATCCACAGGTCGTTCGCGAGCCCCTTGGTCCGCAGCGGCAGGCCGCCATAGCCGGTGTCCTTGAGCTTTTCGACGCCCAGCGCCAGCGCGAAATCGACTGCGCCCGACGCTACGGCATAGGCGGCGGCGCGCAGCGCTTCCGTGCCGGTCGCGCACATATTCTCGACGCGGCTGACCGGTATCGTCTCAAGGCGCAGCGCATGGGCGAGCGGCAGCGCCGAATTGCCGACATTGATGTCGTCGAGCGCATTGCCCATCCACGCCGCCTCGATCTGCCGGCGGTCGATCCCGGCATCGGCGATCGCTTCCTCGAACGCCTCGACCATCAGCGCGTCGGCCCCAGCATCCCACCGCTCGCCAAAGGCGGTGCAGCCCATGCCGATGATCGCCACCCGATCCTTGATACCGCTTGCCATGTTTCAGTCCTCCAGCGCCGGCCGCAGAGCGGGCGCCGCTTTCCAGAAATAGGTGCGCATGCCGCGCGTCCGGTCATGGGATTTGATCCGCAAGCGCATGGCGAGTCGATCGCCCACCGAGAAGCCGGCCGGCACGGCGTCGGTCAATTCCATCAGGACCCGCGCGCCACCTTCAAACTGTACCAGACCGAACCAGAAGGGTGGATCGGGCGTGTAGTTCAGCCGGTCGGCGGTCACCGAAACCAATGTTCCAGGCACGTCGGCAAGGCGCACATCCTCGAGCGGCTCAATACCTTGCGCGCCGGGACGCACCGGGATCCGCGACTTGGGGAACTGGACGTTGCCGGCGGTGTCGCTCCCGCCGATGAACGCCATCGCGTCGCGGCCATGACGCTCGATCACGGCAGCCTGCGCCTTTTGCTCGAATTCGGCACGCACGCCGAAGTCGAGGTCGATGGCGCGGGTCAGTGCGAGGAAGCGGACGTAATCGGTCAGGGCGAGGCCGAACGCGAGCGCGGCTGCGGCAGATGCTGCGCCCGGGGTTTCGCCGGTCACCTCGAACACGAGCGCGTCGCAACCCGAGCCGAAGCCGGCGAGCAGCACGAGATCACCCGGCTGCGCTGCCGCCAGCGCCAGCGCCAGTGCGTAAGGCGCGTGTGCCGCGCCGAGATCGCCGGCTGACGCATCGAGCGCCGCCGCGTGGTTCTCTGCCTTCGTTCCCACTCGCGCGGCGATGTCGCGCCACATGCCGGCGAGCGGCTCGTGCACCGCGGCGTGCGCGATGCTCCCGGGCGACACGCCTGCGGCGGCACAGGCGGCAGCGACCGTTTCGGCGATCAACGCGCCGGCGGTATCGCGGACGAACCGCTCTTCGGCCAGGTAAGGGGTCTCGACATCGCGCGAGGCGTAGATGTCGATCAGGTCGTGCGTACGGCTGGCGAAACCGATCAGCCGCGCACTGCCCGAGTCGCCGACTGAAATCGCGGCACCGCCATCGCCCCATGCCAGGTGGGCAGCGCTACCCGGTCGAGTCAGGCGCTTTTCACCAGCGGCAATCGTCCCATTGCCGGTGCCCAGCAGAGCGTCGAGCAGCGCTGACACACCGCACCGGCGCGCGCCCGACACGTCACCGGTGCGGGTCGTTTCCGGCAGGTCGAGCGCAGCGGCGACGAGTGTTGCCTGCAGCCGCTCGTGGAACGGCGCGGAGGTGGAGGCGAAGATCAGCTTGTCCGGTACGGCCAACTGCCGCGCGGCTTCGGCCGCAAGCGTTACGGCGTCCTCGTCCCAGCCGGCCACCGCCCGCCGTCCAGCAGTCCGACCGCCAAGGCCCGCGAAGCGCAACGATTTCGCCGCCACGCCGCGGTCCATTCGCAGCAGCGGCAGATAGCCGCCGACCCCGCTGATGAACCTGTCCGACATCCTGTTCCCATCAAGTTTCTGGCTTTCGCTTCAGTTGTGTTGACAGCACGCGCCGCGTTTGTAAACAGGTTCACGAAAGTTTGCGATCGAGGGGAGAGGATGTGGTCAGCGCGGCGAATCGCCTGATATTTGCCGATGTGCCACATCGTCGGTACCTGGTGACACACCAATCGGCAGGCCGCGCAATCGGCGCGAAGCAGAAATTTCCGAAGTTCGGAGGACGCAGTGGGCGGGGGGCGAATGTTCCCGTTCCGTCGCGGCAAAACGAGGCATCAGCATGATCGAGCGCAGCATCTTCACCGCCGAGCATGAAATGTGGCGCGAAACCGTACGTCGGTTTATCGAAGCCGATATCGTGCCCTACCATGCCCAATGGGAGGAAGCCGGAATTGTCCCGCGCGAATTGTGGCTCAAGGCTGGCGCCGCCGGATTGCTGTGCTGCACCGTGCCGGAAGAATATGGCGGACTTGGCCTCGATTACCTATTCGACGTGGTGGTGTTCGAGGAGTTGTGGCGGGTCGGTGCGAGCGGGCCGGGCTTTCTGATCCACACCGATCTTGTGGCGACCTACATCCTGTCGTTCGGCTCGGACGAGCAGAAGCGCCAATGGCTGCCCAAGATGGTTCGTGGCGAGGCGATCGGGTCGCTTGGCATGACCGAGCCGCACGCCGGGAGCGACTTGAAGGCGGTGCGCACCCGCGCGGTGCGCGATCCCGCCG
Source organism: Sphingomonas sp. CCH9-E2 (assembly GCF_001557215.1). Taxonomy (GTDB): domain Bacteria; phylum Pseudomonadota; class Alphaproteobacteria; order Sphingomonadales; family Sphingomonadaceae; genus Sphingomonas. The sequence continues at coordinate 60,191 of NZ_LSJM01000111.1, read as the reverse complement.
CCGCGCCCGGCGACAATGACGCCGATTTCGTCATTAACGGACAAAAGGTCTTCATATCCAACGGGCAGATGTGCGACGTGCTGGTGCTGGCGACGAAGACCGACAGCTCGGCCGGTGCAAAGGGTGTGTCGCTGTTCCTCGTCGATGCGAACACCCCCGGGTTTAACCGCGGCAAGAATCTCGAGAAGCTCGGGATGAAGGCGCAGGATACGTCCGAGCTGTTTTTCGAGGATATGCGCGTGCCCGCCAGCGCGATGCTGGGCGCGGAGGGGCAGGGCTTCAAGCTGATGATGACGAAGCTGTCGCAGGAGCGGCTCGCCCAGGCGATCCGATCTGCGACGGTCACCGAGACGATGATCGAGTGGACGGTCGATTATACGGCGGAGCGCCGGGCGTTCGATCAGACGATCGCGGATTTCCAGAACACCCAGTTCGTGCTCGCCGACCTGAAGGCGCGCAGCGTCGCGGCGCGCGTGTTCACGGACAAGTGCATCGAGTTGTTCATGGACGGCAAGCTCGACGCGGTGACCGCCGCGATGGCCAAGATGATCACCGCGGAATTGCATTGCGAAGCGGCTGACAAGTGCCTGCAACTGTTCGGCGGGTGGGGCTATATGTGGGAATATCCAATCGCTCGGGCCTATGCCGACGCCCGCATCGTCAAGATTGCCGGTGGATCGATCGAGATCATGAAGACGATCATCGCGCGCGAGATGTTCAAGGGCCGGCTGTCGGGCCGAAAGGCAGCCGCTGCGTGAATTTAAGTGGGCAGATTGATCGTGAAGTGGTTAGCGATGGGGCGTCGCCCCCAATCGCAGGTAACCGCATGCCCAAGGATTTCGCCACCGCCGTTCGTTTCGGCTTTCTCATTCATGACGTCTCGCGCCTGCGCCGGATCGTCATTGACCGCGCGCTCAAGCCGGTCGGGATCACGCGCTCGCAATGGTGGGTGCTCTCGTTCCTCGGGCGGCGCGACGGCATGACCCAGACCGCGTTGGCGTTCGACCTGGATCTGACGAAGGTTGCGATCGGCGGCCTGCTCGATCGCATGGAGGCGGCCGGCTTCATCGAACGCCGCGCCGACGTGCGCGACGGGCGCATCCGCCGCGTGTATCTAACGCAGGCCGGCAAGGCATTCCTTGCCACGATCCGCGCCAATATCGAGTTGGCCGAGCGGGAAATCCTGGCCGACGTCAGCGAGCAGGACCTGGAAATCACGGCGCGGACGATGCGCCAGATCAAGAAGACGCTTCGCGCCATCGCGGGCGGCGACGAAACCGAAACCTAGGAGAATGAAGCGTGCGTGGACTCGATGGAAAGGTGGCGATCGTTACCGGGGGCGGACAGGGCATCGGCCGCGCATTGTCGCTGCGGCTGGCAGAGGAGGGGGCGAAGGTCGCCATCTTCGACCTGCGGCCGGAAGCCGGTGAGGAAACCGCGGAACTCGCGGGTGCGTCGGCCACTGTTCGCACTTATGCCGTCGATGTCGGCGATCAGGATGCGGTGAACGCCGCCGTCGCGCAGGTCGAGGCGGACCTCGGCCCAATCTGGGCGCTGGTCAACAACGCCGGCTGGGACCAGCCCGCGCCGTTCCTCAGCACCGACAAGTCGCTGTGGGACAAGATCATCCGCATCAACCTTTATGGTCCGCTGCACACCCATGCTGCCGTCGCGCCGCTGATGGTCGAGCGCCGAGGCGGGCGGATCATCAACATTGCCTCGGATGCGGCACGCGTCGGCACAAGCAACGAAGCGGTCTATTCGGCATGCAAGGGCGGTCTGATCAGCTTCACCAAGTCGGTCGCGCGCGAGCTTGCCTCGAAGGGCGTGCTGCTGAACGCGGTATGCCCCGGGCCGACCAACACGCCGATGATGGCGAGCGTGCTGGGCGAGGGCGAGCAGGCGGTGAAATGGAAGGACGCCATGGTCCGCGGCATTCCGCTCAAGCGGATGGGCGAGCCGGAGGACTATGCCGGCATCGTCGCCTTCCTGGCTTCAGACGATGCGGGCTTCATCACCGGTCAGACCTTCTCGGTCGCCGGCGGCATGAACATGATCTGACGAGCGGACGGCGCCGCGATGTTGCGATGCGCGCCGTCATCACATCGAAACGCGGCGCGTGCCGGACGCGGCCGCCTGCCGATGATCGAACACCAGATAGATTGCAGGAGAACCACCGTGATTGATCCCGCCACCTTCGAAGACGTGCTGTACGAGGTCCGCGGTCGCGCCGCCTGGGTCACGATCAACCGTCCAAAACTCTACAACGCGTTCCGCGCGCAGACGATCGAGGAGCTGATCGCCGCATTCAAGCTGGCGGCGGACGATCGCGGCGTTTCGTCGATCGTGCTGACCGGCGCCGGCGACAAGGCGTTTTGCACCGGTGGCGACCAGAGCGCCAAGGACGGGCAATATGACGGGCGCGGCATCGTCGGCCTGCCGATCGACGAGTTCCAGTCGATCATCCGCGATATTCCGAAGCCCGTCATCGCGCGGATCAACGGCTTCGCGATCGGCGGCGGCAATGTCTTCGCGACGTTGTGCGACCTGTCGATCATGGCCGACACCGCGAAGCTGGGCCAGGTCGGCCCCAAGGTCGGTTCGGTCGACGCCGGCTGGGGCACGGCCTTCCTCGCCCGGCACGTCGGCGACAAGAAGGCGCGTGAGATCTGGTTCCTGAACCTGCAATATTCGGCGCAGGAAGCGCTCGAGATGGGGCTGGTCAACAAGGTCGTGCCCGCGGCCGAGCTTGACGCTGCGGTAACGGAGTGGACCGACATCCTCGCGCAGCGTTCGCCCACGGCGCTCGCGCTGGCCAAGCGCAGCTTCAATGCCGACAGCGACAATATCCGCGGCATCAGCATGCTGGCGCTGAATTCGGTGAAGCTCTTCTACGACACCGAGGAGTCGAAGGAAGGGATGCGCGCTTTTCACGAGAAGCGTGCCCCCGACTTCCACAGTTTCGTCAAGTAAGACGTGCGATGCCGCGCACGATCGAGGTCGATCAGCTTGCCGAGGTGTTGCCACCCGGTGGGTTGACGCTCGTCTCGGGCTGCTCGGCCGAATCCGACCTGCTGGCGGATGCGGTCGAGCATGCCGGCGCGGCACTGGGTGCGATGACGTTCAGCGGCATCTTCGTCGGCGGGCTGAACACGCGGGCCTGGGATGCCGGTCCCGACAGCCGAGTGCTGACCTTCTTCCAGACCCCGGTGCTTAAGGCGGCGGCGGCGCGGGTCGAGTTTCTCCCGCTCTGCTACCAGGACGTGCTCGCCGAGCTGCGCCGCCGCCGCCCGGCCGCTGCGCTGTTCATGTGCGCGCCGCCCGATGCCGACGGGTTCTGCAGCTTCGGCACGCAGGTCGATTTTCTCGCCGAACTGTGGCGCGAGATTCCGATCCGCATCGCGCACATCAATCCGCTGATGCCGCGCACGCCCGGCGATCGCGGCATCCCCGTCATCGAGCTGACCGCCGTGATCGAAGGCGAGCAGCCTCTGCGAAGCCTGGCGGCTGGGCCTGCCGACCCGGTCGCTCAGGCGATCGCTGCGCATGTCGCACCGTTCGTGCCGGATGGGGCGACGTTGCAGACCGGGCTGGGCAAGGTGCCCGACGCGATCCTCGGCGCACTCACGACGCGTCGTGATCTTCGCGTGCATACCGGCCTGATTGGGGATGGGGTGTTGTCGCTGCTTGCCTCGGGCGCAATGGCGAAAGGCCGTTCGGTGACGGTTGGTGTCGCGATCGGCAGCGATGCGCTGTACGGCGGGCTGGATCATCCGGCGCTGCAGTTCAGGCCGGTTTCGATCACGCACGATCCCGCTGTGCTGGCAGCCATTCCCGACCTCATCACGATCAATTCGGGGATCGAAGTCGATCTGTTCGGCCAAGCCTATGCCGAGTTGACGCCGAAGGGCTGGATGTCCGGGCCGGGCGGCGCGTCGGACTTTGCGCGCGGCGCGCGGGGCCATGGCCTGCGCATCGTCGTCCTGCCTGCCACCGCGCGCGGTATCAGCCGGATCGTCCCACCCGGCGCGGCCGCCGGCCCGGTGTCGCTCGGCCGCATGGACATCGACATCGTCGCGACCGAGCATGGCGCCGCCGACTTGCGCAGGCTCGGTCACGATGCGCGGGCAGCTGCCCTCATCGCCATCGCCGCACCCGATCATAGCGCCTCGCTCAGCGAAGCATGGGCGCAATTCAACCGACGCATGTGAAGGAGAGCGCGCCATGGCATCGAGCAACAAGGTAATCATCAGCTGCGCGGTCACGGGATCGATCCATACGCCATCGATGTCGCCGCATCTGCCGGTGACGGCGGCCGAGATCGCGGAGAGCGCATTGGGAGCGGCGGAAGCGGGTGCGGCGATCGTCCACCTTCATGCGCGCAATCCCCAGGATGGCCGGCCCGACCAGTCGCCGGAAGCATTCGAGCCGTTCCTGAAAGTGATCAAGCAATCATCCGACGTCGTCATCAATCTGACGACCGGCGGTTCACCCTACATGTCGGTTGAGGAGCGCGTGCGGCCTGCCGCGGTATGGAAGCCGGAAGTCGCCAGCCTCAACATGGGCAGCATGAATTTCGGGCTGTTCCCCATGCTCAAACGCTACAAGGACTTCAAGCACGACTGGGAACCGACGATGCTGGAGGGCAGCCACGACCTAGTATTCCGCAATAGCTTCAAGGATATCCGCTACGCGCTCGAGACGCTGAACGAGACCGGCGCGCGCTACGAGTTCGAATGCTACGATACCAGCCATTTGCACAACCTCCATTATTTCTGGAGCGAAGGGTTGGTGCAGGCGCCGCTGTTCATCCAGACCTGTTTCGGTCTGCTCGGCGGCATCGGCCCGCACCCGGAGGAGGTGCTGCACATGAAGCGTACCGCCGACCGGTTGTTCGGCGACCAGTATCGCTGGTCGGTGCTGGGCGCGGGCGCTTCGCAGATGAAGGTGGCGGCGCAGGCCGCGGCGATGGGTGGCCACGTCCGCGTCGGGCTTGAGGACAATTTGTGGATCGGCAAGGGCGAGCTGGCACCGTCCAACGCCGCGCAGGTAATCAAGGTGCGACAGATCCTGGAAGGCCTGGGCCTTGAGATCGCGACCCCGGATGATGCCCGGGAGATCCTCGCTCTCAAGGGCGGGGACAAGGTCGGCTTCTGATGCGGACGCTCGCCGACGTCCCCGCGGCCTTTCCGCCCGATCGTGTCGCGGTGGTGCATGGCGGCGAGCGCTGGACGTTCGGCGAACTGGATGCTCGCTCTACGGCCTGGGCAGGCGCGTTGCGACACAGGGGCGTAGGGCCGGACGACCTCGTCGCCTACGCCTTGCCGAACGGGCCGGAGTTCCTGGCGCTGACGTTCGGCATCTACCGCGCCGGGGCAACCCCGGCCCCGCTTTCGCCGAAGCTGCCGCCGATCGAACGCGATGCGATCCTGGCGGCGATGCAGCCAAGACTTTATCTGGGTGTTGGCGAAGTCCCCGGCGCCGACCGATTGCCTGCGGCACCGACACATCACGTCGCCGCGGCGTGGAAAGCCTGCACCAGCGGCGGCAGCACCGGCACGCCGAAGGTGATCGTCGACGGACGGTCGGCGCAATTCGACGAAGGGACCGACTTCATCGGCATCCCCGCCGACGCGGTCGCGATGGTGCCCGGCCCGCTCTATCACAATGCGCCGTTCAGCGCGGCGATCTTCGCGCTCTGGCGTGGATCGGCGGTAGTGACGATGGAGCGCTTCGATGCCGACGCCGCGCTGTCGATCATCGAGCGTGAGCGCGTGCAGTGGGCGCTGATGGTGCCGACGATGATGCACCGCATCTACACGCTTCCGCCCGAGCGGCGCGCTGGACACGATCTCTCCACCTGGCAGATGGTGGTGCACACCGCCGCGCCGATGGCGCAGTGGCTGAAGCGAGCCTGGATCGAGTGGCGCGGCGCCGATCATATTTGGGAAGTCTATGGCGCCACCGAGGGGCTGGTGCGCTGCTGGATCGGCGGGCGCGAATGGCTCGATCGGCCCGGCTCGGTCGGGCGGCCGATCGGCGGCGCCCGCATCCGCGTCCTCAACGACGCGATGCAGGACGTGCCGCCGGGAACGGTGGGCGAGATCTTTGCGTTGCCGGCCAGCGGGCCGCGCTCGACCTACCGCTATATCGGCGCCGAACGCCGCGCCGACGCCGGCGGATGGGAGTCAGTCGGAGATTGCGGCTGGGTCGACGATGAGGGCTATCTGTTCCTTACCGATCGCCGCAACGACCTGATCATTTCGGGCGGCGTCAATATCTGGCCGGCGGAAGTCGAGGCTGCGCTGCTGCGCCATCGCGCGGTCCGCTCGTGCGCCGTTATCGGCCGGCCCGACGACGAACTGGGCCAGGCGGTCCATGCGATCGTCGAAAGCGCAGAACCGCTGACCCTCGCAGACATGACCGAATTCCTGCGTGACCATCTCGTCCCGGCGAAATGGCCACGCTCGATCGACGTCCGCACGACTGCGGTGCGCGACGATGCCGGCAAGTTCCGCAAATCCGAAGAGGCGACACGATGACTCAACCACCGCATATGACGCAGTTCCGGATCGAGCCGGGCCGGGAGGGCATAGCTCACCTCGTGTTCGATTGCCCCGGCCGCACGATGAACGTCTTTTCGGAGGCCGCCATCGCCGATCTGGGTGCCTTCGCGACGTGGCTGGGAGAGGCCGATGTGCGCGGCGTCGTCGTTCGATCGGGCAAGTCGAACGCCTTCTGTGCGGGGGCCGATCTGACCGAACTCGGGCTGGCCTATGACATGATCGTCGCCGCGCCCGAGCGGCGTCGCTTCGACATCGCTTTCGATCACTTCTTTGCCCTTAGTCGCGCTCTGCGAGCGCTGGAGACGGCGGGAAAGCCAGTTGTCGCGGCAATCGCCGGACTGGCGCTGGGCGGCGGCTGCGAACTCGCGTTGGCCGCGCATCACCGCGTGTTGGTGGACGATCCGAGAATCGGGCTTGGGTTGCCGGAGTCGCTGGTTGGACTGCTTCCCGGCGCAGGCGGAACGCAACGCTTGCCGCGCCTGATCGGCATCGAACGCGCGCTTCCGATCCTGCTTCACGGCGCTCGCCTGTCGGGCGCGGCGGCGCTCGACGCGGGCTTGGTCGGTACGCTGGTCACGGCCGGCCAGGAAATCGAGGCGGCCGAGGCATGGATCCTGGACGGCGGCACGGCTGTACAGCCATGGGATTCCGACGACTGGGTGCCCGCTGATCCTGCAGTGGCGCAGGCAGCGACGGCCCCCGCGCGTGCCGCAATCCTGGCAGAAACGCTCGGCCATTACCCCGCGCCGCTGGCGATCCTCGATTGCGTGGCGCTGGGGGTACCGCAGGGGTTCGATGGCGCGATCCGCACCGAGATGGCGATCTTCGCCCAACTCATTCAGCGTGAGGAGGCGCGCAACATGATCGCGACGCTGTTTCTCGCCAAGACCGAATATGAGCGGCTGCGGCGCAAGGACGCGCTGCCGCCAGTGATCGAACAGGCGGTTGCTGCCGCTCAAGCCGCGATTGCGGCGGAGGATTCACGATTACTGGCGCAGGCTGGGTTCGGCGGCGAAGCTCCGGTCGTACGCACGCGCGCGGAACGCGGCTTCTGGATCGACACCGTGGCGCCTGCCCGCGAAGCGATTGAGCGCATCGACCGGGCGATTACGCAAGCCATCTCGCTGCCTCGCGAATTGGCTCCGCTTGCAGACTTCGCGATCGTCACTCATGCTGGATATCCCGCCTATCTGGGAGGGCCGTTCCTGCGCACCCATGTGAGTGCCGCCATTTGAATTGGTCCGTGCTTGATCCAGCTGTAAAATGCGACTAGTAAACTAATTAACGAAAGAGCCGTCAGGCCGTAAGCTGAAGCCGGATGGAGAGGCACCATGCATCGACCAGTGAAGCACGATGTGAAGGCGTCGCTCGAGCAGGCCGGCAAGAGCGACCTTGCATGACCCATGTCATTCTTCAGCATTGCTGCGTCGATGGCGCCTGTGTCGATGTCTGTCCGGTCAACTGCATCCACCCGCTTACGGGAGAGCTGGAAGCGGAGCAGGCGGAGATGCTGTATATCGATCCCGCGACGTGCATCGATTGTGGTGCATGTGCAGACATCTGTCCGGTCGGCGCGATCGCAAGCGATTATGACCTGGAGGAAGCGGACGAACGCTTCATCGAGCTGAACGCGGCCTATTTCGAACAGCCCGGCGCGCGCGACTACACGCCGCGGCGCCGGCCTGGCGCTTTTCCTGCGAGCCGCGCAAGCAGTGAGACACTGCGCGTGGCGATCGTGGGAACAGGTCCTGCGGCGTGTTATGCCGCGACAGAGTTGCTCGAGCGCCGCGGAGACGGTGTGCGGGTCGAGATGTTCGACCGCCTGCTCACCCCGGGGGGCCTGGCGCGCTTCGGCGTCGCGCCCGACCATCTCGCGACTCGCACGATCGTCGATCGCTTCGAGCGGTTGTTCGACGATCCACGCGTAACCTTGCGACTCGGCATCGAGATCGGTCGGGATATCGCCGCTGCCGACCTTGCGACCGCCTATGACGCTGTGATCTATGCGGTCGGCGCGGGTGCCGAGCGCGCGATGGAACTCGCCGGGGGATCGCTGCCGGGCAGTCTTTCGGCAACCGAATTCGTCGGCTGGTATAACGGCCACCCCGATTTCGCCGATCACCGGTTCGACTTTTCGGCAAAGCGCGCGATCGTCATCGGCAACGGCAACGTCGCCTTGGACGTGGCGCGTATCCTGGCACAGGAAGTCGAACGGCTTCACCGTTCCGACATTGCGGCACATGCGCTGACTGCGCTGCGCGACAGCAGCATATCCGAGATCGTCGTGCTGGGTCGCCGCTCGCCGCTGGAGGCGGCATTCACATTGCCAGAGCTGCTCGGGCTTCACGGTCGCGACGATTTCTCGCTCTGGACCGATTTCCCGACGGAACTCGGCGCCATGCTACTCGACGCACAGGCAACGCGATCGGCGCCGTGGAGCGCCCGCCGCAAGTTGGCCGCAATACACGATCTTCCGCGCCAGCCGGCGTCGGGGGGCAAGTCGATCCGGCTCTCCTTCCTGCGTACGCCCGAGGCGGTGATCGGCGAGGAACGCGCGAGCGCATTGCGCCAGCGCGTCAATCGCCTCGAGCTTGACGAGAACGGCACGCGCATCACGGCTTCGGACCACAGTATCGTCGAGGATGCCGGCCTGATCGTCCGTGCAGCGGGCTTCCGCGGTGTGGCAATCGCCGGTACGGCGTTCGACGACCAGCGCGGCATCATGCCGAATGTCGGCGGGCGGCTTATGGACCCGGACACCGGCGCCGTTCGTCAGGGTCACTATGTGACCGGCTGGATCAAGCGCGGGCCGTCCGGATCGATGGGCACCAACAAGTCGTGCGCGCGCGAAACCGTTGCGGCGCTGCTCGACGATTTGGAAGCGGGCCTTCTCGCCGATACTGTGCGAGATCGCCCGCTCCTGCACCTTCCGGAACATGCGACGATCACACAATGGCGCGCGATCGACGCGCACGAGCGCGCGCAGGGGCGGCGCACGGGCCGCCCGCGCGTCAAGCTGGTGGACCGCGCAGAATTGCGGCGGATCGCCGCGCAAGGGGAGGCTTGACCGTCATGCGTGAGCTCAAGCCGTCCTTCTGCCGCTGCTGCATCAACCAATGTTCGATCCTGGTCGATGTTGACGACGGCCATGTCCTCGCCGTTCACGGCAACCCGGACAACCCGCAATATCAGGGCTACAGCTGTATCAAGGGACGCTCACAGGGCGCCTACCTGTCGGCGCCCGATCGCGTGCTGCGCCCGCTGCGCCGCAAGGCCGACGGCACGCACGAGGAAGTGACCAGCGATGCCGCACTCAACGAGATCGCCGAGAGCCTGGTTCGACTGCGCGATCGCCACGGGCCGCGCTCGATCGCCTCCTATTGGGGCACCATGGCCAGCGTCGGCAATTTCGGTGCCGGTATGCCGTTCTTTACCGCGTTGCTCGACGCGATCGGCACGAACATGCGTTTCGATCCCAACACGATCGACAAGGGCGGCAAGCAGTCCGCGCAGTCGTTCCTCGGCTATTGGGGGGCGCCGGCGATGGGTTTCGACCGGCCCGATGCGATCCTGCTGATCGGCATCAATCCGCTGCTGACGTATACGGGTTTTCCCTCCGGCTCGCCGAAGCGCTGGCTGGCAGAGACGCTCGCGCGGGGTTGCCAGCTCATCGTCATCGACCCGCGCGAAAGTCATGTCGCGGCACAGGCAACGCATTTCCTGCAGGCGCGGCCGGGCAACGACGCGCTGATCATGGCCGCCATTCTAAAGGTCGTGATTGAGGAGAAACTGTACGATCGCGCTTTCGTCGACGCGCATGTGACCGGGTTGGACACGCTGCGAACCGCGCTGCACTCGATCGATGTCGCCGCCGTGGCCGATACCGCCGGCGTGAGCGCCAACCTGCTTGCCGACTCGGCTCGGACCTATGCGCGCGCGCGGCGGGGCTATGCGATGGCGGGAACCGGCCCGCACATGTCGGGCTTCGGCACGCTGATCGAATATCTGGTGCTCGTGCTCGAGACGATCTGCGGCCGGTGGCTGCGCGCAGGTGACGTGGTGAAGGCCAGCCCCTCGCTGCTTCCGGCTTTCTCCGCTCGCGCGCAAGCACGCGGCCCGGATCCGGATTGGGCGCTCGCCGGCCGAATGCGGGTGCGCGGCCTCAAGCAGAGCCGTGCGGGGATGCCGACTGCCGCGCTCGCCGAGGAAATGCTGCTGCCGGGCGAGGGACGGGTGCGCAGCCTGCTGTGCTGGGGTGGCAACCCGGCAATGGCCTTTCCAGACCAGCAGCGGACGATCGAGGCGCTGAAATCGCTAGAGCTGTTCGTGACGATCGATCCGTGGTTTACTGAATCGGGCAAGCTCGCACATTATGTCCTCCCCCCGCCTATGGGGCTGGAGGTCGAAACGGCGACGATCTTCATGGACTGGCTTTCGGGTCGCGCGACGGGCTACGGCCAAGGTCAGGCGCACGCGCAATATACGCAGCAGATTGCGCGCCGTCCGCAGGGCTCCGATCTGCTGGAAGAGTGGCAGATCTTCTACGAACTGATGGTTCGGATGGGTTATCCGGTCGAGGTCCTGCCATTCGGCCGTCCGCCCGAGGGGGCGAAGGTCCGGTTCGACGCGCGACCGAGCAACGCCGAGTTGCTGGAGAAATTGACCGAGGGGAGCCGCGTTCCCCTCGACGTCATCAAGTCAAATCGTCACGGGCACATCTACGACGACGGGTTGATCGTCGTCCAGCCGGGCGATCCCGCCAACACGGCCCGGCTGGAAGTCGGGCATCCTGAGATGCTTGCGTGGTTGTCAGAAGTGGTGGGCGCGCAATCGGCTCGCAGCCCATCGAACGAATTCCGGCTGCTGTGCCGACGCGAAAATCACGTCTACAATTCCTCGTGCAATCGTCGCGTGACCAATAAGGGACGGTTCCACAACCCGGCATTCCTCCATGCCGACGATATGGCCCACCTCGGTGTCGTCGATGGCGATGAAGTGGAACTATCTTCCGAACTCGGCAAGATCCGCGCGCTGGTGTCTCGCGACGACCACGTTCTGCCGGGCACGGTATCGATGGCGTTTGCCTATGGGGACGCACAAAACCCGGAGGCTGATCCGGTGCTTCACGGCGCAAGCCCGAACCGGCTGATCCCGACCGACCGAGTCTACGATCCTTATACGGGCCAGCCGCGCATGACCAATGTCGGGGTTCAAATCATGAAGGCGACGGCGGACCAGTCGCTTCACGACGCGTAGTCGTCGGAGCATCGGCCCGCGCAATGCTGTCAGCGGAGGACGCAATGAAAGTCTTGGTGCCGGTCAAGCGTGTGCTTGACTATAATGTGAAGCCCCGCGTGAAGGCGGACGGGACGGGCGTCGATCTGGCGAACGTCAAGATGAGCATGAACCCGTTCGACGAGATCGCGGTTGAGGAAGCCATTCGCCTGAAGGAAAAGGGCGCGGCTTCGGAGATCGTCGTCGTCTCGATCGGCGAGCAGAAGGCGCAGGAGACGCTGCGCACCGCACTCGCCATGGGTGCCGACCGCGCGATCCTGATCGTCGCCGAGGACAAGGTCGAGCCGCTGGGCGTCGCCAAGCTGCTGGCGAAGGTCGCCGAAGCGGAAGCGCCTGGCCTCGTCATCCTGGGCAAGCAGGCGATCGACGACGACAACAACCAGACCGGGCAGATGCTGGCCGCTTTGCTCGGCTGGGGCCAGGGCACCTTCGCGAGCAAGGTCGAGGTCGCCGGTGATGCGGTGGACGTGACGCGCGAAGTCGATGGCGGGCTCGAGACGGTCAAGCTCAAGACGCCGGCGATCGTCACCACCGACCTGCGCTTGAACGAGCCGCGCTATGCCTCGCTGCCCAACATCATGAAGGCCAAGTCCAAGCCGTTGGAGCAGAAGACTCCCGCCGACTACGGCATCGACGTCACCCCGCGCCTCACTACGGTGAAGGTCGAGGAGCCGGCCAAGCGCCAGGCTGGTGTCAAGGTCGCCGATGTCGATGAACTGATCGGCAAGTTGAAGACGCTGGGAGTGGTGGCATGAGCGTTCTCGTCTGGGTCGAACATGACAATGCGTCGGTGAAGGACGCGACGCTGGCCGCGGTCACCGCCGGCACGAAGCTGGGCGATGTCGTCGCTTTGGTGGCCGGGCAGGGCGCGCAGGGCGCGGCCGATGCCGCCGCCAAGATCGCCGGCGTCAGCAAGGTGCTGCTCGCCGACGACGCGGCGTACGGCCATGCCCTCGCCGAGAATGTCGCGCCGCTGATCGCCGAGCTGATGAGCGGTTACGACGCGTTCGTGGCTCCTGCCACCACCACCGGCAAGAACATCGCGCCGCGCGTCGCCGCGTTGCTCGACGTGATGCAGGTGAGCGAAGTGCTGAGCATCGAAAGCGCCGACACCTTCACCCGCCCGATCTATGCCGGCAATGCGATCGCGACCGTCAAGTCGAGCGACGCCAAGAAGGTGCTGACGATCCGCGGCACGGCGTTCGACAAGGCGGCGGCCGAAGGCGGCAGCGCCTCGATCGAGAGCGTCTCGGGCGGCGGCGACAAGGGCCTGTCCAGCTTCGTCGGCGCGGAGATCGCCAAGAGCGAGCGCCCTGAACTGACCAGCGCGAAGATCATCGTCTCGGGCGGCCGCGCGCTGGCTTCGGGCGAGAACTTCACCTCGATCATCGAACCGCTCGCCGACAAGCTCGGTGCGGGCGTCGGCGCATCGCGCGCGGCGGTCGACGCGGGCTATGTCCCCAACGATTATCAGGTCGGTCAGACCGGCAAGATCGTCGCCCCTGAAGTCTATATCGCGGTCGGCATCTCCGGCGCGATCCAGCACCTTGCCGGCATGAAGGACTCCAAGGTCATCATCGCCATCAACAAGGACGAGGACGCCCCGATCTTCCAGGTCGCAGACGTTGGCCTGGTCGGCGACCTGTTCAAGATCGTCCCCGAACTGACCGAGAAGCTGTAAACCGACGTGAGGGAGATCCTGAATGGCTGACGATCTCCTGACTGGCAGCGTACGCCTGATCGGTCACCAGCCGGGTGGTCGCGCGTCGCCAGCGCTGGAGGTTGCGCAGGGGAGGCTGACCGGGGTCGGTAGCATCGGGCGGCCCGCATCGACGATGTTCGAGACGCTGACACAGGCAGGGTCGCCGATCGATGCATGATCAGCCGATCGAACGCGGCGCTTGCATCGCCAGGATCGGTTATGATGCGGCGCAGGCGATCCTTGCATTGCACGCATCGCCGCTGGGCATTGAGCGGCTCGGATTGGCGGATGGTGCCGGGAGAGTGCTCGCCGAGCCCGTGGTCGCCCGCATCGATTCCCCCCGCCGTGATTGCGCGGCAATGGACGGTTATGCGGTGCGGACGGTCGATTTGCGCCAGTTGGCCTCTTTCAACCTGATCGGATCGGCTTTTCCCGGCACTCGCGAAGCCGGCACGATCGGGCCGGGTGAGACGATGCGGATCATGACCGGAGCGCCGCTCCCGATCGGCGCCGATCGCGTGGTTGTTACCGAGCGAAGCCAGCGGATCGGCAGTCAGGTGCGGCTTGCGGGCGACGTTGCCGATCGGTCGCATGTCCGCCGCCGTGGCAGCGACTTCGCCGCCGGGACGGCATTGCTGCCGCAAGGGCAAGTGCTCGATCCATTCGCGATCACGTCCGCCGCCGCCGCAGACGTGGTCGAGGTGGTCGTGTTCCGGCGACCGCGTGTGGCCATCCTGGTCACGGGCGACGAGCTCGTCCCCGCCGGCGCTGCGGCGGCCGGCCCTTACCTGGTGCCCGACAGCCTATCGATCGCGCTCGGCGCGTTCGCCGAGCGATGGGGCGCCGCGAGCGTGGTCACGGCACGTGTTGGTGACGATGCTGCTGCAATCCGATCGGCGTCGCAGTCGATTGCCGAGAATGCTGATGTGCTCGTCGTCACCGGCGGTGCCTCGCGCGGCGACGCGGATCATTGTCGTGCTGCGCTTGCCGCTCTGGGGCTCGAGATGGCTTTCGCCGACTTGGCGATCAAACCGGGTAAACCGGCCTGGTTCGGCCGTATCGGGGCGTTACACGTGTTGGGCCTGCCAGGCAATCCGACCGCTGCATTGACGGTCGCCCGCCTCTTTCTCGCTCCGCTGCTGGCGGGACTCGGCGGTAGGCCGATAAGCGGTGCGGTTGATTGCTATCAGATGATCCTGTCAGCCCCGGCCCCCGTTAATGGCGATCGAGAGGCGTTCCTTTGCGGGTCGATCGAGCGAAGCGGCGTGCAGGTGCTGGATCGTCAATCCGCATCGAGCCAGGCGCAGCTCGTCCGCACGCAGTGCCTCATCAGGCGACAACCCGGTGCCGCGCCGCTTGGCGTCGGATCGCTTGTGGATGTACTGAGACTGTACCCCTGATATGCGGCTGTTGGGCGCGATCATCGCAGGTGGCGCGTCGCGCCGCTTCGGGAGCGACAAGGCATCTGCACGCATTGCTGGCCGCAGCTTGCTCGATCATGCGTGCAGCGCACTTGCGCCCCAGGTCGATGAACTTGTGATCTGCGGGAGGCCAACCGAACGCCTCCGCTGGATTTCCGATCGACCCCGCCCTGATATGGGGCCACTTGGTGGGATCAACGCAGCGCTTGCAGACGCGAGTGCGCGCGGGTTTGACGCTGTGATAACGGTGCCGGTCGACGTATTTCCGCTTCCGCGCGATCTTGTCGACCGGATGAACCTCCAGACTGTTACCGTCTTCGCAAGGCAGCACCTCATCGGCTGCTGGCCCACTGCGCTTGCGGCGCAGCTTGACGCTCACCTGGCTGAAGGTCATCGTTCCTTGCGGTCGTGGATCACAGCGACGAACGCAACGCTTGTGGACGACCACGCGCTTGACCTTGGCAACATCAACAGACCGGATGATCTTCGCCGCGCCGTTCGTGTCCATGGCAACCCTACTCAGCCTTGAACTGTTCGACGACTCGGGCGGTGATTTGCCGAGGCACTGGTTCAGGTTGTCGGCCGCTCGTGCAGACAGATCTTTGTCGACAGAATATACTTGTTCGCCTTGGCGAGAGGCGCCGGGCGTGGACGTCGGCCTAGCCCACTTTGGGCATCGCGACCGTGGATGTCGTCTGGGGTCTCGCTTGCGGCTTGTTGAAGTAACGGCATTTCTCCACAAGATGCTGCAAGTGGTCGGCGCTGCCTGCCCCAGCTTTAGGCCCCCGTCATGACAGGCTCAACGAGGCGCTAGACGGATCGCTCCATCAAGGCGGATGACCTCCCCGTTCAGCATGGGATTGGCGATGATGCTGCCGACGAGTTGCGCATATTCCTCTGGCCGACCGAGGCGGGAGGGGTGGGGCACCTGAGTGCCGATCGAGTCCTGCGTTGCTTGCGGCAGGCCCATCAGCATCGGGGTCAAGAAGATGCCGGGAGCGACCGTCATGACCCTGATCTTGTGCTGTGCCAAGTCGCGCGCGGCCGGGAGTGTCATGCCCACGACCCCGCCCTTCGACGCGGCGTAAGCGAGTTGCCCGATCTGCCCATCGAACGCAGCGACCGACGCGGTGTTGACGATGACGCCGCGTTCCTCGCCGATCGGATCGGCCGCCGCCAGGCGTGCGGCGAAGCGCGACATGGTGATGAAGGTGCCGATCAGGTTGATTTCCACCGCCTTGCGAAAGCTTTCTGCCGGGTGAGGCGAGCCGTCCCGTGCCACCGTCTTAACGGTCGGTGCGATTCCAGCACAATTCACCAGGACACGAGCTACGCCATGCTCGTGTTCCGCCGCTTCGATCCCGGCTTGAACTGCGTCGGCATCAGTCACATCGACACGTGCAAAACGGCCCCCGATGCGCCGGGCAGTCGCTCCGCCTTCCGCCTCGTTGAGATCGAACAGCGTAACCTTCGCCCCGCCCTCTGCCAACAACGCGGCGGTCGCCGCGCCCAGGCCGGACGCGCCGCCGGTGATGATGACACCGATGTTGTCGAGGTTCACGATCCTACTCCTTCTTGAAACAATCAGGCCTTCAGCACGACCGAGCCGCCATTGGCGCCGAGGCCGAGAACCGCCGACATGCCAATCCTGGCGCCTTCGACCTGACGTCCTTCGGCCTGTCCGCGCAACTGCCAGGTGAGCTCGGCGATTTGCAGCACGGCCTGCGCCGTCGTTGCCTCGCCAAAGGAAAGGAAGCCGCCGCTGGGGTTGATCGTCAGTCCCTTGCCGCCGATACCCAGCGCGCCACTGGCCACCATCGCATCGGCTTCGCCCGGCTGAAGAAAGCCGAACGCCTCGGGCCAGGCGAGAATGTGCCAAGCGGTGTTGTCGGCCATTTCCAGAATGTCGACGTCCTTTGGACCGATCCCGGCCATCGCCAGCGAACGCGCGACCGCGGTGCCCACTTCGCTGGTGTGCGTGACGCCGGATCGGACGGTGCTGGAGATCGTCGGAATGCGCCGTGCCGGATCGCCGAATGTGCCGGTCGCGATCGCGCATCCGGCGACTTCGACCAGCTTGTTGCCAGCGCGGCGCGCGAACGCCTCACTGCCTAAGATGATCGCGGCCGCCCCGTCGCTCACTGGACAGATTTCCAGGAGGTGTAGCGGGTCGGCCACCATTGGCGACGCGAGGATTTCGTCGACGCTGGTCTCCTTCCGAAACCGCGCCAGCGGGTTGCCGCTGGCGTGCTTGCGCATCATCACGGCCGCGGCGGCGAGCGTTTCACGGGTCGTGCCATGCTGATGTGCGCGGCGGTTTGCTTCGATGGCCCAATATGCCGGGTTCGTCGCACCCATCGCGACCCAGCGCAGATAATCGCTGTCCGTAATATCATCGACGCTGCCGGGCGGGCGCGGGATGAACCCCTTAGGCATGCGCTCAGCGCCCATCGCGCAGACCAGGTCATATTGCCCGCTGGCGATCATCGAATAGGCGGTGTCGAACGCGATCGCACCGGCGGCACAAGCGCCGCCGACGTTCACGCACGCCATGCCCTGTTCGGCGACGGCCTGAGCCAGCTCGTTGGCGTGCAGGCCCCAGCCCATGCCGCCTTCGAAGCGGGAGCTGGCGGCGACCAGTCCCTGCACGTCGGGCCAGCCGAGCGCGGCGTCGTCCAGCGCGGCCTGAACCGCCTCGATCGCCAGCTGAAGCTGCGGCTTGTCGGGCCATTTGCCCCAGGGATGGGCGCCGGCGCCGAGGACATAGACGGAGCGGGTCATGCGGGCACCTGCGCTGTTGCGGGAGCGAATTTGTAGGTCAGCACCGTCTCGCCCTGCGCATCGGTGAACAGCGGCTCGAGCGTCAGCTGAACGGCGGAACCGATGACGATCTCGTCGAGATCGAAGCCGGTGAGCATACTCATCACCTCCACGCCGCCACCCAGATCGACCAGGCCAATCGCATAGGGCGCCCAGTCGTCCATGCGGAACAGGGGCGGCGGCTGATAGCGCTGCACGGTATAGCTGAGCAGCGTGCCACGCGGCGCCAGTTCGGTGGCGACGATGCGCTTGTCGTGGCACGCCGGATTGCGGCAGCCGATCGCCGTGGGAAAATAGTCCGTGCCGCACCCTTCGCAATGCGAACCGATCAGACGTGGGCCATCGCTGCCGGTAGTGAACAGCCCTTCCGCGACGGGCTTGCCAGTGAGCGCCATGGACCGATCCTTCAGAGCGACAGGATGTCGCGGGTTTCGCGGAAGTAGAGCGTGTCGGTTGCGACGTCGTTCACGGTGACTTCGTGGCGCACATAGCGCCGCCCGCGCTTTTCGTATTTGTCGCTCGCGCGCGTCGTGATGCGAACGGTCGCGCCGACCGGGATCGGCTCCAGGATTTCCGAATCGTGGAAGGTGTGGATCGACCCGATCGCGAACGGCTTGGTGTGGTCGAACTGCACCGACAGCACGAAGTGCGACACCAACAGCGGCGGCACGATCGCGCCGCCGAACGGCGATTCGCCCGGAATGTGCCAGGTGTTCATCTTCCACCCCTCGTACCAGGGATTGAAGTCCTCGACCGCGTCGGCATAGAGGATGATCAGCTCGGGCGAGAGATGAAGCTCGCGCGACAGCTCGTCGCCGATCTCCACCATGTCCCAATAGGTTTGCGAGCCCTGTTCCAGGCTCTCGATGAATTCGCGGGTCTGCGCGACCTGGATCTCGCTCATCGGGCGGAGGTCGTCGGTTCTGACGGATGTATCGGCCATTCGGCAATTCCTCGGGCTAGAGGGTGATTGTAGCGGTGGCGTCAGACGCCGACATCGACCTCGATCCAGCCGACGGTCTTCTTTTCGCCGGCTTCGTTGTCGCACCAGATATCGACGGTGAAGCGAAAGCCATCACCCTTGGGCGTCTTTTCGCGGACGACGCCGTGGGTCGTGATGACCTCGTTCGCCAGTGTCGATGCGACGTATTTGCACACGATGCGTGAGCCGCGGAAGACGTCCGGCCCGAAGTGATTGACGCACATCTCGGCAAGATAGGCCGACGACATCTCGCCGGTCTGGATCGGCGCCTTCAGGCCGGTTTGCCCGGCATAGACCGGATCCCAGTGGTTGGGATTGAACCGCCCCCACAGCCGCGATCCCATCAGCTGGATCGCCGCCTTCTTGATCACCGGCTGAAGCTCATAGCCGACCGGCGTATCCCGCGTGATCCGCCAGCGCTCGCCGCTTGCAACTTGCGTCATCAATCTTCCTCTCGCATTGCCATATCTGATCTGAACGCCGCTCAGACGCCCTGCACCAGCGTCACCTGATATTGCGCGCCGCGCAGCCGGTGGCTTCTCGCCTCGACATAGGCCGGGCTGTTGTACCAGCCGAGCGCCGTCTCGCGATCGGGGAACGACATCACCACCATCCCCTCATGCGCATCGCCCTCCAGTATCTGCTGTTCGCCATAGGCGACCAGCGGGGTCACCGGC
The DNA here is from genome assembly GCF_001557215.1 of Sphingomonas sp. CCH9-E2. Taxonomy (GTDB): domain Bacteria; phylum Pseudomonadota; class Alphaproteobacteria; order Sphingomonadales; family Sphingomonadaceae; genus Sphingomonas. The sequence continues at coordinate 40,728 of NZ_LSJM01000111.1, read as the reverse complement.
TGTGACGCGAGCGAGGCACGCGCGAGGCTGGTATATTGCTCCATCGCCGCGCTGTCGGTGGTCCTGATCCGGGTGAAAATCAGATAGGCTGCCATGTCGCGATCCAATGCTGTGCGGTTGAATGAAGGGAAGGACCGTCGGCCGATCGATATACGTCGGCGGCACGGCGCAGCCCACCGGGACGGCCGGCGATCATGCCGCAGCACGCCGCATGGCGCCCGCCAGCTGGCTGCCGATCAGTTCGATCGCTTCGCCGGCGCGGGGCGTGAACTGCGGCAGGCCGGCAAAGCCATGGATCATGCCGTCGAACCGATGCACTTGAACCTCGACGCCGGCCTGTTGCAGGCGCCGCGCCATTGCTTCGCCTTCGTCGCGCAAAGGATCGCACCCCGCCAGGACGAAGGTCATCGGCGGCAGGCCGGCCAGCGCATCGTCGCCCAGCCGTAGATAGTCGCTCGCCTCGTCCAGCCGCGCGGCGCCGTAGGATGACCAGGCGTAGTCAATGAACGGTCGCGTGAGCATATAACCGTCCCCATACTCGCGCTGCGACGGTGCCGCGGCGGACGGGTCAAGCAGCGGGTAGAGCAGTGCCGCGTGACCAACCGTGTCGGCGATGTCGGAGCGCTGCACCAGCGTGGCGAGCACGAGTTGCGCGCCCGCGCTGTCGCCGGCGAGCGCGATGCGGCCGGCATCGACCCGCAACGCGGCGGCCTGCATCCCGATCCAGGCGAGCACGTCCGCTACATCGTCGAGCGCCGCCGGAAATGGGTGTTCGGGCGCGAGCCGGTAGTCGAGCGCGACGATCGCCATTCCCGTCGCGACGCACAGCGCGCGGCACGTCGCGTCATGGCTGTCCAGACTGCCCAGCACGAAGCCGCCGCCATGCACGAACAGCGTGACCGGCAGGATGGCGGCATCCGCCCCGGCCGGGCGGTACAGTCGCGTCGCGATGCTTCCAGCGCGCCCAGTCGCCGTGCGATCTTCGACGGCAACATCCTGCGGGCCCTGTGCCCGCGCCATAAACTTGTTCGCGGCGGCGCGCATCACCTCGATCGGCAGACCGGGGGTCGGCGCCCGCAACGCCGTGCGGGAATCCGCCAGCAGCGCGGCGAAAGCGGGATCGACCGCCGACTCGGCATGATCGCCGTGCGGGATGGTTTCAGGCGACGGCACGGTCAAGCCGCCGACGAAGCACGAACCCTTCATAGCCGTTGGCCGCGGTGCGTTCGAGAATCCGGCGGTAGCCGCGCACCCCGCCCGAATAGGGCATGAATACGCGCGGCTTGCCGGGCATCTCCGCGCCCAGATAATAGGATGGGGTCTTGACGTAGAGCGTTTCCTGCGCGCGCTCGTTCAGATGGGCGACCCAGTCGCGCTCGGCTGTCGCCGTGACTTCGATCTCGTCGATGTCGTGGTCGGCGGCATGGCGGAACAGATCGGCCAGCCAGTCGATTTGCTCCTCGCTCGACAGCAATACGTTGCTCAGCAGCGAGGGGCTGCCTGGTCCCACCACCACGAACATGTTGGGGAAGCCGTGGACGCCGATCCCCAGATGGCTGACCGGCCCGGCCGACCATTTCTCACGCAGCGACTGGCCGCCGCGTCCGACGATCTCGGGCTTGAGCAGCGAGCCGGTGAAGGCGTCGAACCCCGTTGCATAGATGATGACGTCGAACGGGATTTCCTCGGCGCTGGTCTGGATGCCTGACGCCGTGAAGCGCTCGATCGGGGTTTCGCTGATGTCGACCAGCCGCACATTGTCGCGGTTGAAGGTCGTGAAATAGCCGCTGTCGACCGATGGCCGCCGCGTTCCGAACGGAAAGTCCTTGGGCGTCAGCTTGTCGCGCAGGACGGGATCGGTGACCTGTTCGGCGATCTTGCGTTTGATGAAGTCCGACGCGGTCTTGTTGGACGCCTCGTCAAGCAGCAGGTCCTTGAACGTGAGCGCGAAGCCGAAGCCGAGTCGGTTCCAAGCCGCCTCGAACGCCGCCTCGCGCTCCGCCTCGGGCACCTCGGTCGCCGACCGGGTGTCCGGCACGAAACCCAAACCGCTGGGCGAATTGCGGGCGGCCTCGCGGCGCTCGCCATAGCTCGCCTTCACCGCAGCATCCTCGGCATCGGACACCGGTGCATTGGCAGCGGGAATCGAGTAATTGGCCGTCCGCTGGAACACGGTGAGTTGCGCTGCCTGCTGCGCGATGACCGGCGTCATCTGGACGCCCGATGAACCCGTGCCGATGATCGCGACGCGCTTGCCCGCCAGATCGACCGGCTCCTTCGGCCACTGCGCGCTGTAGATCACCCGGCCCTGGAACGTGACCTGACCGGGATAGACGGTGTCCTTCGGCGTCGAGAGCTGTCCCACCGCCAGGACGAACCGCGCGGCGCTCCAGCGCCGGCCGTCCTCGGCCGTCACGAGCCAGCGCGCCGCGCCCTCGTCATAGTGCGCCGATGCCATGCGCGTGTTGAAGTGGATGTCGCGGCGCAGGTCGAACCGCTCGACGACATGTTGGATATAGCGCAGGATTTCGGGCTGTGTCGCATAGCGTTCGGACCAGCGCCATTCCAGCTCCAGCTCGGGCGAGAAGCGGTAGGAATAGTCGAAGCTTTCCACGTCGCACCGCGCACCCGGATATTGATTGGCGTACCATACGCCACCGACATCGTCGGCTGCCTCAAGGACCGCGACCTTGAGGCCCATTGACCGAAATGTGTGCAGCGCGCGCAGGCCGGCAAAGCCAGCGCCGATGACCACGACATCGACACTCGTGTCCATTCGTCATTCCTCTCCTGTGAGCAAGATGTGTCACAGGAGTCGCTTGATCGTCAACACATTCGTGGAAAAAAGTGGGTTCCGTTTGTATTGGCAAGCAATATCAGTATCTTACCTAGCCTGGGCTATCTGACAATGCGACGATCAATGTCTCGCTGATGGCGGTCGTGATCAAGAACCGTCGGCGTTTTCCACGATACCATTGACGACCCCTCGCGTTTAGGCATAGCCTTTGGCAACAGGCATCGTATTTCGAGCGCCATCGCCGTTTCAATCGACGAGGAGAGGATCAGTGAGCTTGGTTTGCGGCGCATGGCTCGCCCCCGAATGCAGTGCACCGGCGATCCGGTGGGAGGGCAGGCGATGAAGTCGATCGTCGAGCGGCGCGCGGACCTTTTAAGCGCCATGCCTGCGTGGCGTGCGATGACGCTGCACGACATGCTCGATTGGGCCGCCGATCGTTATCGCGACGCGGCCTTCGTCGTGACGGACGAGCGCAGCTGGACCTATGGCGATATCCAGTCATGGTCGCAGCAGTTGGCGGCGGGCCTGGCCGCGCGGGGCGTGGGACGCGACGACAAGGTGGCGATCATCCTGGCCAACTATCCGGAATTCGTGGCGCTTAAATTCGCCGTTTCACGTGTTGGAGCGGTGGCGGTGCCGATCAATATGCTCAACCGTAAGGACGAGTTGCGCTACCTGCTCGAGCAGTCCGATTCCAGGCTGCTCGTGACGATGACCAGCTTTCGCGGCAACGACTATCAAGCGGCGCTGGACGAGATTGCGCCGGGCTGGGCGCAGCATGGTGGCGGTGCGGCGTTGCCCATGCTGCGCGAGGTCATCGTATTCGATACCGGGGAGGCGGCAATTCGCGCTGGGGCCTGCCCCTTCGAGCAACTGGCATCGTCGGATCCGTTCGTCGCGCCGACGGTCGATCCCGGCGACCTCTGCGACATCATCTACACGTCCGGCACGACGGGCTCGCCCAAGGGCGTCATGCTCACGCACGACATGGTGACGCGCACCGCCTATGGCGCCGCCTATTCCCGCGCATTGGAACAAGGGCACAGCATCGTCTTTTCGCTGCCGATGTATCATGTATTCGGCTATGTGGAGGGGCTGCTGGCCGTGCCGTGGGTGGGTGGCGCGATCATCCCCCAGTTGCGCTTCGATCCGCACGATACGCTGGCAGCCGTCGAACGGCATCGTGCGACCGACGCCCTGCTGATCCCGACCATGACGCTGGCCGTGCTGGATGCCGCAGAGCAGCGGCGGTACGACCTTTCAACATTGTATTTCGCGTTTGCCTCGGGCGGGTGCGCGCCACCGCGTATCTGGCAGGCGATTATCGACGAGCTGGGCGTCAGCGAGATCAACACCGGCTATGGCATGACCGAGACGACGGCGACCGCGATGATGACCCGTCCGGAGGACCCGCTGGAACGCGTATCGACTTCGAACGGCCGGTTCCGCGACGTCGGCATGGTCGGCGACCCGGCGCTGGCTGGCAGGCTGATCGATTATAGAGTGATCGATCCTGAAACTTTGAAGGACGTCGATACCGGGCAGACGGGTGAGCTTGTTGCGCGCGGACCGGGCGTGACGGCGGGCTATTACAAAAAGCCGGAGGCAACGGCGGCGGCGTTTACGCCCGATGGCTGGCTGCGCACCGGCGATCTCGGCCAGATCGATGAAGCGGGCTATCTCACCTTGGTCGGCCGCACCAAGGAATCCTATCGCTGCGGCGGTGAGCTGGTAATGCCGACCGAGGTCGAGGACCTGTTGACGCAGCACGCCGACATCCTGCAAGCGCATGTCGTGCCGATCCCCGACGAGCGCATGGGCGAGGTGGGCGTGGCGTTCGTCGTCGCCGCCCAGAATGCCAGGCTCGACGCTGCGACCCTGCATGATCGAGTCGCGGGACAGGTCGCGCGCTACAAGGTGCCGCAGCATTTCCTCGTCGTGCCCGAAAGCGAAATCCCCACCACCGCCTCCGGGCGGGCGCGCAAGTTCATGTTGAGCGAGCGCGCGATGCAAATGTTGGACTTGGCATGAGCGAACTATCAGCAATCCCCGAACGGCGTGTCGCTGTCGTCACGGGCGCGGCGCGCGGCATTGGTGCCGCCATCGCCCTGCGGCTGGCAGAGGATGGCTGCGATGTCGCCGTTCTCGATCTCAACGCCGAAGCCTGCGGCGGCACCGTCGCCGAGGTTCAGGCACGGGGGCGGCGGGCGATCGCGGTCGCGGCGAACGTCGCTGACGAGACGGCGGTTGCCGAGGCTGTCGCGCGAGTCGCAGCCGATCTTGGACCCCCGCTGATCCTGGTCAACAATGCCGGCATTCTGCGGGACAAGACGCTGGGCAAGCTGACCCTCGACGACTGGACCACGGTCATCGACGTCAACCTGACCGCGGCATTCCTGATGAGCCGCGAAGTGCTGCCGGCGATGAAAGCCGCGCGGTGGGGTCGGATCGTCAACCTGTCGAGCATCGCCGCGTTGGGCGTGTTCGGCGAGACCAACTATTCGGCCGCCAAGGCCGGTGTCCTAGGGCTGACTCGCACGCTGGCCATCGAACTCGGCGCGTTTGGCGTAACGGTCAACGCGGTCGCACCCGGCTTCGTCGTGACCGACATGACCCGCGCGGTCGCGGAGCGCATGAACATGACGATGGAAGCGTTGATCGCGGAGATGATGAAGGACATCCGCGTCGGTCGGCCCGGCATGCCGGACGATATCGCCAACGCGGTCAGCTACTTCGCCGATCCGCGCTCGTCCTTCACCACCGGCCAGACGCTCTACGTTGCCGGTGCACCACGCGGCTGACAAGGCGGCTTCCGCCAGCTAAGTCGCATGGAGGCGAGGCGGGTTGGATCAATCGGAGGACCTATTGGATAAGGGAAAGTCGGTTATTGCCCGGCGACGCAAGGCGGCAAAGGACGACTCCACTGCATCTTATCAGAACCGGCGTCAGGAGATTACCGAGGCGGCGGTCCATGTGTTCCATCGCCTGGGCTATGCCAAGGCGAGTCTGAGCGCGATCGCTGCCGATCTCGGGATCGATCGCGCATCGATCTATTACTATTTCTCCTCAAAGGAAGATGTGTTCGACGAGATCGTCCGAACCGTTCTGGAAGAGAATGAGGCACTGGCCAGGCGGATCGCGGAGAGTTCGATCAGTCCCGCCCGAAAGCTGCGCGACCTGGTCTCGGCGCTGATGGTCTCATATGCTGAGAATTATCCGCTGCTCTACATCTATGTGAAGGAGGATCTGACCAGTGTGAGCGGCAAGCGCTCCGAATGGTCGGATCACATGCGGCAGCTCAACCGCAGCATCGAGCGCTGTTTCATCACTATCGTCGAGCAGGGCTATGCCGATGGTGGGTTCCGCAGGATCGGGTCTCCTCGGACGGTCGCTGCCGGTATCCTGGGCATGCTCAACTGGTCGCACCGATGGTTTCGGCCCGACCGGTCCGAACCTGCCGAAGAGATCGGCAAAACGTTTGCCGAGCTTGTCATCTCGGGCCTGGAGTCGCCCTACTCACCATGATGGCACGCAGTAACAGCCGCTCAAGCAGGCGGCTGTGACATGTTGGCTGCATTTTCCACGATTACGTAGAAAAATAATTCCACGAGACTGTTGACAGCGGCGCGGGGCGCGATAGGCTTCATCCCACAGCGATAAAAATCGATGGGAGAGTGACGTGAGCGAACGGCGTGTTCGGGCGATGACCCAGCGGCATGTGGCAAGGCTCTTGCTGGCGACTGCCGCCAGCGTGATCAGCACCTCGGCCTGGGCGCAATCAGGCGCGGCGCCGCCAACTCAGGTCGGTGATCCGCAGCAGCCGCTCAATCAGCCCGTGCAAAGCGCGCCACAGGTCACCAATCCTTCGCGGCCGGCCGACGAGCCGCGCCAAGATTCGGGCGGCATAGGCGAGATCATCGTCACCGCGACGCGCCGCGCCGAAAATCTTCAGGATGTTCCGCTCAGCGTCTCGGCGATCAACAGCGAGCAGCTGGCCTCGCGCGGCGTGGCGCAGACCACGGACTTGGCTGTCGTGGTGCCGAACCTCAAGGTCAACTCGCAATATGGCGATACCCAGCCCAATTTCAGCTTGCGCGGCGTGGGCGTGGCGAACGAGTACAACAGCAACACTGCCTCGCCCATCGGCGTCTATGTCGATGAAGTTTACCAGGCGTTCCGCTTCACGCATGGTCTGCAGCTCTATGATCTCGAGCGCGTCGAGGTGCTGCGCGGGCCGCAAGGGACGCTGTTCGGCCGTAACACCACGGGCGGCGCCGTCAGCATGTATACCCGACAGCCCAGGCTGAATGCCGGCGGCAACGGTTATCTGACGGTCGGTTATGGCAATTACGACCGCTTCACCGCCGAGGCGGCGGTCGAAGTTACCCCGATCGAAGACAAGCTGGGCATCCGTATTGCCGCAACGCGGGCAACCGGCGATGGCTTCTGGAAGGAAGTGAATCCGAGCGGTAACGTCCTTGATAACGATCGTTATGCGACATCGGATAATTTCGGGATGCGCGGCACGTTGCGTTTCAAGCCGACCGAAACGCTGGATATCGTGCTCAAGGCGTACTTCGCCGAAGACGATCCGATTGGCTCTCCGATCTTTGCACGTGGCCTGACCGGCACGCTTCCCGGTACGAACGCTTTTGGTTACGGCCGTGAAGCTGCCGGGCTGGACTATGACGAGTACAGCCTCGATCATGGCGGTAAATTCTACACGCGCACCGTTGGTGGTTCGGTCTCGATCAACCTAGACTTGGGCAGTGTCGGTCTGACCTCGGTGACAGGTTATACCGAGTCGAAATTCGATCTGCTGACCGATAATGACGGCACGCCGCTCGATATTTTCACCCCGAATTATCGTTCGGACTCGACCGACTTCAGCCAGGATTTTCGCCTGAACTTGGAAACCGGCGCGTTCAAGCTCCTGCTTGGCGCCTATTACGGCAAGGACACGTCGGATTCGGTCAATGACGTGCGCGCTTTCAACGTGCTGCCGGATGCCACCAGCCCGGCGACCTTCAATCCCGGCGGCCTCGTCAATCCGGCCGCCCCGCCGACTTCGCTCAACACACGATATGGCTATTTCCAGCGTCGCGAGTCCTATGCGGTCTATGGTGAGGGCACCTATGGCGTTACCGACCGGCTCGATCTGACGATCGGCTTGCGCTATACGCACGATAAGCTCGCGTTCGAGAACGCCTTCTCAAACGCCTATAGCGATATTCCCGGAACGCTGCTGTTCCCGCTCTACACACCCTTCACGCTGCGCAACAAGAACAGCAACCTGTCGGGTCGTGCGATCCTGAACTACAAATGGACCGACGACATCCGCACCTATGTGAGCTTCAGCCGCGGCTATCGCTCCGGTGCCTATAACGGCTTCGCCTATCTTGATGCAGCGCAGGTTTATTATCTGGAGCCGGAGAAGCTGGACGCCTATGAAGCCGGCTTCAAGACGCGCTTTTTCGACGACCGGTTGCAGCTCAACGGCGCCGTGTTCCACTACAAGTACGACAACCAGCAGGTTTCCGAGATCGTCGGCGCCGTCGGCTTCCTGCGCAGCCTCGACGCCAAGGTTACGGGTGCCGAACTGGAGTTGCTTGCGCGTCCGGTTCGGGCGTTGACGATCCGCGGCTCGGCCGGGTTCCTGGACAGCGAATATGCGGCCAACCAGTTCCTCAGTGGCGTCAACATCGGCGGAAACGATCTGCCGTTCGCATCACGCTGGACCGCGACGGCCGGCGCCGATCTGAACTTCGGTCGGATCGGCTCGGGCCAGCTCATCGCGACGGGCGAGGTCAACTATGTCGGCCGTTACTTTTACGATCCGTTCAACGGCGAACAGCCGGGTGCGGGCGGCGTCTTGCAGCAGCCTGGTGCGCGCGGATATCTCGAGCAGAAGGGCTATGCGCTGGTCAATGGGCGCCTGACCTATTCGACCGACCTATTCGTGCTGTCGATCTGGGGCAAGAACCTGACCAACAAGCGTTATTTTCCGGTCGGTTACGATGTGACCGGAGCGTTCGGATCGACGATCTACAACGCCGGCGCGCCGCGTACCTATGGCGTCCAGGCAACGCTGAAGTTCTGAAGATGCTGCGGGAGCGTGGCTGACACGCTCCCGCGTCAATGGAGAGAGATGATGGCAAGCCCGCAATCGCAAGCGCTTTCGGATCTCTATCGCGAGTGGGCGCGTCGCCAGGTCGCCGAGGCGCCCATGCCGATGGACGTGATGCGTGAAATGTTCTCGCACTGGGGCGACGTCACCGCCGAGCCCGGCGGCGTCGATTATGTCGAGGTCGACATCGACGGCATGCTCGGCATGTGGGCGACGCCGAAGGGCGCGCGCACGGACAAGGTCATCCTGTGCGCCCATGGTGGCGGTTACGTTGCTGGATCGATCTACACGCACCGCAAGGCCTATGCTCATGTCGCCAAGCAGGTCGGCTGTCGCGCGCTGCTGGTCGAATATGGGCTGTGCCCGGAGAATGCACATCCCGCCCCCGTCAACGATATGGCGCGCGCCTATCGCTGGCTGATCGAGCGCGAGGGCATCCGCCCGAGCGACATCGCGCTGATCGGCGACTCCGCCGGCGGCTCGCTCGCGCTGACAACGATCAGCGCCATTCGCGATGCCGGGCTACCATTGCCGGCCACCACCGTTTCGCTATCGCCCTGGGCCGGCGGCGATACGTCGGGCGCGAGTTACGAAACCAACAAGGACAACGACGTGCTGGTGACGCGCGAGATGTCGGCGGCGATCGGTGGCATTTTTCTGGGTGACGCCGACCCTTCGGATCCGCTCGCGAACCCGCTCTACATCGATTATGCGGGCTATCCGCCGACCTATATCCAGGTTGGCGGGCATGAGGCGGTGCTGAACGATTCAACGCGTCCGGCCGACTCGGCGCGCCAGGCAGGCGTCGATGTCAGAATCGATGTCTTTCCCGAGATGCAGCATTGCTTCCAACTCATGGCCGGTGCTGCGCCGGAAGCGGACGATGCCGTCGCGCGCATTGCCGACTGGCTCCGCACGCATTTGAAGATCGATGACAAACACAACGCCGCTACTGCGGCTTGAGAGGATATTGACCGTGCAGACCTCCGAATCCACCGTGAGCGAACTGGCCCGCGACGTCGAGGAAATGGATGCGTTGATCATCGGCGGCGGCTTTGCCGGCGTGTGGCAGCTGATCAATCTTCGCGAACAGGGCTTCAATGCGAAGCTCTATGACATGGCCGGCCAGCTTGGCGGTATCTGGTACTGGAACCGCTACCCCGGCGCGCGGGTCGACACCGAAATGCCGCTTTACCAGTTCTCGCGCGAAGAGCTGTGGCGCGACTGGACCTATACGGAGAAGTTTCCGGCGTGGCACGAGATCCGCGCCTACTTCAAGTACGTCGACGAGAAGTACGATCTGTCGAAGGACACGCGCCTCAATACGCGCATCGACACCGCCCGGTTCGACGGCGAGCGCAACCAGTGGCTGGTCACCGACGACAAGGGCGTCACGGTTCGCACGCGGTTCCTGGTCATCTGCACGGGCTTCGCTTCCAAACCGCACTATCCCAAGATCGAGGGGTTGGAGAACTTCAAGGGCGAAGTCGCACATGCCGGCCGCTGGCCGCAGGAAGACCTGACGTTCGAGGGCAAGCGGGTCGGCATCATCGGGACGGGCGCGAGCGGCGTCCAGCTGACCGAGCAATCGAGCCGTCGCGCGGTTCACACCACGTTGTTCCAGCGTACGCCGGCGCTCGCGCTGCCACTGCGCCAGCAGAAGATCACGCCGGAAGAGCAGGCTGCGCTCAAGGCGAAGTATCAGGAAATGTACGATATCCGGAAGAACACCTTCGCGGGATTCGATTATGAATTTACGGGCAGCTCGTGGCATGACCATTCGCCGGAAAGCCGCCGGTCGCATTACGAGAATGCCTATCAGGTCGGCGCATTTCGGCCGTGGCTGGGAAGCTTCCCCGAACTGATCCTCGAGGAGCAGGCGAGCAACGAGGCCTATGCCTATTGGCGCGAGCAAGTCCACGCTCGCGTCAAGGATCCGAAAACCGCCGAGCGGCTGGCACCCGAAAAGCCGCCGATCCTGTTCGGCACCAAGCGCATGCCGCTGGAGCAATGGTTCTACGAAGCGTTCAACCAGGACAATGTCGATCTGGTCGATCTCAAGGAGACGCCGATCGTTCGCGCGACGGAGAATGGGCTGGAGACGACCGCGGGGCATATCGACCTCGACGTGATCCTGTTCGGCACCGGCTTCGACGCGGTGACCGGCGGCCCGGCGGCGATCGACATCCACGGCACCAACGGGCAGACGCTCGCGGAATATTGGAAGGACGGCTTCCGCACTGCGCTCGGCTCGGCCAGCAACGGCTTCCCTAACCTCTTCTTCATCTACGGCCCGCAGTCGCCGGCCGCATGGACCAACGGGCCATCGACCGCCGAATATCAGGGTGACTGGGTGGTCGCGTGCATCAAGTATCTGCGCGACAACGGCTATGAACGGATCGAGGCGACCAAAGCGGCCGAGGACTTCTGGCTCAAGGAAGTCATCGACTCCGCCGCCGGTACGTTGCTGCCGCGCACCAGCAGCTGGTGGTTCGGGACGGACATCCCGGGCAAGCAGTCCGAGCCGCTTTATTATGCGGGCGGCCTGCCGCGCTTCCTGGAACTGAGCTGGGACAGCGCGAAGAAGGGCTACGAAGGCTTCGAGCTCGCCTGATTGCGAAAGGTAACCTGATGTCGACCCGTACGGTGATCCAGACCTATATGGACAAGATGCGCGACGGCGATTTCGTCGGAGCGTTCGAGATGTTTGCCGAGCACGGCACCTACACCATCATCGGCGACACGCCGGCGTCCAAGACCTTTACGGGTCCTGAGGGCGTCAAGGCGGAGCTGGTGCCGCTGCTCAGCAACGGGTTCACCGGCCTGCCGGTGGTGAACTGTACTGAACTGATCGTCGAAGGGACGCGTGGCGTCGCGCTCGGCTTTGGCGAGGGGCCGGGCAAGTATGGGACCTACCGGCAGAGGCACTATGCCTTCGTCTTTCGGGTGGAGGACGAGAAGGTGACCGAATTAGTCGAGTTCATGGATCCGACGCAGCTGAGCGTGAACTGCTTCGGCCAGACGCTGTCCGAGCCTCGGGCAGCGTGATGAACGGGCGGCTGCATGGCAAGGTGGCGCTTATCACCGGCGCGGGCTCCGGGATCGGCGCGGCTACGGTCGAACGCTTCGTCGCCGAGGGGGCGAAGGTGGTTGCCGCGGATATTTCGGGCGCCGAACAGGACATCGCCAAGCGCTTTGGCGACGCGTGCGAACCGATCAGAGCGGACGTTTCCGAAAGCGATGACGTGGCTGCGGCGGTTGCGCTTGCCGTGACCAAGTTCGGCCGGCTCGACATCCTGTGCAACAATGCCGGGATCGAGGGTCCGAACGTGCCGACCGCCGACTATAGCGAAGCCGATTTCGATCGTGTGATGGCGGTCAATGCCAAGGGCGTCTATCTGGGTATGCGGCATGCCATTCCCGTGATGCTGGAGCAGAAGGGCGGCGTAGTCGTGAACACTGCCTCGATGGCGGGATTTGTCGCGTTCCCCAACATGATGGGCTATTGTGGTACGAAAGGCGCCGTCGTTGCGATGACGCGCACTGCCGCCGCGGAATATGCCGCAGCCGGGATCCGCGTGAACTGCGTGTGTCCGGGCGCGATCCAGACTGCGATCCTCGACGCTCTGCCGCCGGAGGTCGTCGAAGCGGTCGGTTCGGCGGCGCCGATGCGGCGGGTCGGTCGTGCGGATGAGATCGCATCAGCGATCCTGTTCCTCGCCAGCGATGACTCGTCATTCGTGACCGGCACCTCGCTGGTCGTCGACGGCGGCTACACCGCCCTTTAGGTTCGCCAATATGCTCAATGACGTCGTCATCCTCTCCGCCGTGCGGACCGCCATTGGGTCGTTTGGTGGCGCGCTGAAGGACATTCCGCCTTCGCAGCTCGGCGCGATCGTGATCCGCGAGGCGGTCGAGCGGGCCGGCCTGAAGGGAGGCGACGTCGAGCATGTCGTGATGGGACAGGTCATCCCGACCCGGCCGCAGGACGCCTATCTCGCCCGTGTCGCGGCGCTGGAGGCCGGGGTGCCCGATCGCGCGCCGGCGCTGACCGTCAATCGCCTGTGCGGATCGAGCGTCCAGGCGATCGTCTCCGCCGCGCAGATGCTGGCCTTGGGCGAAGTGGAGGTCGCCGTCGCCGGCGGCGCTGAAAGCATGTCGCGATCGCCGCATTACGTGACCCACGCGCGGTTCGGCCAGAAGATGGGGGCGATCGAGATGGTCGACGCGCTCACCACGACGCTGTCGGATCCGCGCGACGGCTATCACATGGGCATCACCGCCGAGAATGTCGCCGAGCGCAACCAGGTGAGTCGCGAAGATCAGGACGCCGTAGCCGCCGAAAGCCAGCGCCGCGCGGCCGCTGCAATTGCAGACGGCCGGTTCCAGGACCAGATCGTCGCCGTGCCCGTCCGGTCGCGCGGCGGCACGCTCGATTTCGTCACGGACGAGAATGTGCGCGGCGAAACCACCCAGGACAAGCTGGCTGCGCTCAAGCCGGTGTTCCGCAAGGACGGCACGGTCACCGCGGGCAACGCCTCCACCATCAACGACGGCGCGTCGGCGCTGGTGCTGGCGACCGCCGAGGCGGCGGCGGCGCGCGGGCTCACCCCGCGTGCGCGCATCCTGGGTTGGGGCCATGCCGGTCTCGATCCCGCCATCATGGGGCTGGGTCCGGTCGGCGCGGTGCCGATCGCGCTGAAGCGAGCCGGCCTCGACCTCGACCAGATAGACGTCATCGAATCGAACGAGGCCTTCGCGGCGCAGGCGTGCGCGGTCGCGCGCGAACTCGGCTTCGATCCCGCCAAGACCAACGTCAACGGCTCCGGCATCTCGCTCGGGCACCCGGTCGGCGCAACCGGCGCCATCCTGGTCACCAAGCTGTTGCACGAACTTGAGCGCAGCGGCGGGCGCTACGGCCTCGCCACGATGTGCATCGGTGGCGGGCAGGGTATCGCACTGGTCATCGAGCGCGTGTCGGCATGACCGGCGTCCGCATCGAGCGGAACGGGCCGATCGGCAGTATCATTCTTGATCGGCCGACCGCCGGCAATGCGATTGATCTGGATTTGGCGCGGGCACTGCTCGAAGCCGCCATCGAAGTGGATGAAGACGATGCGGTACGCTGCGTCCTGCTGACCGGCGAAGGACGTATGTTCTGCGCCGGCGGTGACATCAACGCCTTCACCCAGGCAGGCGACAGGATCGGCCAGTTGCTGAAGGCGATCACGTCTCAGCTGCATGCGGCGATCGCGACGCTGTTCAAGATGAACAAGCCGCTCGTCACGGCAATCAACGGTCCTGTGGCGGGCGCGGGGCTGAGCCTGGCGATCCTTGGCGACATCGTTGTCGCAGCGCCGGAAGCGTCGTTTACCCCCGCCTACGGCAAGGTCGGGCTCTCGCCGGATGGTGGGGCCACGTGGTTGGTGCCGCGCCTGATTGGCCTGCGGCGGGCGCAGGAGCTGTTCCTGCGCAACACGAAGCTGACGGCGCATGCCGCCGCGCAGATCGGCCTGATCACCCGGGTGGCTGAGGATGGCGCGCTGCAAGACGAAGCCATGAGGATTGCGGCGGAATTGGTTGCGGGCCCGATCTCAGCGCTCGGCGCGACGAGGGATCTGCTGCTGGAGGGATGGGGCAACAGCTTCGAGGCTCACCTTGAGGCGGAACGCCGGTCCATTGCGCGGCAAGGCGGGCATTTCGAAGGACGCGAAGGGATTGAAGCTTTTGCTCAGAAGCGCGGACCCCGATTTCAGCTGTAGCGGGATCAGGGGCCGGACCATGCGAGTGCCAGGCGGCAGGTTTCACGTCCAGACGTGATGAGGGTGCTGGCTGGCGCCAAGTCTATGATCCAGTGGATTATCGAGCGAGGCGGTATGCTGCACGGTGCTTGGCTTTGTCAGCACGGATCGTGAAGCGGAGCTCCACCGGCAAAAGACGTATCAGGAGGATGGATGTCCAGCGACCTTTACCCGGTATCAATGGAATGGAGACGGGCAGCGCGCGTGGATAAGTCAGCCTATGAGGCACTCTACGGCCGCTCGCTTGCCGATCCCGGCAGCTTCTGGCTGGAGCAGGCGAAGCGGCTGGACTGGATCAAGCGTCCCGAACTCGCCGGCGACTGGTCGTTTGACGAGGCGAATTTCCACATCCGCTGGTTCGCCGACGGGAAGCTGAACGTCGCCGCTAATTGCATCGACCGCCATCTCGCCAGCCGGGGCGGAGAGGTCGCGATCATCTGGGAACCCGACGATCTCACCGAAGACGCGCGGACCTTCACCTATCTGCAGCTGCATCAGGAAGTCTGCCGCTTCGCCAATGTGCTGAAGGCGCAGGGCGTCCACCGCGGCGACCGCGTGACCATCTATCTGCCGATGATCCCCGAGGCGGCGTTCGCGATCCTGGCGTGTGCGCGGATCGGGGCGATCCATTCGGTGGTGTTCGGCGGCTTCTCGCCCGAGGCGCTGGCCGGCCGCATCACCGATTGCGACAGCGCGGTGGTGGTGACCGCCGACGAAGGCCGGCGTGGCGGCAAGCGCGTGCCGCTCAAGGCCAATGTCGATGCCGCGGCCGCGCGCGCGCCGGCGCTGCAGAAGGTGATCGTGGTCAAGACGACCGGCGGCGAAGTCGGCATGACCGAGGGCCGCGACATCTGGTATCACGAAGCGGCGGCGAACGTGCCCGCCGACTGCCCGGCCGAGGCGATGAATGCCGAGGATCCGCTGTTCATCCTCTACACCAGCGGCTCGACCGGCAAGCCGAAGGGTGTGCTGCATTCCAGCGGCGGCTATCTGCTGTGGGCAAGCCTGACGCACGAACTCTGCTTCGACTATCGCCCCGGCGACGTGTGGTGGTGCGCGGCGGATATCGGCTGGGTCACCGGACACAGCTATATCCTCTATGGTCCGCTCGCCAACGGCGCGACGACGCTGATGTATGAAGGGCTGCCCAACTGGCCCGACGCCAGCCGCATCTGGCAGGTGGTCGATCGCCACAAGGTCCATACGCTGTTCACCGCGCCCACCGCGCTTCGCGCGCTGATGAAGGACGGCGACGAGTTCGTCGCAAAAACCTCGCGCAAGTCATTGCAACTGCTCGGCACGGTGGGTGAGCCGATCAACCCGGAGGCATGGCGCTGGTATCATGACATCGTCGGTGAAGGCCGTTGCCCGATCATCGACACCTGGTGGCAGACCGAAACCGGCGGCGCGATGATCGCCCCGCTGCCCGGCGCCACGGACCTCAAGCCCGGCAGCGCAACCAAGCCGATGCCCGGCGTCGATCCCCAGTTGGTCGATGAGAAGGGAACGGTCCTGCACGGCGCGACCGAGGGCAACCTCATCATCACGCGCAGCTGGCCCGGCCAGATGCGCACGGTGTGGGGCGACCACGAGCGCTTCTTCCAGACCTACTTTACCACCTATCCGGGCAGCTACTTCACCGGCGACGGGGCGCGCCGTGACGCGGACGGCTATTGGTGGATCACCGGCCGCGTCGATGACGTCATCAACGTCTCGGGCCACCGCATGGGCACGGCCGAAGTCGAAAGCGCGCTGGTGCTCCATCCCAAGGTCGCCGAAGCCGCCGTGGTGGGGATGCCGCACGAGGTGAAGGGGCAGGGCATCTATGCCTATGTAACGCTCAACGCCGGCGTCGCCGCCGACGACGCGCTGCGCGCCGAGCTGGTCAAATGGGTCCGCACCGAAATCGGTCCGATCGCCACGCCCGACGCGGTGCAGTTCGCGCCGGGCCTGCCCAAGACTCGCTCGGGCAAGATCATGCGCCGCATCCTGCGCAAGATCGCGGAGGGCGATGTGTCCTCGCTCGGCGACACCAGCACGCTCGCCGATCCGAGCGTGGTCAATGATCTGGTCGCAGGCCGGCTTGGCTAACATGTCCTCGATCAGCTGACCGGTCCGAGACACCAGCTCAGCCCAACTCGTAAAACAAACAGTTGTTTTGTGAATTGCTCCACTCTGTACCCGTTCGGTAGCTGGGGGCGGAGTATCGGAAGCTTCTAGGCATTAGCCCGCGGATGGCTAAGCTGTTAATGCCGCGCATCAACGCGGTCTTGTTATTCAAGGACCATGATCATGATTATCAACGAAATGCCTAGAAGTGCTGCCAATCCATAGAGGTGCACCGCCCAAACCTTTCGGCGCACGCTGAGGTCTAATTCTTCAATGAGCTCAGAATGGTAGACCCGAAGATCGGCCTGTGCCTGCGCGCGGATGCGCTCGATGAGGCTGTTCAGCGCGAACCGGCCCTCGCTGATGCCGGCAGCGTGTTCGAACACGCCGCGCGCCGCTTGAAGCTCACCGCTCGCAACCAACAGGCGATCGCCAAGATCATTGGCCCGCACCATCAAGCCGCTGAAGCGATCGGCAGCAACGTTTAGATGACCGGCTGCGCGTATGGCGGCCGCCTCCTGCTGAGCGATCAGCTTCTGCGAAAGCGCATGCAGGTCCTTGCCCATTTTCCGGGCGTTTTCGATGACGCGGTCGGCATCGGCGACAGAGGTCAGCAGCAGGCGGACGGTCGTTTCGTTGACCTTGAGAATGGCAACCAGAAGGAAGACGAGGTTGTCCTCGTCCAGGCGGTGATCGTGGGCGAAGCGGAGCACCGCTTCGACCTCGGGCGCGTGGCCATAGAGATAGCGCTCGAGCAATGCGCGCGCCGAGGCGGCGTTGTTGCCCGGGGCTTCCTTATCCGAGCTGCCCATCAGAATGCCTTCCAGTCAGCGTTTTCGAGCCCGAGCAGGTCTCCAATTTTCTGGAGCTCGCCAGTCCACGCCAGGAGCCACTGGGCAACGTTGAGGCGGTCGTAGTTCTGCCAGCTACCACCGGTGGACGTCGCTGCCTGAGCGTAGGTGAGGCTCAGCGCCTCGGCCATCGCATTGGGACCGGCGGTCAACGCCGGGATGTCGATCATCCGCCCTCCGACCGCTTCGAATGCCGCGCGGGTGCGACCGCCCACCTGACGGCCGTACTGATCCATGAACTTCTCAGCGGTCCAGAGACGATAGTCGCTGTCCTTCACCCCGACCATGCTGCGAAGCGCAACGATCGGTACGCTGGCGCCGAACCGCTCGACCGCCTTCGCCACGCCTCTGATCGACGCGACCGCTGGCGCAAAGGGCACCATGATGATCGGCTGGCGGCCACAATCGACGATATGCTGGATGAACTGGCTGGCACCGAGATTCTCGCTGAGCTCATCGATCTTCGTTAGGCCACCGGCCGGCGTATCGATGATCACGAACCGGGCGTCGGACTCGACCGCCGCGAACAACGGGGGAATGCCCTCCACCTTAAACAGGTCAGCCTTCAGCACGCCTTTTGCGGGATCCTGATCCGCCAGCAGCTTGCCACTCTCGTCGCGCTGACCCAGTCGCTGGGTCAGAGTCGAATTAAAGCCGTCCGCATCGATCACATGGACGCTAAACGTGTCGCCGCCCGTGGCGCGAAGCACCGTCGCGATGGCGTTCAGGGACGTCGAGAGATTCGCGCCGCCCTTGTCCTTGAGGCCGATGATAGCCTTGCGTTGTTCCAACTTTACCATGTCATTCTCCTTCGTTGACGTCAGACGCAGTCATCGAGATCGACTGCGGTATTGAACCGGGGCAGCTTGGCGCCGGTCTCGGTTCCCTTGGCCGGAACGGTGACCGGCGGCGGGGATGGCGAGGGGGTGATGGCCTGCGCCGCATCGGCGGCAGGCGCGATAGTTCCGGGTGCTGCGTCCGCTGTTTGCGCAGCGAGCGGGACGGGAGACCGGCCAGCCGCGAGCTGGTCTGCGACACTTGGCGCGGAGCCGTCGGACATATCCTCCCGCGCCAAGCGGCTGCGGTAGGTGCGGAGTGTCTCGGCACTGATCGGAACGCCGAGCTCGCCAAGTAGTGTGGCGATCATCGGATCGGTCCAACCGCGGGTGCGGCGGTCCGCGATGAGCGGCTTGAGAAGTCTGACCGCGCCCATGGTGGTCAGCAGCGACGCGGGCTCTTCGTCGATGTCACGCCGCTGCTGGTTTTGGAGCGCATCCACGAGCGCCAAGCCGTCGATGTGACGGCGCTTTGGCGGCGCAGGCAGGATGGCCGGATGGGATCTGGGCTCGCTCATCCCGATCTTATGGGATGGGCCGACCACGTCTGTAGAAATATGTTCCACTTCGGCATTCGATGTTATGCGTGGATCATGCCGTGTCCGCCGACCCGCTTCCCGCGTCATGAATTGGACGCCGCAGCCTTCGGCGAATCCGTTGAGAAGGCGCGCTCGGCCAAGCGCTGGACGAAAGCGGCGCTTGCCCGGCGCGTGGGCGTCACGCGACACACCATCGCGCGTCTGGAGAAGGGCGATACGACGCCAGGCGTCGAGTTGGTTCGTGCTCTCACTCAATCAACGGTGTTGGGCAGGCTGAGCGGTGTCGATTGGGGCTTACCAGCGTCAGATAGCCTGAGCGTTGGAACTCTCGCGCGGCTGGCGCGCCTAGCGTCGGGGCAGAAGCTCAGAGAGGTAGCCGCCAAGGTTGGATGCAGCATCTCCACCCTGTCAGATTTCGAGCGGAACTTGCTGCATGCGTCCAAGATTCTGGGTATCCGGATCAATGGCGTGGGCCGAGAATACGCGCAGGCGCTCGGCTTCGATGATGCCCCCGACATGGTCGCGTATCTGAACGCCCGTGATGCCTCGCGGTGGCTTGACCGGATCGCAAAGAAGTTTGGGCGACCGCGCTTGGTCAACGCGCTCCGTCCAGCGGTGCGGCCAGAAGACCCTGTCCCGGAAATCGACCTGCTGTAGGTTTTGGATCGGTTTTGTTGTGTTCGGTCGCGTTGCATCACGATCGATCACGAGCCGTCGCATTAGGCTCGACAATGTCTCGACAGGATCGGTTGCGGCACATGGCGTGCCGCAAAGTTGCTTGGGGGCAGATTTTTGACACAGGATGGGGGTTCACGGGGCGTGAACCCGTTGGCCGGCCGCTCGGCGCTTCGCTTCTCGCAGCCGCAGGATGCATGATGGTGCGCCGCTTCGCGTCGCAGCTTGTTATGTCGCGTTTCGCATTGTCCCGCGCGCGTCGCACCTAATCGCTTTGTTTCCCGCTGACCCCGACCTGTATGCCTTCGCATATGATCATCGTGGAAAAGGAGGCGAAGGGCAGCGGCAAGGCGGCCCACCGCTATGCGCGGTCGGTCGCGCAGTACCCCCAGTCCGTGATCGGCCACCATCCGCACCCGCACGCTGACGGACTTCGGGCGCAAACTTGTTCGTCGTCTTGCTCCATACAGGCTCCACCTTCTCAGGAGTTGGAGCCTTCGACAAACTCGACGCGGTTCACCCCGCCTCTCGCACTAGCATTCGTTGCCGCTGCTCGCGTCCAACTTAGCAATTTCAGAACAGCCCGCCCAATTGCTCTTTGACAAAGGCCTCCAGCTCACCTTTCTGCTCGGCGGTGAGCTCTGCCAGCGGCGGGACCTTCAGCGTCATGGAGCGATCCGACGCTATGGTCATGGTGGCACGAACCTTGGTGCGACCATTGCCAAACGTGAGTTCGCGGCGGTCCGGGCGTGGCGTGCCGCGCTGCCCTGTCAACAGATAGCGCAACAGCCCCGCGGCGGGCAGCTGCTTTCCGTCAAGCGCTTTAGCGCGCGCCAGAATAGCTTTGCGCTCGTTCTTATCCTTCATTCTTGGCGAGAGCTTTTCGGCGAATACCGTCGGCAAGGTTTCGCGATCCTCTGCGCAGGCGAGAATCGATTCGGGCAGACCGACGAGGTCGAGCGCGCGCGACACGACGCTGGGATCGGCGCCATGTTGCTCGATATAGGCTTTGCGGCTACCGCCATGGAGATGCTCGATGGCCCACCTGATCTCACGGCCCCGCTGAAGGGGTGTGACCTCGCTGCGGCCGTGGTTGTCAGCCAAGCAAAGCGCGTAGGCTTCAGCGTCGGTCATGGTGTCGTCGATGATTGCACGCACCCGAAACCCCGGTTGCTCGGCTGCGATCACCCGGCCTGCGTTCACGCGCCGGCTGCCGGATGGGCAGGTCCAGCCCGAGCCATCGGGACGGGGCCGCAGACGCACCGGCACGGTGTTCCCACGAGCGCGAATGTCGTCGATCAGCTCCCGGTTCTGGTCAGGATCGAACACGGCGATCCCGCGCCCGTTGAATGGCTCGGGCTCGATCCCGAAGGGATCGACCAGAACGATGCCGGGCTTGTCGGATGACACGACCGGACAGTCTGCCACCACCGTCTCTGGTGTCGAGGCTGCAGGCGGTTCGAACGCCTCAAGCTGGAGGGGCAACGTCTCGGCCGGTTGCGAGTTCGCAACCGATGGATTATCCCCAAGCATCGGCTCAGACCGCTTTCTCGACGAGCGCTTGAACAAGGTCGCCTCATTGTCGTTGAGCCGAGCATCGTGTTTTGAGTCCACCGTCCATGGCAGTCTCGGCTCATCATCGTCGAAGTCGTTGTGCATTGCCGGAACTCCTTTCGGAGCCCGGCTTACCCATGCGCCGCCTTACCAACCCGGTTGTTCAGAAGAGCGTTACTTCGGCCGGCGCTTGCGCTTCAACAAACCTTTGGTGAAGCCATCTAGCCCGGGAATATAGCGCAACCCGAGATCACCGGCGAGGCCGCGATGTTCCAGCTCGGCGCGGACGCGCTTGCGGCGCTCGCTCATGTTGCGCGATTTGCCGCCATGCGCACGCGTGAAGTTCGCATTGGCAAGGGCGAGCTGCAGGATCGCCTGTGCGAACGCCGGGTTGACTGAGAGCGGGCTGACGGCGGTCGCAAGATCGCACATCAGGCGCGCAGTCAGTTCCGACGGCGCGTGAAAATGGGGATCGATGACCAATCGTTTGAACTCGATCATCGCATGTTGCAGCCGCTTTGCGTCCGTGGGGCGCAGCCCTAGCTCGCTGAGAGCGGCCGGATCGGGATACTGCATGAACCGCCACAAGGCGATGTCCTTGTAGCGGTCGCGCCACAAGCTCTCATCCGCCCGGGCAGCGGCGCCAGGCTTGCCGCGTGCTGGCAGGTAGAGCCGCGAAAGCCAGGCACCGTTCCTCACCGCATTTAGCGAGTCCTTGGCGGTGTTCGACTTGCGTCCCGGGCCGGCGGTGCGTTGTGCGGCACCGCCGCGGCCCAGCCGCGCGACGATAGTCGCAAGCGTGCGCCGAACATCGTCATCGTGATCAATAATCTTGCTTGGCGCGGCGCTGCTCCGCCTGCCGACCGGTCGAACAGCACCGAAATCGGCAATAAGCGCGGCACCGAGATTGTCGTTGGCGCCGGTCAGGCCATACCATTTGAACAGGATGTCGTTCCTGAGCGCCGACTGGCGGCTGCCCGGACCGGTGACCGGCGCGTCGCGGAACACCGACAAGAACGCGGTGCGCACATCGACCATCGTGGCCATGGCAGCGCATATGTCGGAGTCGATCAGTCCATGACCGAGCGCCGCCGCGGGCCGGAACCCGATATGGAACGTGCCGCGCCTGGCAGCGGCGGCATTGTACCAGCTCGCCAGGACGTCAGTGCCGACCGCAAGATACTCACAGAGCGTATGCAGGGCAGGGTCGGCTGCAAGGGCATCGGCGATGTCCTGCGACCAGGCAACACCGGGAATAGGGCCGTTCGCCGCCGCGATGAACGCCGGATCGTTCGCTGCCTCCAGCAGCGGACGCAGCACCGCGCCGGCATGAGCATGAAGCTCGACCTCACGGACGATGGCGCCGGCACGCTCGAGCTCGGCAAGGCGTTCGAACGCAACGATCGCCGGTCGGGTGAACCCACAGGCCTCCAGTGCGGGGTGCGCACGACCCAGCCGGTTGTCAGCCGCGAGCGCCGCCTCGAAGTGTCGCGACAGGAGCAGCAGAAACGCGCGGGGCGGATGCTCGGCATGCCCGCGGATGTCCATGGCCACCGTACCGACCGCGCTTGGCGTCAGATGGAACCCATCGCGCAGTTCGGCATCCAAATTAATGGCGATTCCGGCCCGCAGCTGGAACTGCTCGGCAAATTCCTGCGCGGTGTGCGGGAGCCGGAACACGCGCTTGCCCTCGACCGTACCATCCGGCGCGCGGAGCCGGTCGAGCCATGGCGAATAGCACAGCGCCTCCAGACGCACGCCTTGCGGGATCGGCCAGCCCTCCTGCGTTATGCAGGATGAGTCGCCGCCGGCCGCCATACTCGTGCGATCGGGAATATAGTCGACCCATGGCACGAGCTGCCGGGCGATCACCTCGGCGAGCCGATGATCGGCTGCCGAGTCCGGATCGAGGTCGCGCCGTTCCTCGCCGCCTGCCGCAAGCGCATCGAGCAGATCATAGCGCTGGATCAGCGCCTCGGTCTGACGGGTTACAATGTCGGTCCCGACGAACGGACCGAAGGCCCACGGTCGCGCCGGCGCATCGTAGAGATCCGTCATGGCCGCGTCCTCGTGCGGATCGCTTGAGCCAGATCGCGGTGGTAGCGGTCCTCGTTGTCGAGCTCGGCGCGCGCATCAGCCTTGCGTGCGTCGGTTTCGATCCGGTCGCGCCGTGCCATCATGGCGCGGTACTCTTCGGCAGCGCCACGGCGGACCTCGCGGTCCTTGCCCTCGAGCAGCAGCGCAAGCTCGTCGAGACGCGCCTCATAGGCAGCGACCACCGCATTCATGTCGTCGATGCTCGATATCTCGATCTCATTGCCACCGTGATCGACCGTCGTGAACCAGGCCATGTCTAGGCTTCCTTTCTGAAGATAATGTTGGCGCCGCTTCGCGACAGCCAGTCGTGCGCGGCGCCTCGATCCATCTCCTCGGGGATGGCGAGGCCGAGGGTGATTGCGGTGTCGCGCACGAAGTGGCGCTGACGCGAGGTCATCGCCCGCTTGCGCCAGTCGTCGTGCTCGCGGCGCGAGCTCACACGCCAGGCCTCGACTTCAACCGAGTATCTCGCCCAGCGCCGCTGCCAGCTGACATAGCGGCCACGCGCCTCATAGTCGTCCCGATGTATCGCCAGCAGTTCGGGCCACAGCCGCGCAACGTACAGCTCACCACGGAGGGCGCCCGCGCGGCGCAGCTGTTCGGCGAGCCGCACGGGGCCGATGCTCATCAGACCAAGCATGGCGTTCGCGTCGTCAGCGATGAGGCCGCAATAATAGAGATCGGCGCCGAGCGTGAAGGCGCGCTGGTCGCGATGAACCTCGACGATCCCGCAGCGGGCCACCGCTGCTTCGAAGACGCTGCGCTGATCCTGACTGACTGCATTTGCGGCCTGCAGACGCTTTGCATCGACGGCGGCGCCACGCCGGTCGAAGTCGGCAGGATCCGCATCAAGCAGATCGCGCCAGAGTCGCGTCACGAGGATCGACGGCGCTAGCGCTGCTGCAGTCTCGAGCATGTCTGCAAGTCGCGTTGGGCCAAGACTCATCAAGCCGCGCATCAGGCGGGCATCGCCAGTTGCGAGCTCGCAATCGGCCTGGTCGGCGCCGAGCGCATAGGCGTGATGATCCCTATGCGGCTCGACCAGCCCGGGAGCGGCAAGGACGCCGAGGGCCTGCCTGCGCTGGGCAGCGGTCAGCGCGATCGTGCTTTCGAGCTTGGCGATGAGCGCATCGGCCCGCCGAGCGCGTGTGACCCGCTCATCGCTTGTGTGGCTCGCGGGCGCGCGAGACGTGGACATGGGCATCTCCTTTCGGAAACGCATCAGCATGAGACCAGCGTGGAAAACCCGGTTGATTAAGCTCCTGCGCAATGTTCGGGCCGCAGCCGCCCATTAGGACGCAGGCGCCTATTCAACCGGGATAGCATTGGACGGCGGGGCCACCATGCCCCAATGGAAGATCAGCGAGAGAAATGTTCTGGCGAGCCAGAACGGAAGAGGGGCCGGTTCCCTTACCGGCCGAAGGATGCGCCACGGCCCGAGCCGCTGGCGAACGTGCCCGGGCCCGATCATGCCCGCTTTGCCGAGATCCGTCCATATTTCGTGCAGCGCAAGGACGATGCCGAGCGCATGCGGCGCGCGCAGCTGGAGGCGCATCGCGACAGGGTCGAGGCCGTCGCGGACAGGCGCATCCGCCGCGAGCTCGAGCGCGAGGAAGCCGAGCGCCAACGCGGTATCGATGAATTCTGGCGGTCGATGAATGGCAAGGTGAAGGTCGACAGGGGTCAGCGCGACCAGTCCGCGCCTGACCGCGGCGCCGGCCGCAATCCGACAGCTCCCGGCATCCGCACGCCCAAGCCGCCTTTCGCGCTCGCTACCTATTCAGGGCCGATCCTCGATCGCCGCGGGCGGGTCGGCGTGTTCATGTCATCGACCTACCTCTCGGCCAGGACCAGCGCTTACGGCTGCATGAGGCGGCTGTCCTATTACGTCACCAAGGCTGACAGCCTCGAGCAAGTCCCAGGGGAGGGGGCGTACTTCTCCAACATGGGCGAGACCCGGCACGAGATCGCGCAAGGCATGACGTTGGTCGAGGACGCCAGCCGGGCCGCGCGCGCGAATGCCAAGGTTGCGGTTACGTTCATCGTCCAGCTGCCGCATGACGTGACGCCGAAGGAGCGGCTGAGGATCCTGCGCATCTGGTGCGAAGAGAAGCTCGGCGTTCACGATCTGCCGTATGTCGCGGCGCTCCACAAGCCGAGCAAGGAAGGCAATCAGTGCAACTATCACGGCCACGTCGTGACCAGCTTCCGACCTGCGTACAGGACTGGTCGCTATGCCTGGCGGGTCGCGCGAGGCTTGCGCACCGATCTCGATAATCCGGCGATGTTCGAGGAGTTTCGGCGCGACTTCGCCACGATCATGACCGCGATTGTCCAGATCGCCGGCAAGGATCGCATCTACACCCATCTCAGTCACGCTGCGCGCGGCCTCAAGCATAAGCCCACCGAGAAGCTCGGGCCGCACAAGACAAGGCTGGCCCGCGAAGGCGAGCATGTTACGGCCAACGCGCGCAATGCTCGTACGATCGCGACGAATGAAGCGCTGGCAGCGGTCGAGCGCATCGACCAACGCAATGCTCGCCTTCGTCGCCGCGTTGAGCGCCTCGCCGCGCTGGCGGCTACGGTTGCGCGGCCGCTTTCTGTCCTCACTGAGCAGCCGGTCCATGGGCTGGCCGCGCCTGCGGGGCCGAGCACGCCAATGGGTAGTCGATCGCTTCCGGAACTCTCCACCGCGATGCTTGCGGCGGCGAGTCGTGTTGCGGATGGGTTGCGGCACCGGACTGATGCCGTGGGTGCCCCAACCGAGGGCGATACGTTGCTGATCGATGCACCGAACCTGCACGATGCGGCGATGCTCGATGACACCGCCATGCGTGTGCCCTCGTTGGGGGCCCCGGTCGAGCCGCCAGTGGACAGACTGCGTTCGCCGTCGCGTGCGATCATCGCGCCCGGGCGAGCCGAACATGCTGTGCGCTGGCCCACGATCCCACGTGACGTCGATCGCGACCGCACTGTAGCTGCTCGACCATCAGAGCGGATCACGATCGCCGAACTGGTCGCGACCTCCGCGCGGCGTCCGAGCGCGATCCCGCCTGTTCGGCGTCAACGCTCCCACGTCCGCTCGCCATCGACGCCCGGCACTCAGCTGCCGGCCGCCGCCCCTGCGAAGAAGCTCTCGCAAGTGGCGCCCGTCGCCACATCGCTCGTGCCCGCGACTTGGCCCTCGCAGCCGGGATCGGTCGGACAGCGCCAAGCGCCCCGGGCTGTTTGTCCGACCGTCGTTATGCCGGTCGGACGGGATGATGTGGCATGTCGTTCGGCATCAGCGGCCGTGCCAGCCCAGCATCGCGACCACGCTTCGACGGCCGGCATATCGACCATCGTCGATGTCGAGTCCCCCGCACCTGCGAAGGCGAGAGAGCCGACCAAACCGCTCGCGATCGCGCCCGCTATTATCGATCCCGCGCGATCGCCCGACCTCTCGCCTGAGTGGATCAGCTGGGTCGAAGCACGTGTGGCTGAGATCGAGCGGGACGCCAAGGCGCAAGCCGATACCGCAGCGGCGCAGGCGACCGAAGCGCAGCGCGTGCGCGAACATGACCGTTACCTCCGCTTCCTGGCGCTTATCGCCCTAAATGCCGATTGGCTGGCAGATGGCGAGCGCGGCCTTGTGATCGCACCGCATGCGCCGCCCAATGTCGCCGAGCTCTACGCGTCCTGGCAGAACGATCATGAGCGCCTGCGTACCGTTGCCGAGGTTCGGCAAGCGGTGCTCGACGGCGTACATCGTCTGCCGGCAGACCTAGCCCAGGATATCGCCCGCAAGGCCGAAGGGTTGTCGGGCCGGCTGCCCGCCCCGCCGCCGCTGTGGGATGCGAAAGGACGATTGGCGCCTGCCGCCGAGCTTGCCATGGCGCTGGTCGCGGATACACCGCGCTGGGCGCCGGCATCCGGCGACCTCATGAAGTTGCCGGCGGATGCGCCGCCGGCGCTGGTGGCGATCGTCGCCCGCTATGGCCATGAGCGCGCACTCCTTGCGTTGCTCGCGTCGGCTGCACGCCACGGCCAGGGCGTTACCGGAGCGCTCGAGCCGAACCTTGCGCGGCGGCTTGACCACCGGCGGGCGGGGTTCGCGTTGCGGCGCGCTCGAGGGAAGCTGCCAGTCACCACGGCTGACGGCGCGCGCCTCGCGCCCGCCATGGTCGAGCACCTCGCACAAGCGCGGCTGCATGCCGACTGGATCGTCCATCATCCTCAGCTCGGCGTCGGCGTCAGCAAGGACACTTCCCGCATGTTTGGCGAGCAGTGGATGCAATGGAACGATCCCAAACTCGCACAGCGGTTGATGATCGACAATGCAGGCCCGCCTGGCGCCAGCCAATACATGACGCCTGCCATGCGCGCGCAAGTCATCGCGGCGGTGCAGGCGCTCGCCGGCTCTGACGGACACGCGCGTCCGCCGGGCCGCGATATCGGCGAGCGCTCCCGCTAGCACGACCATTACCGCCATCGGCTGGTCGGCACGTCGCGGGGTGGCAGGGTGATCGCAGGCATCCGGCTCCGGCCGACCTGCGATTTGAGGAACGCTGCGCTTGTGAGTGAGAACTGGGAAGTAGAGGAAAAGAGCTGACATTTGGCTCTTGGCTTCCTGGTTCTCCATCCAGGAGAACAGCTCATGAAATCCCCATATATGCCGCCGCTGATCCAGGCGGTTGGCATCGCCTGCGTGCCCGTCGATGACATGCCGCCTTGCACCACGCTGGCGCGTAAGCCGGTCGCCGCCGCCGTGCTGACGCTCAGTGAGCGCGCTGACGGCCATCGCGATGTGATCGCCACCTGCTTGTCGGACGCGCGCGATCTTGAGTTCCCGCTGCCGGTGCTGGTGGAAGACGCACTGGTCCCCAGCGTGCCGACGATCATCACCGGGTTGGATTGCAACGTCCTGGCAATCGAAGCAGCGGCGCGGCGGTTCTTCGTCGAACCGAAGCTTGGCGCATTGGCAAAGGGGCAGGGGCTGGTCGACCCGACGGCGATGTTCGGCGCCGGACATGACGAGGTGCCGCTGTGCCGCCGGCTCGGCATCACGATGAGCCCAACTACCGACCAGGATGTCGCGCGATGGTGGCGCCGGGACGCACCTGCCGCAGCCGAGGGGGTGGCACTGACCATCGCCGTGGCGCGGCTGATGCTATGGGCGCATGGCGCGTCATTTCTCGGCGGACTGCCGGATGCCTTCTTCGAAACGCTGCTGCCGCTGCGTGAGAAGCTCATGGATCTCGAAGCGGATCGCCCGGAGATGAAGGCGATCCTGGCTTCGCGGCCGTTCGGGCGGGCAGCCTCGTTCACCAGCTATTATCATGACTATCGCGGCAAGCGCGACGCGGGCGACGAGGCAGCCCGGTGGATGAGCTTCGAAGACGGGCTCTTCTACGTCTGAATTCCATTCCCTGCACAACGCCGACAAGGCCCCGCTCGCGCGGGGCCTTGTCGCTTGAGGACACGAGATCATGCGACCATGGCTCTCACCTGATACCGAACGCGCCGCAGCTTTGCTCGAAGCGCATCCCGACTATCGTATCCTGCGCTCGCTGCCGCCGCTCGACCTGCTGCCGCTGCCCGAACCTGAAGGCCGGATACGCACCGCAGCAATCCTGGATACCGAAACCACCTCGCTCGACCCAGCAACCGGGCACATCATCGAACTGGCGATTTGTCCCGTGTCGTTCGATGCGCGCGGCCGCCTTGTCGGCATCGGACCGGTACATGACTGGTTGGAGGACCCCGGCTATCCGCTGCCGCCCGAAATCGTGACGTTGACCGGGCTGAACGATAGCGACCTTGCCGGGAAACGCATCGACGATGCCGCGGCGCTAGGTCTGTTGTCCGCCGCCGACCTCATCGTTGCGCATAACGCGAGTTTCGACGCCGCCTGGATCGAGCAGCGCTACCCAGCAATCGTAGGGAAGCCCTGGGCTTGCACGCTGAAGGACATCGACTGGCGTGCCAACGGCTATGAAGGACGCCAGCTCGGCGCGTTACTTGGCGAGGTGGGCGGGTTCTTCAACGCCCGCCACCGGGCTGACGCCGATGTCGCTGCGCTTGTCGCGCTGCTTGCCGCACCGCTGCGGTCGGGCCGTACGGTGTGCAGCGAGATGATCCTCTCCGCGCAGCATCCGACGGTCCGGGTCACCGCTCAAGGCGCGCCGTACGACGCAAAGGATCGGCTCAAGGCGCACGGGTACCGCTGGGATCCGAAGCTCCGCTGCTGGTGGAAGGAAATCGCTGGCGATGCAGCGGAGGAAGAGCGCGCTTGGCTTGCCGATCACGCCGCCTGTCATGCACCGGCCACTCGCTCGATAACCTGGCGCGAACGTCACCGCGCCTGACGCGCACGCACGCCCAGATCACTGAAATCCGTCGCGGCATGCCGCCGCCGGACCCGACCGCTTGCGGTCACCAATCCAGAAAGGAAAAAGTCATGGATGCTTTCTACCACCACCGTCCGTTCAACCTGCGCTACGTGGTTTACCAGCGCAGCGAACGCTACACGCCCGAACTGCTCCGTACGCACCGCACCGCCAAAGCGAGTTGGCTCTACATCCGCCGCCAGCACGGGATCGATACGTTCGGGCCGACTCCAGACTGGTCGAAGCGCACCGACCTGGCCGCGTTCGGGCGCTGTGCGCCGGCTCGTGCGAACGACCCCGCCTTGGATGTTATCGCCCTGTGGGAGCGAGCCGATGCTCACGCCGCCGAAATCCGTCCCGATGAACCCGTCTGCGCCCATGTGGTCGGATCGTTGCCGCTCGGCGGCGATGTCGCGGGCTGGCGTACGATCATCGAAGGCTTCGCCGAGGATTTCCTCGTAAGTCAAGGCATGGTGGTCGACTGGGCGGTTCATTACCGTGACGGGGAGGGCGACCAGCCCGCCATTCTCCCGCACGTGCACATGCTGATCACCATGCGAGCCTATGACCGCTCGCATCCCGATGTGGGTCGCGTCCGACAGAACTGGCTGCGTACCGAGAAGGCCAGAAAGGCCCTTGCCGAGAAGTGGTGGGCGCGCACCGGCCTCTATCCAAGGAGCTATGCCATCGCGGCGTAGCGTGGTCGAACGCAGCGGCCCAAGGTACTTGCGGACGTCGCCCGGCCTTCCCGAGCCGGGCGCCGTTCCCGCAAGCGACGACGGGTCATGGCGCATATTTCGTGGCAGCCAATCCGATGCGAAATGGAAGTCAGATGCACCTAAAGCGGAAGGTTCTGGGCTGGCTGCAGCCAAGCTTGAGGACAAATTTTTACCTGTCTTCCCATACTTCCCCCCTGCAAGGAGAATTTTAATGGCTTTATCGATGGTGCCGCTCAGCGCTGTTTTTCAACGACATTGCATAATCCTTACGGGCGATCCCTTGGCGGACCCCGATGGGACCGAGTCATTCTTTGCCAAGCCGCTCAGTGTTTGCGATATTTATCGGGGCCCACCTACAGGGCAGGATCGCCATAACACGACCCGAAGTTTCTGGCTTGGCGAACCCGCTTCTGATGGCGAGGAGGAACTGGGTGTCACACTTATCGTACAGCATGCGTCCGGCGAGTCCGCCGCCCTCCTGTACTTCCCCAACGATCAGCACCTGGTCAAAGTGCAAGATGACGAGGAAGATGATTGGTAAACGATCGCGCTTTCCTGGCGCGCAGGACAGCGAGCAATGAGGCGGACTGACGCCACCTGCTCAAGTTCTACCCGCCGATCTTTTCAAGTTGATGACCAAAGTTGGGCCGGTTGCTGAACGGCAGGTTCCAAATAGCCAATCCGGCAAAGCCGCCATTCCTAGGCTAGATCGCAACAGGCAATTTCCGACGAATTTCCGCCATTCCGCAGTCGGCGCCTAACGTCTGTCTATACGGCAGCCCGTCGTCCGCATTTGTCCGCACGTGCTCAACATGTGCTGAAGAGTTCATCGCATGACAACCGATCGCGCCCTAGGTTTCTGGCGCGACGGCAAGCGAGGACGTTCGCAAAGCGGCACTCACGGCCTGAGCCAGTTCGGGTGATCGAATGGCCCAAGGCGACGATCTCACTTCAATTTTCAAGGAGCATAACGTATCGCTGGTAGCGTCCGAGGTTGGCAACGCGGGGGGATGGAAAGTAGGATAGATGTCAAACGCCAAGCAAATACTGGCGATGCTACGCAGTCGAGCCGAAGGCGACGACGCGCAGTTCTATTCTATTGCCTTGCAAGTTGCCGCCTCCGAAGCACGACAAGGCCATCGAGAAACCGCGAATGAACTTCGTTCCGCAGTCGATGCTGCGCGAGGTGCGGGCGGGGTTAAAGCATCTATTCCCGTATCCTTTGCTGCCCCGCGTGGTGATCTCGAAGGACTTCTCGACTACCGCGATCCTGTGGTTGATCTTCAGGACGTTATTCTGAGCGCGTCAGTGTCCGAGCGGCTCAATGGGACGCTCTTGCAGCAGCGGAGACGCGATTGGCTGCGCGAACATGGCAAGGTTCCTTCACGAAGCCTGCTGTTCGTTGGCCCTCCGGGATCGGGCAAGACCATGACGGCCGAGGCGATCGCCGGAGAGCTGAAGCTTCCGCTCTTCATCATTCGGCTCGAAACGCTGATCACCCGCTATATGGGTGAGACCGCCGCAAAACTGCGTCTGGTTTTCGATGAAACCCGGCGTCGGCGCGGGGTCTATCTGTTCGATGAATTCGACGCTGTGGGCGGTCATCGCACCGCGACCAACGACGTCGCCGAAATGCGCCGGGTGCTCAACAGCTTCCTCCAGTTCATGGAGGAAAAGACATCGACAGACAGCCCGATAATCGCAGCGACCAACCATCCGGAGCTTCTGGACCGGGCGCTTCTACGCCGGTTCGATGACGTGCTGGAATTTGAGATGCCGACCGCCGCGCAGATTCGCGCCGTCATCAAGGCCAACCTCAAACCCCTCAAGTTTCAGCGCGCTGGTTGGGCTGCAATCGAGCAGGCGGCACACGGATTGAGTCAGGCTGAAGTCGCCCGCGCTGCGGATGAAGTCGTCAAGACTGCGATCCTCGAGCAGAGGAAGCAGACGACCACCCAGGAGGTCATCGCCAGGCTCACTGAGCGCCAGGCCATGCGAACGGCGTTTGCGGTGAAGCGCTGAGCCCTGTGAGCGAACACAACCGACCCCACATCGACATCACCCCGCTTGCCCAGCGCCGTGCCTTCAAGTCGCCAGGCAGTAATGCGCGCCAGCGCGCGCTGAACAGGGTTCGCGGGGATCATGGCCTCCGCCTCATAGCGGAAATTGGCAATGCCTTTGCGGAGGCTGAGGCCGAACAGCGCGGCTTGGCCGATCAGCCAGCGGACCTTGAGCCTGCTGGCGGCGTTTTCATTGAGGTCGAACTCAATCGGGGAGCAGGCGCCACCAACCTTGAACGGCAAAGGGAAGGCACACGGCAAGCGGCCGAAATCATCGACGAGAACGGCGTGCGCCGCATTGCCCTTTTCGTCCCGGATAACATGCGCGACGCCTTTTCCCAGGTGTTTGAAGATTACACAAACGGGGAACTGAGCGAAAAGGGATCGCCGCCCAAGAAGACCCGGGTCGAACCGATCGAGCACATTCGCGCGGCGCGCCTGCAAAGTTTCTGGCGCGATGCTCTCGAGGCACTGCCGGAAGACCCCCAGGCGCAGATGTGGTGGGCGCTCTGGTGCTTCAACGATCGCATCGACAGAGTTCTGGGCAGCGCCGCGGTGTTGGGGCTGCATCTCGGCACCCCCGACACCTTTCTGCGTTTTCCGGAGACGACGGTGATCCCGGCATACGGACGGCGCGCATCAATTGAGATGTTGCTGTTTGCAACCGCAGGCATTTCGGAGCTGCGTCGCGCGAGCGACAGCCCGCTGGTGTTTACCCGGGACCTGAAGGACGACGTTCCGGCATTTATCGATGATCTCGCAGAGCGTGTAACTTGGCCCGGCAATGACGCGCCGGCGGTCTGCCTGCTCGACACAGGGGTCAATCGGGCGCATCCCCTGATAGAACCCGCTCTGTCGCCAGAAGATCTGATGGCGATCGACACCGCCTGGGGCGGGGACGATCACGAACACGGCGCTGGCCATGGGACCGGCATGGCGGGTCTTGCCTTGCATGGGGATCTTGTCGGTCCGCTCGCGAGCAATCAGCCAATCGAGCTCAACCACCGTCTGGAATCAGTCAAGGTTCTGCCCCCTCTCGGCGTGCCGGACAACGATCCCCATTCCTACGGACCGATCACCCAGAGCGCCATTCTGCTCGCGGAGATCAACAATCCGGATCGTGACCGTGTTTTCTGCATGGCGGTCACCAACGAGGGACGCAGCGGATCAGACGCGACGGCATGGAGTGCGGCCATCGACCAGGCGGCGGCCGGAGCGGAATCGGAGGACGCTGAAAATCCGTCGCCCCGGCGGCTAATACTGCTCTCTGCTGGCAATATTCCCGACAATTCCATTGCTGCCGAAATCGCGGACGCTGATGCCTTCCCGGCAGAAGACCCGTCCCAGGCGTGGAACGCCCTTACGATCGGCGGATATACGGACAAGGCCGGGATAGGCGAGGTAGGCTACGACGGCTGGACCACGATGGCACCGGTTGGTGCCGCCAGTCCTTACAGCCGGACATCCTTCCTCTGGGACACCAGCCAATCTCCGTTCAAACCCGAACTCGTCTTCGAGGCCGGGAACAGGGCGCTCAGCCCCTGCGGTGCAGAAGCGGTAGCGGGACTCGATTCCCTTTCCCTCCTTACGGCCTCCCGCCTTGTCGCCCAGAAGCCGCTGGACGCATTCTGGGCGACAAGCGCCGCAACCGCGCAGGCGGCCCGGATGGCAGCGCAGCTGACCGCGGCCTATCCGCAGTACTGGCCGGAAACGATCCGTGCGCTGATGGTGCATAGTGCTCGTTGGACCGGGCACATGTATGAACTCGTCGCGCAGTGCGCGACAAAGCGAGACAAGGCTGACTGCCTCAGGCGGTTCGGTTACGGTATCCCCGATCTGGGGCGTGCGATGGCGTCAGCCATCGATGATCTCGCCCTGGTGGCACAAAACACGATACGTCCGTTCCGCATGGAAGGCGGCAGCGTGCGATTCAACGAGTCGCATATCTATCAGCTTCCCTGGCCCCAGGACGTGCTTGAGGCGCTCGACAACACTCGGGTGAGATTAAAAGTCGCCCTCTCGTATTTCGTGGAACCCAACCCCAGCTTTGCCACCAATCTGGATCCGGCACGCTACCAGTCCTTCGGCCTGCGTTTCGATCTAAAGCGCTCACGTGAGACGATTGGGAACTTCAATCGCCGCAACAACGCCGAAGGATACGACAAAGACGCTCCGCGCGCGGTCAATGAAACGAATGACGGCTGGTTATTTGGTGGAAAGCAAATCTCGTCGGGTTCGCTGCATGTCGATATTTGGGAGGGGCCAGCCGTCGAACTTGCCGCTCGCAATGCTCTATATGTCCATCCGATCTCAGGGTGGTGGCGAGAGCGCAAATCGCTTGGAAGATATGACCAACAGGCTCGCTACGCGCTGGTGATCAGCCTTGAAACGCCGGGCGTTGAAGTCGACCTTCACACGCCAATTTCTGCATTGGTCCCCGTGCTTGTCGAGGTTCCGATCGAGATTTAACTCGCGAGCAATTCCGACGCCGAAGCTCTTCGATCCGCGTCATTCAACGCTTCTACGCAATGTCGGGCAATCGATGTGCCTTTTCCAACTGTGACCATGTCTGCTTTCATGCGATCGGCAGGCAAGCCGCAACGACTGAAATTAGGGCGCTTTGCCGACTGACCGTGTTTCATTGATAGTTGTCGAAAGGGGTTGCCAAGCGCGCTCACTCGTCCTCGTCTTCATCACCGTCCGACGCGACAATGATGCCGCTTGCCCACAGATTCGGCTCCACGGTCACCCAGCGATTGGTGCTGTGCAGATATTCGAGCCATCCAACGCTGGTGGCGATGCTCGACTGCGGTCTGGTCAGCTCGAGCATGATGAGCGCAGCCTGCCCCTCACGCGTGAGTACATAGCCGTGCTTGGCGATTACCGTCGCCAGACCGAGCATTTCGAGATGAAGAAGATAGTGTTCGTACAGCGCAGTCGAGCCGCCGAAGATGTCGCAGACTGCGCGGCGGTCATCGACCTTCGGGTGACGCGACGACGCCGCGCATTTAGCGCCGGCCTTGAATATCGGCTGCTCATAACGCCCGCAGTGCAGCCACGCCATGGTCCGGCGCATCACCTCCAACTGCTCGTCACCCGGACCGCGTTCACCACTGCCGACCCGGTACAGCGCGAATGCGTGCCGCAATGTGCTGAAGCGCCGCCGATCGGGCGTAACCACATAGTCGGGATCGCGCTCGCCATCGACATATTCGAGCTGCTGACCCCACATCATGGTGGACTCGTCGGTGAAGAACCAATTCCTGTCGTGGAACATGGTGGCCTCGATCAGAAGTCGCGCGTGCTCTGGACGCTACCGGGCCGGCAAGCGCAGTCGTCCACGATGCGCGCGGGACGGGCGTACTGATTGATCGTCGTCCAGCGCTGCGGCTGGAAGCGGGGCGGGGTGGCATGAACCGTACTCGGCACCACCATCAGCTCGAAGATCCAATGCGTCAGTTCGTCGGGCCCACGCCGGTGCAGCATGCGCGCGAACCGATCCCACCGATGGCTCTGGGTGTTGAGCCAGCCGATCATCCCTTCGCGAGCATCGAGCGAGTCGGTCGGAAGCGACCAGCTGTCGGCCCATGCACCGTTGTCGCCGCGCTCCTGCATCACGACCGCAGGCTGCCCATCGACTTCCCCGCGCGTGAAGCGCACAGCACGGTCCTCAGCGGGGGCGGTCGGCTCCACGACAACGAGGTCGCGGGTGCCGGTCGCAGGCGCGCTCAGGAAGCGCGGAATATCATCCTGCAGATCGTGGACCGGCATTTGCCTCGCACGCCGCATGCGCTCGAACAGCGTGCCGCCTGCGACCGGGGAGGGGCCATTGTTGAACCTGAACGTGTTGCTGTCGGGCATGATCAATCTCCTTAGTTCGAGAGGATGCGCAGCTCGCCGCGCTGGATGCAGGCAGAGCGCTGCTGAGCCGGGTCGTCATGGTCGACGATGACTGGCTTGGTCGCTTCGAGCATGGCGAGCACCGACCAGCCGAACGCGGAGAGTTGAGCATGCTTGAATACGGTGCCGACATGCTCGAGCATCTCCCGGTTCGAGAGGTCGAGCATGTAGTGGCGGAAGAACAGCTCGCTTCCGTCGAACAGGTGCTCGATCATGGCGGCGGGATCGATCCGGTGCATTTCCTCGGCAACGCAGCGCAGGGTCGCGCGCATCAGTTCGAGCTGATCGGCCTGGTCTTCGCACATGCACATATCGAGGTGATGACCCCAGAACGCGTCGCGCACGGAGTCCCACAGATGACCATCGGGCGCCTGCAGCATGACGTGGGATCGTCCGAGCGTGACCGGCTGGAGCGTGCTGCCCCAGGGGCGCACCTGAGCCAGAGTGAGTTCGTGCGACATCGGTTACCTCCTTGGCACCGGAATACCGCCCGTAAGACGAGATGTCAAGTTGTCGGGGTCGTGGGACCCCGAAACAGCTATCGTCGTCTGGAAAGCTCATCGAAAGGGCGATAATCGGGCTCCCGGTGTAGGCCCTCCACCTCGGCCAGAAACGCGGAAAGGGCATCATCTGGCAGAAGGCGGCGCGTACGAATCCATCGCCACATCGTCTGGGCCGAGCCACCCATGTCGAGCACCAGCCGCTGTCCAGCTGTTCCAAGGCCGAGCTCGTCGGACCATAGCTTCGTCAGCTGCGAACGCTGTATCAGGCGAGCACGATAGGGCTCGGCCTCTTTCCATCCGGCTGGATCCAGCCATTCCCAAAAATGGCCTAGTAAAATGACCGCCACCGCATCGGTCGGGCTCACCTCAGCATCAGGGTCGGCCAAGCGCTTGGCGATAAGACGAAGAAGCGCGATCTCATTGCTGCGCGCCACGGGAATGGCGATGCTGGGCGGCATATGAGCATCGAGCAGCATCAAGGCCGACAGCAGCCGGAAACACTGACGCAACGTGTAACCGCGGCGCAGTTGCGGGTCCTCGCGCAAGTTCGAGGGCCAATCATGGCGGCTGATGAGCTTCATGCGTGTACGCAGCCGGGCGCGCTCATTCTCGTCGAGTTCTGGCCAGGGCGTCTTGGCGGTCGAGCCCGCGACGGTGATGAGGGCAATGATCGCCAACTCGTCGAGATGCCCGGCACCGAGGCGGGGTTGCGCTTGGTCTGTCATGGGAGGACGCTAGTCCGTCGCGATGCGCCCGAGAAGTGGGATGTCCGTCGCGATCAGATTGCCCGCCAGCCTGGCTTGATCGAAGGGTTCAACCAGCCGTGCCGATCGCGTGAACATGCGTCGATGATCAAACACCCCAAGGCCGGTGTGGTCGGATCGATGAGGCTGTTGAGCGGTCGGCCGGGCAGGGCCGCCTCGAGCGTGTGAGGGATATCGGCTGGACAGGCAAACTCGATGTCGGTTTGGCTTCGCTCTTTATATATCCATTGCCATTTGCCGTTCTTCATCTGCTCGATCTGAACCAGCAGGCGCCTGTATCGGCGCGAGATCATCACCACGTTCACGCCAGTATGCTCGCGGATCTGTCTCAGATAGACGTGCCCGGGAGCCAGGACGGTCGGATACCGGAGGCGCGCTTGCCGCTCCAACGACATGTTGACCTGCTTGGGCGACAGCCCCGAGCGCTCCAACAAATCGGCCAGTGGGTCTGAGAGGTACAGCTTCTGCATTCTGGCTCCACTTGGGCCCTTCGTGCGCTTCCCTTGCATTCGCGCGTGGCGTTCGGGGATTAGCCGGGGGGCGCTGCGCTCGGCAATCTCGCCAAGGCCTTCTCACGACCGTCGCACGCGGTCACCGGCGGCGCGACCTTCGACCAGACGGTGCGGCCGTAGCTCGTGCAATAGCACGCGAGGCCGCTCGTCGTGGTATACCAGCCGGACGCCGGACAGCTTGCACAGGCGGGAAGGGGGTTCGGCCGGCTCTCCGCCGGAAGGCGAGCAAGCGTCGGGCTGAAATATTCGAACGGCTCCTCAGGCTCGGCAAGCACTACGACAACATCGGGATCAGACATGATGGTCACTCCAGCTATGGTGAACCATCGATTTGGCGACAGTTTGCCGTCGTAACCCGGTTGATCAAGCTGGGATGGGCCAGAGGTTGGATCGACCTGCACCGCATGGATAGTCGCTTGCGCGAATGATCGGCAGCTTGTCGTTGCTCAGAAGACAGTAAAGATCAGCTCGAACTGATCAAGGCGAATCGGATGGCTGCTTGGCGCGAAGCAGAGCTTCCCAATCCACCAGCTTCAAAGCCGCGACAATCGGCTCCCAGTCGATGCAGGAGAAGTCGATCCGGTGCAGCGCACGGTCGAGCGTTCTGATCCGCGGTGTCAGGCCATATCGCCCGCCGGTCGTCAGCGGCGCATGCCCGCAGATCTGATCCAGCGTTTTGTCGGTGATGCCGGCATCATTGCCCTTGGCCTTGAACGCATGTCTGAGCGAATAGAACACCAGGCGGCGATCGCGCGCCACGTGACGATCCACGATGCGATTGACGCGCTGGCTCGCTTCCTTGGTCCGCTTGCCCAAACTGTTCTCCTTGAGGTCAGGGAAGAGCTGGGTATGGCCGTGCACGGTCAGTGCCTTGAGATAATCGTTGAACCCGAGTTCGATCAGCTTGCGATGGATCGGTACCAGGCGAACCGATTCCTCATTTTTTACCGTCTTGCCGACATCGTCGTCCGCCTCGAGCGAATAGGAGTCGATGTCGAGATAGACGATCTGGCCGTCCCGCTTCACATCGGCGAGTGCGACCTGGCCGACTTCCTCCAGCCGGGCGCCGGTGGTCCCCGCCAGCAGGAACAGCCAGAAGATCGTCACGTCGCTGATCCGCGAGCGCGAGTTCCAGCCGGCCGGATCGACGAACAGCGGCGCGGCGAAGAGAGCGGCCAGTTCATGATCCTCGAACGCCCGCCGCGTGCGCTTGCCTTTCGAATAGCCCTCGATCTTGATGCGAATCCCGGGATTGGTCGCCAGCCAACGCTGATCGACGGCGTAAGTCAGCAACGCCTGAAGCGCACCGATCCGCTTCTTGAGCGTCGGCGGCGAGCACTTCGGGTAGGTATCGGCGTGTTTCTCCAAACGCGCGTTGAAAGGAAGCTCGCGGTCGGGGCGGGGCATCGACGCCGGCAGCCCCGCTGCCGCGTCGCGATAATCGTAGAGCAGATCGGCATCGATCGTGGAAACGGGAATGTCGCCGGCAAAGTCGATGAAATCATCGACCGCGGCTTCGAACTCCAAGGCAGTTTGAGGCCGCGGCTCCCGGCCATCCTTCCACTCGCGATACAGTTGCTTGAGCCGCATGGTCGGCCGCAGCCGCGACTGCGGCGCGCGTGGCCGCTTGTTGGCGAGACGCGCGCGGTTGACTTCGTCATCGCCGGACCGCTTCGCATCGATGACCCCCAGCAGCGCGGTCGCGAGCGCCTCGTCCGAAAACCGTTCGGCGCTGTCGTCGAAGGCGCGCAAGCGCGCTACTGGTCCGTCCAGGCAATGCCGCCAGCTCTCGGGCGAGTCGTGCCAGCGCGTGCGTATCCAGTTCGAGCCCGTACGCTCGGCGTCGCCGTCATAGGCCTGCGATAGGATCGTCTCGAAGCGAGCCCGGTCGCCTAGCACTGCGGTCCAGTCGGTGTTCGCGGCAGGCCCGAGCACAGCCGGCGGGAAGATGTCGTCAGCACCGGCCGAGCAGCGGCTACCCGCCGCCGCATCGAGCTCCATGAAGGTCATGATCAGGCGCTGAGCGCCAGTAAGCGCCGTATCGCCGGCCGGTCCCTCGCACCAGCGTCGCACTAGCGCGGCAGGGGTGGGCAACAGCGTACCCTCGGCCATCCGGCGCCGTGCATCGGCCAGCTGCTCCTCGAACCTCGCGTTCTCACGCGCGAATGCGATCTTCGCCTCGGCCGGGTCCTTGGTTCGCAGCGTCACCTTGACCTGCGCCTTCCCGTCGAATGCAGCCCGCAGCGCCTCTGGTACCGCCCGGCGGAAATAGAGCTGTCCGGTCCTTGGATCCGCGAAAGGCGTCGCCATGCTGGTCTTTTTCACGTCGTTCTGTACCCATCTTCTGTACACACGACGGGTAAAAGAGACGTAAAATCCGCACTTTCAGGCACTTATGCCTGAGTGGTGACCCCTACGGGACTCGAACCCGTGTTTTCGCCGTGAGAGGGCGACGTCCTAGACCGCTAGACGAAGGGGCCGCGCGAGCGGAAGCGGGGCCTTTATCGGGGGGCGGG
>NZ_LSJM01000110.1 GCF_001557215.1 Sphingomonas sp. CCH9-E2 | reverse complement strand
GCATGGTCCACGCGGCCGACACGCGCGAGCAGGCGCGGGGCGAGCTGGTCGATGGTTGGGATCGAGCGCGTCAGGCCGAGCCGGACAAGAGCCGCATCATCCTAACCCACACCAACGCCGAGGTGCAGAGCCTCAATGGCGAGGCGCGGAACCGGTTGCGGGCGAGCGGCGATCTTGGCGACGACGTGACGGTGAAGGTCGAGCGTGGCGAGCGCCAGTTCGCGGCCGGCGACCGCAT
>NZ_LSJM01000011.1 GCF_001557215.1 Sphingomonas sp. CCH9-E2 | reverse complement strand
CGCCGCGAGATCGACATGCCCTCCCCCAGCCCCTCCCGCAAGCGGGAGGGGAGAGATTGGCGCCCCTCCCGCAAGCGGGAGGGGATTTAGAGGGTATAGACGTCGCGACCAAAGGCCGGGGGCTGGTCGGTCGGGCTGGCGTGATAGACCATCGCGATGGCGAGGCGCTCGCCGCGTTCGGGTAGCGGGTCAACGCGATGTTCGACCGCGCCGGGGAAGCAGGTGAACAGGCCGGGGCGGGGCGTG
>NZ_LSJM01000109.1 GCF_001557215.1 Sphingomonas sp. CCH9-E2 | reverse complement strand
TGCAGTTCGGAATCGTCCCTGAGGCGCGGCATCCTGATGTCGGCGGGCGAGGCGCGCGGCGTCGCGCCCGAAGTGACCAGCGTGCGCCGCTTCCTCACCGACATCGTCGCCGATTATCGCGCCAGCCTGCTCCCCGGCACGCTCGACTTCGACGACCGCTTCGGCGCAGACGTGACCATCGTGTCCGATCCGGCGCTGCGCCAGGTGATCGGCAACGTCATCGACAATGCGATCGAGGTGTCGCCCGGCACCGTGACCCTGGCCGCGCTG
This sequence comes from Sphingomonas sp. CCH9-E2, assembly GCF_001557215.1. GTDB lineage: Bacteria > Pseudomonadota > Alphaproteobacteria > Sphingomonadales > Sphingomonadaceae > Sphingomonas. Next base: position 5,061 of record NZ_LSJM01000109.1, on the reverse strand, counting down.
CGCGAGGGGGACGCGCTGGTGATCGAGATCGCCGATCGCGGCACCGGCTTCGCGCCCGAAATCCTCGCCACCTTCGGCCAGCCCTATCGCTCGACCAAGGGCAAGCCGGGCGGGGGCCTCGGCCTGTTCCTGCTGGTCAACGTCCTGCGCAAGCTGGGCGGGGAGGCAAGCGCGGAAAACCGGCTGGACGGCGGTGCGCGGGTGCGGATCGTCCTGCCACTCGCGGCGCTGGCGATGGCGGCACCGCGATGAGCGCGCGGCTGCTGATCATCGTCGAGGATGACGAGGCATTCGCGCGGACGCTCAAACGCTCGTTCGAGCGGCGCGACTATACCGTGCTGTGGGCGGCGAACCATGACGAGCTGGCGGCGCTGCTGGCCGACCACGCGCCGGATTTCGCGGTGGTCGACCTGAAGCTGGGCGGCGCATCGGGGCTGGCGTGCGTGCAGACGCTGCGGGCGAGCGATGCGGACATGAAGATCGTCGTCCTCACCGGCTTCGCCAGCATCGCGACGGCGGTCGAGGCGATCAAGCTCGGCGCGAACCACTATCTCGCCAAGCCATCGAACACCGACGATATCGAGGCCGCGTTCGCGCGCGTCGACGGCGATGTTGACGCGCCGGTCGACGGCCGCACCTCATCGATCAAGACGGTCGAGTGGGAGCATATCCACCAGACGTTGGTCGAGACCGACTTCAACATCTCCGAAGCCGCACGCCGGCTGGGGATGCACCGACGCACGCTGGCGCGGAAGCTGGAGAAGCGGCCGGTGCGCTAGGGGGCTATCGAGGACCGCTTTTAGGGCGATGACTGGACAGCGTACGGTGTGTGGGAAGCGGACGGGGGAGCGCACTCACTTCATTGCTGCCAGATAAAGATCTTCTCACCGCGACGCCAGGCAACAACTGTCCAGACAAGATAGACTGCCCAGCCGAGTCCGAGGATAGCGTAAAATACCCCTTCTCCCGCTTTCTCCGGAATGCTCGACCCCAAGTAGAGCGCTATTAGGGATAGCATAAGCGTTGATCGTTCAGTCATGCGTCGCACCTCCTATGGCCTCGCGAGCGGACGAGGTATGCGTATGACGTCGCCGTCCCGGTCCGCAATAGCTCGTCTGCAGCCACCTCGCTTTATGCGTCCAGCGCCAATAATCCTCCCCCTGGCGGGGGAGGATTGGTTGGATGCCACCCTTGCCGTCAGCGCGCGGCAAAGGCATGGCGCGGGGCACGAGAGAGGAAATCCGATGCGCCTGCGTTCGCTGTTGTTCGTCCCCGGTGACCGGCCCGACCGGATGGAAAAGGCGCTGGCCAGCGCTGCCGATGCGCTGATCCTGGACCTTGAGGATTCGGTGACGCCAGAGCGCAAGGGCGACGCGCGCGCGGCGGTGGCGGCGTTCCTGGCTAAACAGCACAGCGGCCCGGCGCTGTGGGTCCGCATCAACCCGCTCGACAGCGGCATGACGCAGGACGACCTTGCCGCCGCGCGCGGCGCCGACGGCATCGTGCTGCCCAAATCGGCGAGCGGGCAGGATGTCGCCGCGCTCGACGCGATGCTCGCTGGCGTGGCCGCGCGCATCCTGCCGATCGCAACCGAAACGCCCGCCGCGATCTTCGGCCTCGGCAGCTATACCGGCTGCTCGCCGCGCCTCGCCGGGATCACCTGGGGGGCGGAGGATCTGCCCGCCGCGATCGGCGCGCAGTCGTCGCGTGAGGCGGACGGACGCTACACCCCGCCCTATGAGATGATCCGCGGCCTTACCCTGTTCGGCGCGCACGCCGCCGGGGTCGCGCCGATCGAGACCGTCTATCCCGATTTCCGCAACCTCGATGGCCTCGCCGCCTATTGCGCGCGGGCGATGCGCGACGGCTTTACCGGCATGATGGCGATCCACCCGGCGCAGGTGCCGGTGATCAACGCTGCCTTCACCCCGTCCGAAGCCGCCATCGCGCATGCGCAGGCCGTCGTCGCCGCCTTCGCCGCCAATCCGGGCGCGGGGGCGCTTCAGCTCGACGGCAAGATGATCGACGCGCCGCACCTGAAACAGGCGCGCGCGCTGCTCGCCCGCGCGGGAGTGGCATGACGCCAAGCTTTCACCACGACGATCTGAACCGGCTGGAGCGGGCCGGGCGGCTGCGGTCGCTGAGCCCGCGCACCGGGCTGGACTTTGCGTCGAACGACTATCTCGGCCTCGCCAATGACCCGCGGCTGCGCGATGCCGTGGCCGATGCGGTCGAGCGCGGTGTCGCGGTGGGGTCGGGCGGATCGCGGCTGCTGCGCGGCAACGATCCTGAGATTGCGGCGCTGGAGGCCGCAGCCGCCACGCTGTTTGGCGCGGAGGCATGCCTCTATTTCGCCACCGGCTTTGCCGCCAATGTCGCGCTGCTGGCGACGCTGCCCCAGCCCGACGACCTGATCATCCATGACGCCATGATCCATGCCAGCATGCATGACGGTCTGCGCCTCGCCCGCGCCCCGGCCGTGGTGGCAGGGCATAACGATCCGCAGGCGGTGGACGACGCGATCCGCGTCTGGCGCTCCGGTGGGGGTAAAGGTACGCCCTGGATCGCGTTCGAGACGCTCTATTCGATGGATGGCGATTGCGCGCCCGTCGCGGACTTCGCAGCAGTGGCGGCGCGACATGACGCCATGCTGCTGATCGATGAGGCGCATGCCACTGGCGTGTGGGGCACGAACGGACGCGGGCTGGCGGAGCAGCTCGAGGGTGCCGAGAATGTCGTCGCGCTCCACACCTGCGGCAAGGCGCTGGGGTGTCAGGGCGCGCTGGTCACCGGCCCGCGCGTGCTGATCGATTTCCTGATCAACCGCGCGCGCCCTTTCATCTTCTCGACCGCGCCCTCGCCCTTGCTCGCGAGCGCGGTCCGCGCGGCGCTGCGCATCGTGGCGGAGGAGCCGGAGCGGCGCGCGCGGCTCCACGCGCTGATCGCCCATGCCGAAACCACACTCGCCCCCCATGGCGTGACGCCGACGGGGACGCAGATCCTCCCGCTGATCATTGGCGACGACACAGCCACGATGGCGCGGGCAGCAGCGGTGCAGGCGCGCGGCTTCGACGTGCGCGGCATCCGTCCGCCCACGGTCGCGCCGGGCACCGCGCGGTTGCGCATCACGCTGACGCTCAACGTCACCGCGCAGGATATTGATTCACTGGCAGAGGCATTGGCATGATCGTCGTCACCGGCACCGATACCGGGGTGGGCAAGACCGTCGCGTCGGCGGCGCTCGCCTGGCGGCTGGGCGCGACCTATTGGAAGCCGGTGCAGGCCGGGCGCGAAGAGGCGGAGAGCGACCGGGAGGCGGTCGCGCGGCTGGCCGGGGTGGACACGCTGCCCGAAGCCTATTTCCTCGAAACCCCCTGCTCGCCGCACCGCGCGGCGGAGATCGATGGCGTCACCATCGACCCCGCGCGCCTGACGCCACCGGCGGGGCGGCTGGTGATCGAAGGGGCGGGGGGCGCGCTGGTGCCGGTGACCCGCGACCTGCTCTACGCCGATCTGTTCGCGCGCTGGGGCCTGCCGGTGGTCATCGTCGCCCGCACCGCGCTCGGCACGATCAACCACAGCCTGATGACGATCGAAGTGCTACGCGCGAGGGGTGTGCGCGTGGCCGGCATCCTGTTTTCCGGCGATGAAGTGCCCGACAGCCAGGCGACGATCTGCGCCATGGGCCGCGTCGCCTCGCTCGGCCGTCTGCCGCGCCTCGACCCCCTGACCCCGGACAGCCTGCGCGCGGCGGCGGCGCAGCTCGATCTCGGGCCGATCGCATGACGTCACCCGTCTGGCATCCCTTTACCCAGCATGGCCTCAATGAGCCGGTGCCGCTGGTCACGCGCGCGGAAGGCGCGATCCTGCACACCGCCGATGGCCGCCGCGTGATCGACGCCATCTCGTCTTGGTGGGTGACGACGCACGGCCATTGCCACCCGCGCATCATCGCGGCGATCCGCGCGCAGGCGGAGCGGCTCGACCAGCTGATCTTCGCCGGCTGGACGCATGAACCCGCCGAAACGCTGGCGCGTGATCTCACCGCAATCATGCCGCCCGCGCTGACCCGCGTCTTCTTCTCCGACAGCGGATCGACCAGTGTCGAGGTCGCGCTCAAGATGGCGCTCGGCCATTTCGCCAATCGCGGCGAGGATCGCAGTCGGATCGTGGTGATGCAGGGCAGCTATCATGGCGACACGATCGGCGGCATGTCGGTCGGCGCGCGCGGCGTGTTCAACAAGAGTTATGCGCCTTTGCTGTTCGATGTCGATGTCATCCCATTCCCTGCCGAGGGGGCGGAGCAGGCGACGCTCGACGCGCTGGAGGCCTGTTGCCGCGCGCGCCCGGCGGCGCTGATCATCGAGCCGCTGATCCTGGGCGCCGGGGGCATGTTGATCTATCCGCCGCACGTGCTGCGCGCGATGCGGGAGCTGTGCGCGGCGCATGGCGCGCTGTTCATCGCGGATGAGGTGATGACCGGCTGGGGCCGCACCGGCACGCTACTGGCGTGCGAACAGGCGGGCGTGGTCCCCGACCTGCTGTGCCTGTCTAAGGGGCTGACCGGCGGATCGCTCCCGCTCGCCGTCACGCTGGCGACCGAGGAAATCTTCGCCTCGCACCTGAGCGAAGACCGGTCGCGCATGTTCTTCCACTCGTCCAGCTACACCGCCAACCCGATCGCCTGCGCGGCGGCGGTGGCGAACCTGTCGATCTGGCGCGACGAGCCGGTGCTGGAGCGGATCGATGGACTCGCCCGCCGTCAGGCGGAGCTGAGCGCCCCGCTGGCACCTCGCGTCAGCAACCTTCGCCAGCTCGGCACGATCGTCGCGATGGAGCTGGAGGACCGCGCGGGCAGCTACATGTCGGCACTCGGCCCACGGCTGATGGCGTTCTTCCGCGAGCGCGACGTGCTGCTCCGCCCGCTCGGCAACACGGTCTACGTCATGCCGCCCTACAGCATCGCGGACGATGACCTGGCGCGGGTGTATGCCGTGATCGGGGAGGCGGTGGACAGGCTCTAGGCCCCTTAGTTCCCCTCCCTGAAGGGGGGGCTAGGGG
>NZ_LSJM01000108.1 GCF_001557215.1 Sphingomonas sp. CCH9-E2 | reverse complement strand
CGCGGGCGATTCCTGCGCATCCGGAGCGGGATCCGCCGTTTCCTGGGCCCACACCGGCGCTGCCGCGAGCGCGATCGCCGCCACGGAGCCGGTGCACCGGATCAGAGTTCTCAAACGCATGAATATCCTCCCCATTTGATCGTTCGCATCGAGCTGGTCGCATGAACCGCGACTCTTCTTGCCTCCGCTATAGAAGCCCAGCGGCCGTAGTGGCAAGGTAATTATAAGATTTATCGGATATTGGGATCATCGGCGGCCTCACCACTCCGCAAAGCTGCCGTCTGCCTGTCGCCAGATCGGATTCCGCCAGCGCACCTTGTCGGCATGCGCCGCACGGACGGCGGCTTCGTCGACCTCGACGCCCAGGCCCGGACCGGTCGGGATGGGCAGATAGCCGTCAACCGGCGTCAGCACGTCGGGATTGGCGCAGAAGTGCAGCAAATCGTGGCCGGCATTATAGTGGATGCCGAGCGACATCTCCTGCAGCACGACATTGGGCGTGCATCCGGCGAGTTGGAGGCAGGCCGCGAGCGCGAGCGGGCCGAGCGGACAGTGCGGCGCTACGGCGACGTCGTAGGCTTCGGCCATCGCCGCGATCCGGCGGCACTCGCTGAGCCCCCCGGCATGGCTGAGGTCGGGCTGGATGATATCGACCGCGCCGCTGGAGAGAAGCGATTTGAAGTCCCAGCGTGAATAGAGCCGCTCGCCCAAGGCGATCGGGATGCTGACCTGGCTCGAAATCTGGGTCAGCACTTCGGGATTTTCTGACAGGATCGGCTCTTCGATGAAGAGCAGTCCCAGCGGTTCGAGCGCTTTGGCAAGTTGCTTCGCCATGCCGCGATGCACCCGACCATGAAAATCAAGGCCCACATCCATCCCGGCCGCCTGTGCGGCGCGAACCCGCTCCACCACGTCGTCGAACCGGGGTGCGGTGAGATAGTCCAGTTCGGACGTGGCATTCATCTTGACCGCCGAGAAGCCCTGCGCTTTGCGCGCCGCCGCGGCTTCACCGACGTCGTCGGGGCGGTCCCCGCCGATCCAGGCATAGGCACGGACCTTGTCGCGGACCTGACCGCCGAGCATCTCCCACGCCGGAAGGCCGTAGTGGCGCCCCTTGAGATCCCACAGCGCCTGGTCGAGCCCGGCGAGGGCCGACATCAGCACCGCGCCGCCGCGATAAAAGCCGCCGCGATAGGCGACCTGCCACACATCCTCGATCCGGCGCGGGTCGGCGCCGATGAAACGATCACGCAGCGATTCGAATGCACCATCGACCGCCTCGCTATGTCCTTCGAGGCTCGCTTCGCCCCACCCGAAACAGCCATCCTCCGCCTCGACGCGGACGAACAGCCAACGGGGCGGGACGTGAAACGTCTCGATACGCGCAATCTTCATGGTCACCTCAAAACCCCAGGTCATTAAACCTATTTATCTGATAAATTGTATCTAGCAAGGGCGGGACGTGGCTGTATGATCCGCCGCGATGGAACCGAGACGTAAAGTGAGCCGCCGATGAGCTGGCGCGAGGGGTATATCGCGGTCGATTGGGGATCGACCAATCGTCGTGCCTATTCGGTCGATCCTGCGGGCCGCGTGATCGCGAAGCTGGAGGATGCCAAGGGCGTTCTGTCGGTCGCGCCGGGCGGGTTCGATGACGCTGCAGCGGAAATCCGCGCGGCACTGGGCGACCGTGCGATGCTGGTTGCCGGGATGGCCGGGTCGAACCGCGGCTGGCGTGAGGCGCCCTATGTCGACTGCCCCGCCGATGCGCAGGCGCTGGCGGCAGCGATCTGCTGGATCGAAGCCGGGCGGGTCGGCATTGTGCCGGGCGTATGCCAGCGCGGGACTGGCGCGGACGTGATGCGCGGCGAGGAAGTGCAGGCGCTGGGCGCTGTCGCCGCGGAGCTGGTGCCGGGCGACGGGCTGATCTGCCATCCCGGCACCCACGCCAAGTGGATTGCGCTGCGCGACGGCCGGATCGACGCGTTTCGCACGATGATGACGGGGGAGCTGTTCGCGGTATTGCGCGATCATTCGATCTTGTCCGCGCAAATGGTCGGCGATGTCGTTGCGGACGAATCCTTTGCTGCCGGCGTTGCCGATGCATTGGACGGTTCCGACCTGCTTGCATCGCTGTTTGGCATTCGCGCGCGGCATTTGCTCGGCGGCGGGCGGAGCGATGCGCGCTATGCCAGCGGCTTGCTGATTGGCAGCGACGTGCGGGCCGCGCTGGTGGGTCGCGCGCCGGGTGGCACTGTCGCGCTCGTCGGCGCGCCCGCGCTGTGCGCGCTCTATTCCGCTGCGCTCGGTCAGACTGGGACCCTTGGCAACGTAATCGATAGCGAGGCGGCGTTTCTGGCCGGCATTCGCCGCATCACGGAGTTTCTATGACTGGTTCGCTTGAAGCCTTCACGACCCACTTTGCCGCCTGTCCGCTGATCGCGATCATTCGCGGCGTCACTCCGGACGCGGTCGAGGCGGTTGGCGATGCGCTGGTCGAGGCGGGCATCCGCATCATCGAGGTGCCGCTGAATTCGCCCGATCCGCTGGCGAGCGTCGAGCGGCTGTCTCGCCGCCTTGGCGACGCTGCGCTGATCGGTGCTGGCACCGTGTTGACGGTCGATCAGGTGACGCAGGTCGCGGATGCCGGGGGGCAGATCATCGTGTCGCCGTGCGTCAATCCGCAGGTGATCGCCGCCACCGCTGCAGCCGGCCTAGTGTCGGCCCCCGGCTATTTCACACCCAGCGAAGCGTTCACCGCGCTCGAAGCGGGTGCGCATGTGCTCAAGCTGTTTCCCGCCGAGGCGGCGTCGCCCGCCGTGGTGAAGGCCCAGCGTGCCGTGCTTCCGCGCGACGTCCCGCTGGTCGTGGTCGGCGGAATTACTCCCAATGCAATGGCACCCTATGTCGCTGCGGGGGCCGACGGCTTTGGGCTCGGCGGTGCGCTCTATCGACCCGGGCAAGCCAGCGCGGAGGTCGCCGCGCAGGCCCGCGCGTTCGTCGCGGCGATCGGAGCGCGATAGGATGATCCGCGTCGCCATCATCGGATTCGGCAAAATCGCTGCGGACCAGCATTTGCCAGCCATTGCCGCCGATCCACGCTTCGAGCTGGTTGCGGTCGCCACACCCGCTGACGATCCGGGCATCGGTGTGCCCTGGTACGCCGACGCCGCGGAACTTCTGACGGCGATGGGCGGGGCGGCGGACGCGATCGCGATCTGTACGCCGCCCAGCGCGCGCCATGATCTCGCCCGCGACGCGTTGTGCGCCGGGTTCGACGTGCTGCTCGAAAAGCCGCCCACGACGACGCTAGGTGAGCTCGACGCGCTGAACGCGTTGGCACAGGAGGGGGGCCGGGTGCTCTACACCGCGTGGCATTCCCAATTCGCGCCAGGGGTTGCCCCGGCGGCCGCGCTGCTGGCGGATGCAGTCATCGAGACGTTGGATGTTTCGTGGCGCGAAGACGTGCGCAAATGGCATCCGGGTCAGGAGTGGATCTGGAATGCCGGCGGGTTCGGTGTGTTCGATACCGGAATCAACGCGCTGTCGATTCTGTCGCAGATTGCGCCAATGCCGCTGCTCGTCCGCGCCGCCACGCTATCGGTGCCGGAGAACCGCCAGGCTCCGATTGCCGCGTCGATCGACTTCATCGGCGGGGACTGGCGCGCCGAGTTCGACTGGCGGTTCGATGCGGGGGAGGAGTGGATCATCCGGATCGGGACGCAGGACGGACGCGCGATCGAACTGCGCGACGGTGGCGCACGTCTGATAGTCGACGGCGCTGATCAACCGCTCGATGACCTGGGCGAGTATCCACAGATCTACGATCGTTTCGCCACGCTGATCGACGCGCGCGCCTGCGCCATCGATCGCGAGCCGCTGCGCATCGCCGCCGACGCCTTCATGGTTGCGCGCCGCGAAAGCGTTGCAGCATTCCCATGACCCGCGTTACTAACGCCGATGATGCGTACCACTGCCTGTGTTCGACCGAAGCTCGCGCCCCGTGCGCAGAACGGAGCCTGACCGCATGGAGGCTGACTCGCCAATGTTGAGCTCCGCCGCGATTGGCGGGCGAAACCTGACCTATGGGCTGCTCGATTCGCTGGGTCGGGCGATCGTCACCGGTCATTACGACGCGCGCGTCTTTCCGACCGAGGCGGACCTGGCCAAGCAGCACGGCGTTAGCCGGTCCGTGACACGCGAAGCCGTCAAGATGCTGACCGCAAAGGGCCTGCTTACCGCGCGCCCGCGCAAGGGCACGACGGTCCAGCGTCCTGCGCACTGGAATCTGTTCGACGCCGATGTGCTGCGCTGGCTGCTCGAACGCACCTTCTCGCTCGAGCTGCTGCGTCAGTTCACCGAGCTGCGGATCGCGATCGAACCTGCCGCCGCCGGGCTGGCGGCGCGCTCCGCCGATGCGGCGGGTCTGGCGCTGATCCAGGCCGGCTATCGCCGCATGGAGGCAGCCGAGAATGGCGAGGACGATCCGCTCGAGGCGGATATCGCGTTTCATGTCGCGATCCTCGCTGCCTCGGCGAACCCGTTCTACGCGCAGTTCCGAGATGTCGTGGAAACCGCGCTGCGCACCTCGATCCGCTTTACCAACCGGTTCAAGGGTCGGACCGCCAGCCTGCCGCAGCACCGCGAGGTGCTGAGCGCGATCGAGGCGCGCGATCCCGATGCGGCGCGCGACGGGATGATCGCGCTGATTACGGACGTGATGACGCTGATCGACGAGGCGGGGAAGAAGGGCTGACCACCGGGAGTTCGGCGAGCAGCTCGTTCACGCGGCGCTCCCCGTCGGCCAGCGCCTGATCGACGCTCTTCTGACCCGTGATCGCAGCGCCGACCTCTTCGCCGACCAGTCGTTCGATCGCCGACTGACGCTGGACATAGCCGGGCAGCGGGTGTCCGATGGTCGCCAGCGGCGCGATCTCTGCGCGATGCGGCATGGCCTTGAACGCTGCGGAGTCGATATCCTTGCGCACGGCCGGCAGGTGGCCGGTACGCGCCCAGTCCAGATTATGCGCGGTCATGAAGGCGAAGAAGCGCGCGATCATCGCCCGCTGCGCCGGCGTGCGTTCGCGCTTGGGCACGACCCAGACATGGCCGCTGACAAACTCGGCATGTTTTCCCCATAGCCGTGGATAAGGGTAAACCGCGTAATTTCCGTACAGCGGCCGGCCTGGGGTCATCGAATCCTGATGGAACTGGTCGATCATCCACGTGCCCGTCGGATAAATGCCACCTTCGCCGCTCAGGAATGCCGCGATGGCGGCGGGAGTGTCCTGGTCGAGCGTCCCCAGCCCTTCCTGCGTCAGCGCCTTGAAATAATTGACGACGCGACGCGCCTCGGGCGTCTGCAACTTGATGTGCAGCGGATCGGGGAAGATCACCGCGTCCTGCGCCATCAGATAAGTGTAGAGCGTCCGCGTCTGCGCCGCCGTGTCGGCGACGAGGCTTTGCAGGAGATAGGGCTTGCCGGTGCGCGCCTTGAACTGGCGGGCATGGGCGAGCAGTTCCTCGGCCGATTGCGGGAGGATCGGCTTGCCGTCGCGCATCAGCCCCGCCTGTGCGAACAGCTTGGTGTTAACGTGATACAGGCCGCCATGCGTGTCCCAGGGCAGGCCGTAGAGCCGGTTGTCGACCGTCGCGGCCATGCGGCTGGCGTCGGTGAACTGGTCGGGCTTCAGCCCGGCCGCCTCAAGATAGGGCTCGACCGGTTCGAGCAGTCCGCGCGCGGCGTAGTCCGAGATCACCCCGCCATGCATGCTGACGATGTCCGGCGGATCGCCCGCTGCAAACTGCGCGCTCAGCTGCGGATAGCCGGGCCATGCGACGACGTTGCTGCTGACCGGCGCACCGGCGTTCTCGGCGTTGAATTTGTTGATCATCGACGTGATGATCCCGCATTCGCCCTTGGCCGCGGCGACATCGGTTGCGGTGCCATAGGCCGCGCCGCATTCGCCGAAGAAACGCTGCAGATAGATTTTCCCGTCGTCGGCGCCGCTGCTGCTGCCGCAGCCGGTGGCGAGGAGGGCAAGGCCGAGTGCGAGCGCTATCCTCATCGCGACGCCGTCCCCGCCATCGACTGGACGATGTGCTTCTGGAACAGGACGTAGACGATGAAGATCGGCACCGAAGCAAACACCGCCTGCGCCATCAGGAAGCCGAGGCCGCTGGTCTGGGCATAGTTCATCTGGGCCGAGGCGAGGCCGACGGTCAGCGTGTACATGTCGCTGCGCGTCGCGGAGATGAGCGGCCACCAATAGCTGTTCCAGCTGGCGAGGAAGGTGAACACGCCGAGCGTCGCCTGGGCGGGCAGGGTGAGCGGCAGGAGCACGCTCCAGAAGATGCGCAGCCGCGACGCTCCGTCGAGCATCGCCGCCTCGTCGAGGTCACGCGGGATCGCACGAAAATACTGGGTCATGAAGAACACGCCAAAGGGTCCGGCCAGCCCGGGCAGGATCAGTCCGGGAAAGCTGTTGTGGAGGTGGAGCGCGGCGAACAGCTGGTGCTGCGGCAGGATCACTGCCTGTTCGGGGATCGCCAGCCCAAGCAGGACGAAGACGAACAGGGTGCGGCGGAAGGGGAAGTCGAGCCGCGCAAAGCCGTAGCCCGCCAGGCTGCACAGCGCGAGCACGCCGATGGTGGTCCCGACCGACACGATCAGGCTGTTCAGCAACCAGCGGAACACCTGATCCCCCGACAGGATCGCCCAGTAGTTTTCGAGCGTGTAGGGAAACTGGAGCGCGGCGCCGCTGTTGCCGACCAGCGCCTGGTTGGACTTGAGCGAGAGCAGGATCGTCCAGATCAGCGGCGCCAGCATCACCGCCGCCGCGAGCAGCAGCGCGATCAGCGTTGCGGGACGGACGCGACCCTCGCCCGGGCGGAACGATGTGATCGTGCGATCAGCGACCATTGCCCGCCTCCGTGTTTCGCATCGTGAACCAATATTGGGCAAGTGTCAGCGCGACGATGAGCAGGAACAGCACCTCAGCCGCAGCCGCGGCATAACCGAGCTCCCAGCGCCAGAAGGCCGTTTCGAACATGAACAAGACCATGGTGCGCGTCGCACCATTGGGGCCGCCGGCGGTCAGCAGCTGCGTTTGTCCGAACAATTGCAGCTGTGCCGCCGTCTGCAGCATCACCACCAGCACCAATGTGCGGCGGAGCGAGGGCAGGGTGATCCGCCACAGGATCGTCCAGCGGCTCGCGCGATCAAGTGCGGCGGCCTCATAGATGTCGCCCGGGATCTGCTGAAGCCCGGCGAGGAACAGCATCATCGGCAATCCGATCGACCACCAGATCGTGGTGATCGCCAGCGCCCAGAGCGCCAATGTCGGGTCGCTCAGAAACGGTAGCGGCGGCGTTCCGAAAACCTGCGCGACTTCGCCGAGCAATCCTGCATCGGGGGCCAGCACGAAGCGCCAGATCAGCGTCACGATCGTCACCGACAGCACCGACGAGGAAAAGAAGATGCCGCGAAACACGGCCGCGTCGCGGGTCGGGCGGTTCAGTGCGAGCGCGAGCAACAGCGAGAGCACGGTCAGGATCGGCACGATCATCGCCGCGAGCAGCAGCGTTTGAACGATCGCAGCGTGGAAGGTCGGATCGCCCGCCAGTCTGATATAGTTGTCGAAGCCGACGAAACTGCCCCCGCCGAACAGGTCGACGCGCTTCATGCTCAGACCGATGCCCGCGAATAGGGGATAGATCAGGATGAGCAGATAGATGAGCAGGAACGGGGCAACGAACCCGAAACTGGCAAGGCGATCACCGCGTCTCATACGGCGCCATCCACTGCCTGCGCATGATGGCCCACGCCGTTACAGTCGAACAGATGCGCCGCCGCGCCATCGATGCGCAGCCGCACCCGATCGCCGAGTTTGACGGTGCTCCCCCCGGCGTCCTCGGCGGTAATCTCCTGCCCGTCGTTCAGCTTGGCATAGACAAGTGTGCGGTCGCCGAGCCGCTCGACCAGCAGCACTTCGGCGTCGCATGCGCCTTCGCCCGCTGCCGCGACGCGGACATGTTCGGGGCGCAGGCCGAGTTCGACCGGGCCGGAGGGCAGGGCGGCGCGATCGATGCGTGTCGGAACCTCGGTGCCGTCGCCCAGCCGAACGCGCGCGGGGCCGTCGCCTGGGACCAGCGTGGCCGGCAGCAACGTCATCGCCGGCGATCCGACGAAGCGCGCGACAAAGCTGTTCGCCGGGCGGGTATAGATGTCCATCGGCGCGCCGATCTGCTGGATGCGGCGGTCGTTCATCACCACGATCCGGTCGGCCAGCGTCATCGCCTCGGCCTGGTCATGCGTCACCATGATGATCGCCGCGTCGACACGACGGCGCAGCTGGGCGAGTTCGACCCGAGTACGGGTGCGCAGCGCGGCGTCTAGGTTCGAGAGCGGTTCGTCGAACAGGAACAGCTTGGGATGCTTGACGATCGCGCGGCCGATCGCGACGCGCTGGCGCTGGCCGCCCGACATCTGCGCCGGTTTCTTGTCGAGCTGGCTTTCGATCTCCAGCACAGCAGCCGCCTGGGCGATGCGGGCATCGATCTCGGCCTGAGGCACGCGCGCGTTGCGGAGCCCGAACGCCATATTCTCCCGCACTGTCATGTGCGGGTAGAGCGCATAGGCCTGAAACACCATGGCGACGTCGCGTGCGCCAGGATGCAACTGGTCGATGCGCTTGCCAGCCAGCACGACCTCACCCGCGTCAACGGTTTCGAGGCCGGCGATGATGCGGAGCAGGGTCGACTTGCCGCTGCCAGATGGCCCGAGAAATGCGATGAACTCGCGGTCGGCCATGCTCAACGATACATCGTCGAGGACCGGCGTTTCTCCATAGGCCTTGCGGACGTTACGAAGCTCGAGGCTCACTGCGGCATCCCATATTATCTTATTTATCGCACTTTTTAGCGAATGCTCGCAGGGCGTCAATCCATCCGACCGCGATCATCGGCGGAGCATGCCTGATCCGGCAAGGGGAAACCACTCTCGCATTTATCGTATAAATGTGGTTTAGCGATTTCGAACAGCCTGTGGGATCCGTGACCGACCATGACCATCCAGTTCGAAGCCATCGCTGCGGCCCAAGCACCGCACAGCCAAATCACTGTCCGCCGCGGCGACGCCGAACGCACCTATCAACTCGCCTCGGGCGAGCACCCTGCCTATGTCGACTTCTTCAACCGGGTCGCCGATGACTTCGGTTCCCGCCGCCCGCATGTGCTGAGCGGTCCCGCGCCCAGCGATCTGCCCGCACCAGATTGGCAGCCACTACTGACCGAGAATGCCAGCCCACGAATCACTTGCGGTTATGGCGACCCCGCCGTGCTGAAGACCGATCAGGGTTACGTCCTTGTCGCGACCTCCAACGATGCGCCCGACGCCTTTCCGATCCTGCAGTCCGACGACCTACAGACGTGGACGCACAAAGGCTTTGTCTTCGCCGAAGGGGAGGCGCCGGAGTGGACCGCGCATGGTCGGCATGTGGGCGACTTCTGGGCGCCGGAAATGGCGCGGGTCGGCGACGAATATTGGCTGGTCTATACCGCGCGTCAGAAATCGAACGCGCTCGCCATCGGGCTGGCCAAGAGCGATAGCCCGTTTGGGCCCTGGCGCGATCTGGGTCATCCGCTGGTCACCGCGCATGCGGTCAACACGACCGGTATCGCTGCCGATCCCGCCCAGCCGGTGATGAGCGGCGGGGTGATCGATTCGCACATCTTCATCGACGACGATGGCGAGCGCTATCTGTTGTGGAAACGCGATACCAACGGCGTCTGGCCGCGGCCGCTCGCCGGACTGTTTCGCCAGCAGCCTGAGCTGATCGATCAGGTGTTTTCGACCGAAGCCGATCGCCGCACCGCCTCGCTCGCTGCCGCGCTCCAGCCTTGGGCGAACTCACAGCGGCCGATGGAACGCTTCTTCCTGATGCAGCCGCTGATCGAGGCGGTGCTCGACAATTGGCAGCAGGTGAAGGCGGCGCTGGCCGACATCCCGGAGGCTGAGGCGATCCTCGATGCGATGAGCACGCCGATCTATGCGCAGCGGCTGACCGAAACGGGCGAGCGGGTGGGTGAAGAGCATCTGGTGCTCACCAACGACCTCGACTGGGAGGGGCATCTGATCGAGGGACCGTGGGTCACCAAACAGCAGGGCCGCTACTGGATGTTCTATGCCGGCAACGACTTCGGAACGCCGGCCTATGGCATCGGCGTCGCGGTGGCCGACCATATTTTCGGTCCTTATGGCAAACAGGGCGATCCGTTGCTCAAGTCGACGACGACATGGTGGGCACCGGGCCATGCCTCGGTCGCACCGGGGCTGGACGGAGAACCTCAGCTGTTCTTCCACGCCTTCTTCCCGGGCACCGGTGGCTACAACGAATTCCGCGCGTTGCTGACGACCCGGCTGAGCTTTGGGCCTGACGGGGTGACGACCGGCTAAGGCAGGACTTCGGGTGCTGGTTGCGCGCCGGTCGATGGGCCGTCGCCCGCGATGCGCGGCCAGCCGTCCTGCCAGATGATCCGATCGAGGAGCATGATGCGGCGCGTGTTGATATCGTCGCCGGGCTTGGCGCGCGGGCGTTTTGCGTCGACCGCATGGTAGAGCATCCAGTGCTCGCCGCGCGCGTCGGCGATCACTGCATTATGGCCCGGTGCGACCCATTGGTCGCGCTGGGCGAGGATGACGCTGGCAGGCGCACCGGTCGCGTCGCGCAGCGTCTCGAACGGACCCGTCGCGCTGCGCGACCGCGCGACCATCACCGCGTAATGCGCCTTGGGACCGCAGCAATTGTCGCCTGAGTAGAAGAGATAATACCAGCCCTCGCGGCGCAGCACCCAGGCACCCTCGATCAGGCGCTGGTAGTTGGCGGGATCGTCAGTCTTGTCGACCTCGACCAGCGGAACCGCGACGCTACCGGGTGCGAACGAGATGCGGTCGGGGCCGAGTTCGCGCACCTTGATCGGGCCGAACCCCGAACCCCAATAGAGCAGCCGCTTGCCGGTTGCCGGATCGTCGAACGACATGGGATCAATGTTGACGAAGCCCTCACCGCATTCGAGCGGGCGGCCGCTGTCCGAGAACGGACCCTCCGGCCGGTCGGCGACCGCCACCGCGAGGCACAGGCCGCGCGTTGCGTCCTTCAGTGCGGCGTCGGGCTTGGCGGAATAATAGAGAAAATAGCGTCCGTCGTGCTGCGCGACATGCGGCGCCCAGAAATCCTGCGTCGCGCTCGCCCAGCCGGGCTTTTGCGGCAGCGCATCGCCGAGATGCACCCAGCGCACCAGATCGCGCGAGCGGGCGACCTGAATATTGTGCATCCGTCCCGCATCGCCACCCTGCGTCGCATAGACATAGTAATAGCCGTCCGGGGCAAAGATCGCCGCCGGGTCGGCGAACCCGCGGTCGAACACCGGATTGGCATAGGTCGCTGGCGTTTGGCGTGGGGCGATAGCGCAGCCTGAAAGGACCAGCAGCGCGGCGAGCAGAGGTTTGGTTCGCATTGCGCCGGTGTAGCGCGCCAGCTTCAGAGATGACAGCGGCGGCTAACCCGCAAAGCGTTGCGCGGGAAGGCCTTTGACGCCGGGATCGACCTCGAACAGGCAGCCGCCATGCGGCTCGTCGATCCCGTCGGCGGCGGAGGTGATGAACATCCGGTCGAACGAATCTCCGGCAAAGGTCATGCTGGTGATCTGGCTTGCCGGCACGTGGATGGCGCGCTCGACCTTGCCCTGCGGGTCGAACCGGCTGACCCGCGACCCGCCCCAATGCGCGACCCACAACCCGCCATCGGCATCGAAGGTCATGCCGTCGGGATGACCCCACTCCGACTCGAACTGCAGCCACAATTCGCGCGGTCCGAGCGTCGCGCCGTCGAGCGGGAAGCGGTAGATCTGGCCAAGGACGGTGTTGGTGTGGAACAGCCAACGTCCATCGGGGCTGATCGCAGGACCGTTGGCCACATGGTAGCCGTTATCCATTCGGGTGATCGATCGATCGGCTTCGATGCGGTAGAAGGATCCGGTCGGGACGTCGCACGTAACCGGCATGGTCCCGGCCCAGATCCGCCCGTCGCGATCAGCCTTGGCATCGTTCATCCGGTTGATCGCCGGTTCGTCGGCGGGAAGGTCGACCAGCGCTTCGATCGACACCGGCTCCGGGGATGCGGGGTCGAGCACCACGGCCTTCACCCCGCTGCGGAAACCCGCGACCAGGCCCGGCGCGTCGCGCCGCTCGATCACCCAGCCCACCATCTCGGGCATCACCCAGCTGTTCACCGCCCCGTCGGCGAGCGACAGGCGGTTGATCCGCTGTTCGATGATATCGACCCAGTAGACCGACCCATCACGCGCAGCGAGCGGCCCTTCGCCCAGTTGATCTCGGCGGTCCCGCGTAATGATGTGGACATTGTCTAGGTGCATTGGCCAACCCTCTGGCGGTGCGAGCGCAGTCAGCCTTCGTACTGAAGATAGGCCAGCGCCATGGTCGACAGCTCCGACTTGAGCGTGGCCCAGATCGCGTCATCGGCGGATTCGGCGGTGGAGCCGAGCCCGAATTGGCGGGCGGCGGTGGCGAACACGATGCGGAACACCGAATGGGCGGCGCGTTCGGGATCCTTCGACCGGATTTCGTCGCGGAACGTCAGGATCGCGCTGGCCGACAGATCGGCGGAACGCTGGGCGGTCTCACGCCCGGGGGCCGACACGGCGGGGTCGATCGACGCGCGCTGCATGATCGTGCGCAGCAGCTGCGAATGGGTCGACAGGAAGTTGCTGTATTCATCGACATAGCGCGGCAGAAAGTCGGCAAGCGAACTGCACTGGCTGAGGAGCCCGGCGATCATCTCGCCCTCTTTCTCCACAATCGACTGCAATTCCTCCGCGATCACGGCATGCAGCAGCCGGTCCTTGCTCTCGAACCGCAGATAGATCGAGCCGATCGATACCGCACCGCGCTCGCTCACGTCCTGAAGCGTGAAATCTTCGCTCCCGCGTTCGAGCATCAGCGCCTTGGTCGCATCGAGCATGCGGCGGAACGAGGCGAGGCTACGTCCCTGGCGGGGCTGGCGGCTCAGCGCGCTGGCGGCGAGCGTTTCGGTCAGAGACGGTGCAGCACTTGACATGCGACGCTTAGGGGATATCAAAATAGGAACGTCAATTCTAATTTAGATAACAGCGAAAATTCTGATTCGCGGGGGAGAGGTCATGCGGTTCTCGGTTTTTCTCAATGCTCGTTCGATGCGTCCCGAGGACGACCGCGCGCTGATGCACGATCTGGAGCGGCACGCCACGCTCGCCCGCGATCTGAATTTCGACGCGGTGTTCATGCCCGACCACCATTTCAACGGGTATATGCCGCTGGCGAGCGACAGCTTCATCTTTGCCGCCTATCTCGCGGCCAAGCTGCCCGAAATGCATTTCGGATTTTCGGTCGTATCGGTGCCACTGCACCACCCGGTGCGCTTCGTGGAGCGGATCAACCTGCTCGACCAGCTGACCGACGGCAAGCTGCTGGTCGGCGTCGGCAGCGGGACCACGCCGGAGGAAATGATCGGCTTTGGCGTCAACTATAAGGACGCTGGGGCGGTATCCGACCGCAATCTGGAGCTGGCCGAGCAACTCTGGGCCAAGCGCATGGAGGATCCGGCGATCGAGATCGAGAACGGGCCGCATCAGGGCCGGGTGCTGCAGCGGATCGCGCCGGCGGCCTATACGCCCGGCCATGCCCGCCTGATGCCCGTCGCGATGAAGGAAGCCAGTGCACGCCGTGCCGCCACGCATGGCTGGCCCGCCTTCATCCCGGCCTTTACGCCGCCCAAGATCGGCGGGACCGAGCCGTTCGTCCATGTGAAGAAATATTTCGACATCTATCGCGCGATGCTGGACGAGGCCGGCCATGACGCCGCGACGATCGCGGCGGCGCTCGACTGGACCACGCACACCTATCAGGCGGTGCATGTCGCGGAGACCGACGAACAGGCGCGCGACGAACTCATGGTGATCCTGCGGTCCTATCAAGATGCGATCGATCGCGAGGCGGAGTTCAACGCCCGCGCCGAATCGGACGATGCCAACCGCAAGACCGACCGCACGCCCAATGCGCTGACCGATGACTGGATCGGCACCTGGTGCCTCTATGGCTCGCCCGAGACGGTGATCGAGCATCTCAAACCCTATGAGCAGCTGGGCATCGGCAACATCCTGTGCGGCACCCTGACCGGGCCGCTGACCGAAGAGCGGATGCGGCTCGGCAACCAGACGCTCGACCTGTTGTCGCGCAAGGTGATGCCGGCATTCGGCGGCGGTCGTCGCGCATGATGCATGTCGTCGGAATCGGCGGCACATTGCGGGAGGGGTCGTCGAGTGAGCGGCTGGTGCGGGCGACGCTCGACCGCTGCGTCGCACGCGGGGCCACGGCACAGATGTTCGATGGTCCGTTCCTGGCGCAGCTGCCGCATTATGACCCCGCCGCGCCGATCCGCTGTCAGGCGGAGCGCGAACTGGTCGACGCGGTGCGCGCCGCCGATGCGCTGGTGATCGCATCACCGGGTTATCACGGTGGTATTTCCGGGTTGGTGAAAAATGCGATCGATCTGCTTGAAGAGCTGGCGCGGGATGCACGGCCCTATTTCGACGGGCGTCCGGTCGGGCTGATCGTGTCGGCGGCGGGGTGGCAGGCGACGGGCGTCACGCTCTCCGCTCTGCGCGGCGTGGTGCACGCCATGCGCGGCTGGCCAACGCCGCTGGGCATTGCGGTCAACTCGGTCGAGCAGCGTCCGTTCGATGCGTCCGGAGCGCTGACCGACCCGGCGATCGCGGCGCAGATCGACATGCTTGCCCACCAGCTGGTGGCGCCGGTGGGAGCACTCGCCCCCGCTTGACTCGGGTTTCAAATGAATTAGAATACCAGTTCTATTTAATTCCAGATGCGGGATAACCCGCGCTGATGTGAGGGAGGGGATATGATGCGTAAGCTCATGTTGAAGTCGTGCCTGTTTGCCGGAACCGCCTTGATCGCAGGGTCGCCTGCGCTGGCGCAGACGACGCAGGTCTCGGAAGATGAGATCGTCGTTACCGCGCAGAACCGGGTCGAGAATGTCCAGGACGTTCCGATCGCCATTCAGGTCGTCTCGGGTGATACGCTGGAGAAGGCGGGCATCTCGGACTTCAGCGGGATCCAGCAGGTCGCCCCTGCGGTGCAGATCGTTCAGGACACCAATCTGACGCGCGTGACCGTCCGTGGCGTCGGCACCAACGATAACGCCGAAACGCAGGATACTTCGATCGCGGTCAATATCGACGGCGAGTATATCAACCGTCCCACGGTCCTGAACGCCGGTCTGTTCGACCTGTCGCGTGTCGAAGTGCTGCGCGGGCCGCAGGGGACGCTGTACGGCCGTAACGCCACCGGCGGCGCGATCAACTTCATCACGCGCAAGCCAGGCAAGGATCTGGGCTTCAACCTGACCGCCTCCTACGGCAATTTCGATCATGTGCTGGTTCAGGGCGGGATCGATCTGCCATTCGGCGATATCGGCGGCATTCGTGTTGCCGGTACCTATTCGAAGCGCGATGGGTATTTCTCGCATCCCAACCTCTCCGTCCGGACGGGCGATGACTATACCCGGGGTGGCCGCATCAGCCTGGTGCTTCGTCCCACCGATGCGCTCACGATCGATGCGGCAGTAGAGCATGTCGCGGCAGATCGGAATCTGGCGGCGCAGGCTTATGCCAATTTCAATTCGGGCCCCGGCTTTAACGCAGCGTACGCACCGGGCGCGACGTGCAACCAGAATGGCTTCGTGCGGGTGGGTGCCGATACCCGCCTGGTCGTCTGCATTCCGCAGAACACCAACGTGCTTGCTGGGATCGATCGCGGCAACTACCTCGCACCGGCGCGGAGCCCGAGCGTTCAGGAGCAGCGGACGACGGCAGTGCGCGGGCGCGTTTCCTATGATTTCGGCGGTGCTACCCTGACCTATACGGGCGGGTATCGCACGACGGACGAGAGCTTCGACGCCGCGCTGGCCCCGGCCTACACCTTCAAGAACTTCGCCAATGACGTGGACACGCAGAGCCACGAACTGCGCATCAATGGCGGCAAGGCCGGCGGTATCCAGTGGCAGGCCGGCGCGTTCCACTTCAAGGAAGAGCTGGATATCGAGCGCGGCCTGTTCAACGGCCCGCCGTACCTGCCGGCATTCCTGCTGGGCGCCAATGGCGGCTACATCAACTATTTCGACCGTCAGGTGAGCAGCTCGAGCTGGGCCGTGTTCGCCCAGACCGATATCCCGATCACCGAGACGCTGACCGCAGTTGTCGGCGCGCGGTACACCTGGGACGATCGCAGCGCGGTGTTCAACGTCTATGGCAGCGGCATCGCCAACCCCGCGTCGCCCCTGAACAACACCGGCCCGGTTCGGATCACGGCGGCACCGCTGTCGGTGCAGCGGCCGAGCGCGAGTGCGGAGAAGTTCACCTGGCTGGCCGGGCTCAACTACCAGCCCGACGCCGACACGTTGGTCTATGCCAAGGTTTCCACCGGCTTCAAGGCTGGCGGGTTCGACTCGGTGGGTTCGTACGCGCCGGAGAGCAACACCGCTTATGAAGCCGGGATCAAGCGCGGCTTTGGCGGGTCGAACTTCATCAACCTGTCGGGCTTCTATTACGACTACAAGGACCTGCAGGCATCGGTGCTGCTCGACAACTCGATCGGTGGCCAGGTGTTCAACGCCGGCAAGGCGCGGATCTGGGGCATCGAGCTCGACGCATCGTTCAAGGTGCTTGAGAATGGCCGATTCACCGCCAGCGTGAACTATCTCGACTCGAAGTATCAGGACTTCCTGGCTTCGTACGCAGTGTTCTGCGCCTCTTCGACCCTGCCCAGCGGCTGCGTCACCGGCCTTGGCGATATCGACAGCAACGCAACGGCCGCGCCGATCGTGCAGCCCAACCTTGCAGGCAATCGCCCGCCGCAGTCGCCGCGTTGGGTGCTCGCTGCAGGCTATGAGCACCGCTTCGATCTGGGCGGCTCCGGGAGCATCACGCCGAGTGTCTCCTCGCGCTACAAGAGCTCGTACTTCGTCGACATCTTCAACTATAACGACTCGCGCCAGAAGGCGTTTTTCCAGACCGATGCGAGCATCGAATGGCGCTCCGCCAACGACAAGTTCGGGGTTCAGGCTTTCGTCCGCAATCTCGAAGACAATCAGCCGCTGACCTATGCGGGCTTCACCGCTGCGGGCAACGACGACATCTATGTCTGGCAGTTCGGCACGCCGCGTACCTACGGCGTCCGCCTTAGCCTCGATTTCTGATGCAACCCCCTTGGGGCGGTCGGCAACGGCCGCCCCATTTTTCTTTGAGGACCGGTTGTGGAGCTTTCCCCTTCTGGCGAACGGATCTTCGCCGACTTGCATAATCTGACGGTGTCCTCCCTTGGCGCCTGAGGCACAGCACGGCGCCGCGCGCCTCTCGCTCGCCGAGCGGCTGAGCTATGGTGCAGGCGATTTCGGGTTCAGTCTCGCCTACAACATGGCGGGTGCGTTCCTGCTCTTCTACTACACCAATGTCGCGATGCTGCCCGCCGCAGCGGTGGGGACGATCTTCCTTGCCGCGCGGCTGCTCGATGCGGTCATCGACATTTTTGTCGGCATCGCCGTCGACAAGACGCGGACGCGCTGGGGGCGGACGCGACCCTATTTCCTGTTCACCGCCATTCCCTATGCGCTGGTATTCATCCTCGTCTTCACCGTGCCCGACTGGTCGGAGAATGCGAAGCTGATCTATGCGTTCCTGACCTTCAAGGCGCTCGGCATCCTGATGTCCCTGGGGTCGATCCCCTACACCGCGCTGATGCCGATGATGACGACCGATACCGGCGAGCGGCTGAAGCTCGGCGGGATGCGGTCGATCGGCACCTCGATCTCGGTGATCCTCGGGACCGCCGCGACGATGCCGTTGGTCGGCCTGTTCGGCGGCGGCGATCAGCAGCGCGGCTTTCTCGCCACCGCGATCCTGTTCGCCGGGCTGTCGCTGATCGCGCTGTTCCTGCTCTTCCGCAACTGCCAGGAACGGTACGAAGACCAGGCCTCACCCAGCTTCGCGGTGCTGCCCGCGATCGGCGAGATGGTGCGCAACCGCGCCTGGCTGGTGTGTTTTGGCTTCACCTTGCTCTATTTCGTGCGGTTCGGGACGATGATCTCGCTCACCGCCTTTTTCGCAATCGAGGTGCTCGGGCATCCCTGGATGATCTCGATCCTGCTGCCCGCGATCTCGGGCACGTTGCTGATCGCCGCATTCATCGCGCCGCCGATCCTCGCGCGCACCGGCATCCGCAAGGGGTGCTTTGCCGCCTGCCTGATCGCGGTCGCGCTGTTCCTGCTGCTGCCACTGACCGAGGCGAGCCCGCCGGCGTTCCTGGCGCTCTACATCGCCGCGTCGGTCGTCACATCGGTCACCATCACCGGTATCTTCACCATGGCGGCGGAGACGGTCGATTTTCACGAGGCGCGCTTCGGCACGCGCAATGAAGGGTTGTTGTCGGCCGGAATCAGCCTGGCGACCAAGGTCGGCATGGCGGTCGGATCGGCCGCGATCGCCTATTCGCTGGGCGCGGCGGGCTATGTCCCGACCGCCGTCAGCGACACCGCGCGGGAGACGATCCGCTGGTCCTATTATGGCTGGCCGGTCGTGCTGCTCGCGCTGCAGGCGCTGGTCGTGCTGGCCTGGCCGATGGAGCGGGCGACGCGGCCTGCCACCGCCTGATCCACATTCCGGGGAGATTGATCCAATGCGCATGATGCCGTTGCTGCTCGCGACCAGCCTGTTCGCTGCCGCCGCGTCGGCACAGACCGTGCCGGTCGCCGACATCCCGGTGACGGTCGACAATGTGCCCTACGCTCCGCCCGAGACGGTGCAGCGGGTCGCGACGCCCGCCAATCCAAAGGACGCGCGGCTCAAGGTGCTGATCATCAGCGGCCAAAACAGCTATGAGCATGACTGGACCGGGGTGAACAACCGGCTGCGCACCCAGCTCAAGGACACCGGACGCTTCGACGTCCGCGTGACAGAGGATTTCGACGACGGCACGCTGGCGATGCTCAAGAAATATGACGTCGTCATCCTCAACTATTCCAGCCGCTGGAACTATGGCGACAAGGACCAGCATGTCTGGTCCGACGGCGCATTCAAGGCGCTTTACACCTATGTTGCCGAGGGCGGCGGGCTGGTCGCCTATCACTCGTCCTTCACCTGGGGGCGGGAAATCCCCGAATATCGGCGGCTGCTCGGGGCGGTGATGGTGCCCGGGGTCAGTCGGCGCTCGCCGCCGGACGCGTTCAGCATTGAACTGGTCGATCGCGAGCATCCGATCACCAAGGGGCTGCGTCGCTATCACTGGAACTTCATGGAGGACAAATACACCAACATGGTGTTCGATCCTGCCGCGAAGGTGCACGTGCTGGCGACGGCGATCGACGATCCGGCCGACTATGCCCCCGAGCGCGCCGGGCCCAAATATGATCCCAAGGCTTACTCGCCCGAAAACCTCGCCAAGATGCAGAATATGGGCAAGCCCAATCCGCAGATCTGGGTGCAGGATTATGGCAAGGGGCGGGTCTTCTCGATCACGCTGGGCCACGGACCGGACACGATCCAGTATGACGGCTTCAAGACGCTGTTCGCGCGCGGGACCGAATGGGCGGCGACGGGCAAGGTGACGATCAAGCCGTATGACAAGGCCGCGGGCTTTCCCGGCGACTGACGCCCACCATGTTCCAAAGGGGGAAGCGGGCGGACGATGATCCGCCCGCTTTTTCGTCAGTGGCGGAACCCTATCTGTTCGGTGGTTGAACGTCATGTGTGCGCGCCGCGAGGATGATCAGCACCCCCAGCCCTGCCAGCAGCGCGTTCTGGGGCAGCGCGCCAATCTCTCCGCGCGCGATATGGACCAGCGCGGCGCAGCCCTGATTGGCGATGGCGTAAAGCGCGACGCCCGTCGCGACCCGGGTCCGCGCGGGCAGGAGCGCGCCGAAGAGCAACAGCAGCACTGCGGCGAGCAGTTCGCTCAACCCGACCGCGCGCCCCAGCCAGTCGGGCAGGGCGGTGGTCCAGGCATGATGCTGCTCGAGCACCGCGCGCGGTGCGAAGCTTTTGAAATAGCCGAAAAAGCCGAACGCGGCGGCGAGCAACAGTGCCGCAATGCGCGCAACGATCCGAACTGCGGACGCCATGCCGATCGATCCCCTCTCACTTTCGGACTTGACCCGTCCAGCTCTTTATAGAATGAGGGTTCTAATTCGCAGGCTCGGTCCATGCAAGCGCCGCGCTGGAGAAAGAAGCGGCCACGCCGCGCGAAAAAATAGCGAGAGGGTCTATGGGTACGATCAAGCGGGGCGTGAGCCTCTACAGCTATCAGAACGAGACGTTTCAGGGCAAAATGACCCTGGAGGATTGTATCCGGACCAGCGCCGAATTTGGCGCGAACGGGATCGAGATCATCGGCGAGCAGAGCTTCTGGGGCTGGCCCGAGGTCGGCGTCGAGGATGCCGCGATCGAGAACTGGCACCGGCTGATCGCCAAATATGACTGCGTGCCGGTCAGTCACGACTTCATGCTCGATTACAAACGCTACAAGGGCCGCGAAATGCCGTTCGACGAGCAGGTCGCGAGCGTGCGCAAGGACATTGATTTCGGTGCGCGGCTGGGGATGAAATATATCCGCGCGCTGGTGTCGATCGCGCCCGAAGTGCTGGTCGCCGCCGCACCCTATGCCGAGGAAAAGGGCATCAAGATCCTGATCGAAGTGCATGCCCCGCTGCACTTCGATCATCCGTGGATCATCCGCCACGCCGAAGCCTTTGAAAAGAGCGGTTCCGATGCGCTCGGCTTCCTGCCCGACATGGGCATGTTCCTGCACGCCTATCCGCCGGTGATGGTGGAGAAGTTCAAGCGGCTGGGCGTCCCCGCCCACATCGCCGACTATATCGTCAAGGCGTATGAGGACCGGATGCTGAGCGAATACATCATCCTGAATGTCCAGCAGATGGGCGGCGTCGGCCCGTCGATCGCGATGGCGGAAGTGACGCGCCACAATTCGGCGTTCGAGCCCAAGCGGATGCTCGATTACATGGGGCGCATCCACAACATCCACGGCAAATTCTACCAAATGGATGCCGATTATGTCGAACCGTCGATCCCCTATGACAAGATCGTCGCGGTGCTGAAGCAGGGTGGCTATGACGGCTATATCTGCTCCGAATATGAAGGAAATCGCTGGATCGAGGACGCCGAGGAACCCGACAGCGTCGAGCAGGTGCGCCGCCAGCAGGTGATGCTTGCGCAGCTCATCGGCGAGCCGGTCCCGGCCGCTCTGGCTGCTGCATAAGGGAGGATCGGCACCATGATGGACAACAAGATGATCTGCACCGAGGTCTTCGAGAATGTGATCGAAGACGGTGCGGCGGTGGGCTTCGCCTTTCTCGGCCGGCTGCCCTATTATCGCGGGCTTGGCCTGTCGATGGTCGAGGATATCCAGGTCAGCGTGGATGGCGAGCAGATCGCGCGTAAGGATGTGCGCTTCTCGGTCCGGGGCAAGACCTACACGCTCGACGAGATGGAAACCGTGTATGACGACCGCTGGAACTTCGGCGAAAAGGCGCGGATCATCGCGCTGAAGCCGGGCGGCCTTGCGCCGGGCAAACACCGGATCGAGTTCGCGGTGCGGATGCGGGTGTCGTACCTGCCGTTCGTCCCGACGACCAAGGACACCAAGGAACTGGCGCTCGCCGCCTGACCCCCAAAACGGGCGGCGCGGGTGATCGCACCCCGTCGCCTGACTGCCGCGCGTTCGCGCACGGCGCAACGGATTGCATCCATGACAGATCTGACACTCGACCAGGCCGCTTCGCTGACTGCTGGCGGGGCCATGTGGTCGTCGGTGGCGATCCCCCAGGCGGGGATTCCAAGCTTCACGATGAGCGACGGCCCAATGGGCATCGCCAGCGGCAAGGTGGACGAGCGCGACATCGCGCGCCTGTCGCCCTGCGCCACCGCGCTGGGGGCGAGCTGGGACGTCGATCTGACGCGGCGCATCGGCACGTTGGTCGGGCAGGAAGCGGTCGGGCGCGGCGTCGATGCGGTGCTCGCCCCCAACATCAATCTGGCACGCAGCCCGCTGGCCGGGCGCGCATTCGAGTATTTCTCCGAAGACCCGCTGCTCGCCGGCATTCTCGGGGCGAGCTGGATTGCTGGGCTGCAATCGACCGGCACCGCGTCGGTGGCCAAGCACCTTGTTTGCAACGACAGCGAGACCGACCGCGACACCGTCGATGTCCGCGTCGACGAGCGGACCTTGCGCGAAATCTATCTGCTGCCGTTCGAATTCGCGGCGGAGGCCGGGTGCGCTGGCATGCTCGCCGCCTATAACCGCGTCAACGGGCTGCACTGCGCCGAGCAGCATCATGTCCTGACCACCGTGGTCAAGAGCGATTGGGGCTATCGTGGCGCGATCATGAGCGACTGGTTCGGGACGCATTCGACCGAGCCGACGCTGAATGCCGGACTCGATCTGGAAATGCCGGGCCCTGCGCGGTTCCTGGGCCAGAAGGCTGCGACGGCGGTCGCTTCCGGCAAGGTCGCGCGCGCGCGGATCGACGATGCGGCGACCCGGGTCGCCGACCTTGCACGCCGCGCGACGGGCACGAAACAGTCGCCGCTGAGCGACGCCGAGATCGACGCGCTGCTGGTCGAGGCGGCGGCGGCGGGCTTCGTCCTGCTGCGCAATGAAGGCGATCTGCTGCCGCTTTCGCCCGAGGCGATCGGCACGCTGGCGGTGATCGGCCCCAATGCGGCCGCACCCTGTTTCCAGGGCGGCACCTTCGCCAAGATTTCGGTCTCGCCCGATCTGGCCTCGCCGGTCGATACGATCCGCCAACGCTTTGGCAGCGCGCGCGAGATTCTGTTCGAGCCGGGCGTCGATCCTGCGCCGCGCCTCCCCGGTATGCCGGTGCGCCCCGCGCGCGATCTGGGCGATGGCGCGACGCGCGGCATGACGGTCGAGTATTTCGAGAGCCGCGATTGCAGCGGTACCCCGCTGTCGCGCGAGACGCGCGATACCAATTCGCTGGTATGGTTCGTCGGCGTGCACGAACAGGCGCGCTTCGCTGTCGGCGGTTCGATCCGGGCGAGCGGCGTGTTCACGCCCGCACGCGACGGGGTCCACCGCTTCCATCTCGGTGCCACCGGCGTCTCGCGCATGCGCGTCGACGGGGAAGAGATCGTCGCGACGACCGAATGCCCGCCGGGTGACGTGATGGGCGTGCTCAAGGCCGGGGATTCGGCGATCGCTGAACTTGCGCTGACTGCAGGCACGCCGGTGGAGGTGGTGGTCGAGTTCAGCTTCGACCCCGCGCGCGTTCACGGCCTGTGGTATGGCATCCGCGCACCGGGCAGCCGCGAAGAACTGCTCGCTGCCGCCGAAGCCGCCGCGCGCCGCGCCGATGCGGTGGTGCTGATGGTGGGCGAAACGTCCGACTCCAGCGTGGAGAGTAAGGACCGGCCCGACACCAAGCTTGCTGCCGATCAGATCGAGCTGATCGAGCGCGTGACGGCGGCCAATCCGCGTACCGTGATCGTCGCCAATGTCGGGCATGCGTTCGACACCGCGTGGGAGGATCGCGCCGCTGCGCTGATCAGCGCCTGGTATCCGGGCGAAGGCTTTGCCGAGGCAATCGCGCAGGTACTCGCCGGCGATCGCGAACCAGGCGGGCGGATGCCGGTGGTGATCGCGCGCGATGAGGGCCACTATCCCGGCTATGCGCTGAAACCCGATGCCGATGGGCAATTGCCGTATCGCGACGGGGTCCGCTTCGGCCATCGCGGCATCATCGCCGCCGGGTTGCGCGCACGGCACACGCTGGGTGCAGGCATGGGCTATGCGCGGTTCGCGTGGAGCGATGCGGCGGTCGAGGATGGCGCCATTGTCGTCACCGTGCGCAACATCGCCGAGCGCGCCGGGAGCGATGTCGTCCAGCTGTATCGCGATACGCCGGAGGTTGCGCTGGTCGGTTTTGCCAAGGTGATGCTGCAACCGGGCGAGGCGCAACGCGTGCGTATTCCGCTGGTTCGGCGACGGTTCCAGCGCTGGGGCGAGGGCGGATGGGGCGACATCGCCGATACCGTCCCTGTTCGCGTCGCGCGGACAGCCGAAGACGCCGGGTTGACGCTGAGCGTGGACGTCGCATCATTGGCCGATAACGGTCTGTGACGGGAGAGGGCGCATGCGGCTGAGGATGGGGATGATCGGCGGCGGACCGGGTGCCTTTATCGGGCCGATCCACCGCATCGCGGCTGAACTGGATCGCGAGATCGAGCTGGTCGCGGGCGTGTTCAGCAGCGATCCCGATCGCTCGCGCGCCGCCGCAGCGGATTACCGCATCGACCCCGAACGCGCCTATCCCGATCTCGCCACGATGTTCGCAGGCGAAGCGGCGCGCGGCGACGGGATCGATTTCGTGTCGATCGTGAGCCCCAACCACCACCATCTGCCTGCTGCCCGCGCCGCGCTCGCCGCCGGGGTGGCGGTGATGAGCGACAAGCCGATGACCGCGTCGCTGGCGGAAGCGCGCGAGCTTGCCGATCTCGTCGCACAGGCCGGGCGGCCCTATGCGCTGACCTATACCTATTCGGGCTATCCGCTGGTGCGGGAAGCCCGCGCGCGGGTTGCTGCGGGCGCGATCGGCACCGTGCGTAAGGTGGTGGTCGAATATCCGCAGGGCTGGCTCGCCGGTCCCGCCGAGGGCAAACAGGCCGAATGGCGCGTCGATCCGGCGCGGTCGGGCGCAGGCGGATGCATCGGCGATATCGGGGTTCACGCCTTTCAGCTGGCCGAGTTCATCACCGGACTGCGCGTCACGCGGCTGCTTGCCGATCTGGCGGCGGTCGTGCCGGGCCGTGCGCTCGACGATGACTGCTCGATCCTGCTGCGCTTCGACAATGGCGCGCGCGGGGTGCTGCTTGCGTCGCAGATCGAGGTGGGTGAGCTCAATGGGCTGCGCATCCGCGTCTATGGCGACAAGGGCGGGCTGGTGTGGCGGCAGGAGACGCCGAACGAATTGACGCTGCATAGCATCGATGGGCGGACCGAGATCGTCCGTGCCGGGGATGCGTCGCTCGGATCCGACGCGCGCGCGCGCAGCCGTACCCCGGGCGGGCATCCCGAGGGGTATCTGGAAGCCTTCGCCAATCTGTACCGCGACTTCGCGGCGCAGTTGCGTGGCGAGCCCGCGCCGTTCCTACCCGACGCGGCCGAGGGGTTGCGCGGGATGGCGTTTATCGAGACCGCCGTGACCGCCAGCCGCGACAACGCCGGTTGGGTTGATCTGACGATTTGAGGAGAGCGCGATGAAGACGTTGAAGGGACCGGGCATCTTCCTCGCCCAATTTGCGGGCGATGCGGCGCCGTTCAATTCGCTCGACAGCATCGCGGCCTGGGTCGCCGCGCTCGGGTACAAGGGCATCCAGGTTCCGAGCTGGGACAAGCGTCTGTTCGACCTCGACCGCGCGGCCGAGAGCCAGGATTATTGCGACGAGGTGGCGGGCATCGCCGCGTCGCACGGCCTCGCCATTACCGAGCTGTCGACGCATCTTCAGGGCCAGTTGGTCGCCGTCCACCCCGCCTATGACGCGCAGTTCGACGGCTTTGCGGCCGAGCATGTGCGCGGCAATCCGACGGCGCGGCAAGAATGGGCAGTGGATCAGGTGAAGAAGGCCGCGACCGCGAGCCGCCGCCTCGGCCTCACCGCACATGCCAGCTTCTCCGGCGCGCTCGCCTGGCCCTATGTCTATCCCTGGCCGCAGCGCCCGGCCGGTCTGGTCGAGGATGCGTTCGACGAACTGGCGCGCCGGTGGAAGCCGATCCTCGACCATTTCGACCATGAAGGCGTCGATATCGGATACGAAATCCACCCGGGCGAGGATCTGCACGACGGCGTGACGTTCGAGATGTTCCTTGAGCGCGTGGGCAACCATCCGCGCGCCAACATCCTCTACGACCCTAGCCATTTCGTGCTGCAGCAGCTCGATTATCTTGCGTTTATCGACATTTACCACGAGCGCATCAAATGCTTCCACGTCAAGGATGCCGAATTCCGGCCGACCGGGCGGGCAGGGGTCTATGGCGGCTATCAGAGCTGGGTCGACCGTCCGGGCCGCTTCCGCTCGCTCGGCGACGGGCAGGTCGATTTCGGCGGCATCTTCTCCAAGATGGCGGCGAATGACTTCGATGGCTGGGCCGTGCTCGAATGGGAATGCGCGCTCAAGCATCCCGAACAGGGTGCAGCCGAAGGCGCGCCGTTCATCGACCGCCATATCATCCGCGTCACCGAACATGCGTTTGACGACTTCGCCGCTGGCGGGGCCGATCGCGCGCTGAACAAGCGCATCATGGGGATCAGCTGATGGCGGCGGCCGAGCGCGCGGGGACCTTGCCGCCGCTCGGCTGGCCGACCCGCTTCGCCTTCATGGCATGCGCCATGCCGGAGCTGATCAAGAGCTTCGCGTGGGACGCGTTCGTCCTGTTCTTCTATGCCCAGGTGGTCGGGCTCGACGGCATGTTGCTGGGCGCGGCGTTGGCGATCATCCTCGTCTTCGATGCGGTCGCCGATCCCTATATCGGCGCGCTGTCCGACCGGATGGACCGCGCCCCGCTAGGCCGTCGCCATACGCTGATGGCCGCCGCGGTGGTGCCGTTCGCGGTGGGCATTGCGATGGTGTTCCGCGTCCCAGCAGGCATGGAGCAATGGCAGATCTTTGCATGGCTGCTCGGCTTCGGGCTGCTTGCACGGGTCGGCATCTCGTTCTGGACCGTGCCGGCCTATGCGATGGGCGGGGAGCTGACCCGTGAGACCGGCGAGCGCAACATCGTCGCGGTCATGCGCAACATGGGCAATCAGCTCGCGATCCTGACCGTCCCCTACGTCGCTTTCGCCTGGTTCTTCGTCCCCGGCGGCGGGTATAGCAAGCCGCAGCTCAATCCCGCTCCCTATCCCGATTTCGGTCTGTTCATCGCCATCTGTGGTGCGGGTCTGATGGTCATCGGCCTGCTCGGCACGCGCGCGCGGATGCGGGCAGTGGAGCAGCTGGACCAGAGCGTGGCGAGCGAAGCACCCGAAACATTGCCGCAGCTGTTCCGGCGGTTGATCGCGGCGATCCGCACTACGCCCAATGTCGGGCTGTTGCTGCTCGTCGCCCTGCTGGTGCTGTTCACCAATTCGGTGGTGAACCAGCTGACGCTGCATCTCGCCACTTATTTCTGGCAGCTCGACGGCAGCTGGACGCCGCGCCTGCTGATCGCCGGGGTGATCGGATCGCTCGTCGCCATGTTCCTCGCGCCCGCCTGGATGAAACTGGTGGGAACGCGCACGGCGATGATCTCGGGCCTGGCGGTGTTCTTCGTGCTGCAGGCGGGGGC
>NZ_LSJM01000107.1 GCF_001557215.1 Sphingomonas sp. CCH9-E2 | reverse complement strand
ACCGGTGCGGGCGCAGCGGCAGGCGCGCGCGTCGCAGCGCTGGCCGCCGTGCGGAAGCTGTCGGCGCGCTCGCCGAGCACGCGGACCTCAGCGTTGAGACTGCGCGCGGCGGCCGAGGTCTGCTCGACCATAGCGGCGTTCTGCTGGGTCGATTCATCCATCGTGCCGATGGCCGACGCGATCTGCTGCACCGCGGCTGCCTGCGCCTGGTTGTCCTGGGCGAGGCCGTTCAGCATTTCGTGCACCGCCGACACGTCGGACGAGATTCCGACCAGCGCGCCATCGACGCGCTCGACCGCGCCGACCGCGATTTCGACGTCATTCTGGGTCGTGGTGAGCTGTTCGCGGGCGCGCTTGGCTTCTTCTTCCGAACGCATCGCGAGCTGGCCAACCAGGTCGGCGACGACCGCGAAGCCACGGCCCGCTTCGCCGGCACGACCGGCTTCGACGGCCGCGTTCATGGCGAGCACGCGAGTCTGGAAGGCGATCTTGTCGAGGCCTTCGATGACGCTGTCGATGCCCTTGGCGCTTTCCGCGACGCGGCCCATCGCCGAGACCGCTTCCTCCGCCGTGCCGCGACCGGTGCCGACGGTGACCATCGCCTGATCGGCGCGACCGACGGTGCGGGTCGCCGCTTCGGCGCCGTTGCGCAGGCGATCGTTGATCTGCGCGACGGCAGCGGAGGTTTCCTCCAGCGAGGCCGCGGCGCTTTCGGTGCGGCGGGCCAGGTCTTCCGACGCCGCCTCGATCTCGGTCGAGCCCGCGCTGATCGACCGGACGCTTTCGGTGACCGACTGAATCAGGTCGCTGAGCGACTTGAGCGCGCCGTTGAAATTGTCCTTAAGCACCGCATAGGAGCCCGTGAACTCGGCGTGGATCGGCCGGGTCAGGTCGCCCTGTGCGAGCGAATCAAGATGGCTGGACAGCGTGTCGATCACCATCTTCTGCTCGACATCGGCCGCAGCCTTGGCGGCGGTCAGGCGCTCCTGTTCCTGGGCGTTGTCGCGGAAGACGAGCACCGCCTTGGCCATCGCACCGACCTCGTCACCGCGATCGGTGCCGCTGACGTCGATGCGGTTATTGCCCTCGGCCAGCGTGTGATCTGCCCCCCGCTGAGTGGCCCAGAGACTATGATAGTCTGGACCATGAAA
>NZ_LSJM01000106.1 GCF_001557215.1 Sphingomonas sp. CCH9-E2 | reverse complement strand
CCCCGAGCGTGATCCGCTGCTCCGCGGTCACGATCGCGAGCAAGCGGCGCGACAATGCCGAGAGCCGCCACGACCGACCGCCGAGCACCACCACCGCTTCGCCGGGGATATCGGTCTTCAGATCGACCGTCCGCCGGAGCGCCGATGTCAGCACCATGTTCGGGTCGAGGATGCAGCCCTGCGCGGCGTTGACGAACGGCAGCAGCTCGCGGCTCGACCGCCGATCGTCCAAAAACGCCTCGACCGACATTTCGTCGATCAGCGCATGCAGCGCCGCCTTGACCGCCGCAATGCGCGGCGCCCGCTCGGCGGCGGCGAGCGTACTGCCCAGATCGCGGCGCAACACGGGATCGTCGCCCGCGCGCGTCGCCAGCCAACGCAGCAGATCGACCCCGGTCGGCTCGGTCAGGCCAAAGGTCAGATGGACGGAGGGTGCGCGCTCCGGCAAGGTCGAATGCACCTCGCCGCGGGGCAGATAGAGCAGGTCGCCGGCCACCATGATCTGGTCCCATACGGGGTCCGGGGCCTGACCGATCTGCGCACCGACCAGCGGATAAGACTGTACCTCCCCATGGGAATACCACCGCTTCGCCCCGTGGCATTGGAGCACGAGCACATCATGCCCATCGCTGTGCGGGCGGAAGGCGGCCTTGTCGCCGATCGTGACATAGGCGTTGACCCCACAGCGCACGCCGAGCGCACGCTCGATTGCCGCGGCGAGCGCCCCGACCGCCGGCACGCAACGCCCGATATCGTTGAGCGACAGCGTCGCCCCCTGACGCAGGAAGGACTGTATGGCATCGATCCGCAACCCGCCCGCATCGGTGTACAGCGACGGCATCGCTTCGGTCCCGCTGACCAGCACACGCAGCTGGTCCACCGCCAAGGTGCCGCTCGCGAGCAACCGGTCAATCGTTAGGAAGGAAAAAAGCCCGGCGGCAACGTCGCCATCGATCGCCGCTGGCCGACTCCAGCGCGTCTTTTCGGCAAAAGCGCGCCGGAACGCGGCCCCGCCGTCTCCCGTGAGGTCTTGAAGAGTCGTAATCCGCATCGTCCGCTCGTACGATGTCCCGGTCCGACGGGCTAGGGATTAGTCGACGGGTGGGGACGCCGACGACGGCAGTGAGATGCTCATCGTCGCAACAGCGACCTGAGGTTCCTTCGAGCCGTCACGCCCACTGACAAGCCATTATCTCTACGCCACTACAAGCGACGCGCTCGCCCGGTCGAATACCATCCCCGCCAGCGTTCCATCCTCTATCCGGTGAACGATCTCGTCGATCACCGGCAGCGGAACCATGAACCATTCTCGCGGCCTGAACGGCTTGCCGAAACGGTCGGCGAGTTCGGCGTCGAACCGGACGCTGTCGAGGACGCGGTGGATGAGGCGTTCGAGTTTCGGGCGGTCGATGTCAAACAGCTTATAGGTTGCGATGACGTCGACCTCGGCGAGCAAGAAGGTCGGGTCGTCGACCGCGCCTGCGATGCGGCGCTCGACTGAGCCGCCGGTAATGCCGATCTTGTGGACGAGGTCGCGGTGTGCGGCGATCGTCGGGTGCGTCGAGCGGCTGCGCAGGACATAGAGCGTGCCGGTTTCGAGATGCTCGCTCTCCTCCGGCGCATCGAACAGTGGGCCGGCGGTCGGTTCGGTGACGCGGCGGCCCCCTTCGTCCTTGTAGAGCGCGCGCTGGAGTGACCAGCGGAGCAGATCACTCTCGGTGCCATTCGAGTAGATCACCCGCAGCCGCGCATCGTTCTGGCCGTTCGCCGCTTTGATCGGTTCGCCGATGATCTCGGCGACATAGGCCAGTTGGCCGCGCAGGATGAAGAAATCGGTGACGTCGATGCTGGCATCGCGACCGAAGCGCCGGGTCGTGCGGATGCCCTTCTCCAACTCGGCCTGCACCTGATCGAACAGCGGCTTGAAGCGGTCGAAATCTTCGCAGCGTTGCGCGGTGGCGATCTCCTCCGCCGCCTTTCGCTCGGTGGCGGAGCGGACGTTGCGGAGTTGGGTGATGTCGTCGGCGGGCGCCGCATCGACGCCGAGTTCAGCGAGCAGCGCGTCGTCATCGAGCGGTGCGTCGCCCGCATCGCCATCGAGCAGCCCGTGCGCGTCCATCTCCGCAAGCAGCTCGCGGCATTCGGGCAGCGCGCGCAGCCGGTCGAGCCGGACGGCGTACAGCCGTTCGAAGATGTCGCGGCGCTCGCCATGCTGCGGCGCGCGGCCATGTTCCTCGCGGAATTTCACGATATCCTCGAACCCGGCGATGATCCGCTCCTCACGCGGCGTGCGCGCGCGGACCTGCTTGGGCGCGAGATCGATGCCCAGTTCGGCCAGCAGTTCGTCGTCGGTCATGTCAGCCACTGGCGGCAGCCTTTGCCCGATAGCGCGCGAAGGCCGCAACGCCCTCTGCCAGCTGGCGCTCCCACGGATCCTGTGACGTCACCTCGGGCGCGCGACCGCGTTCGCGTTTCCACTGCACCGCGCGCACGGCATAGGCGCGCGCCTCGTCCTCGCTCAGCGTTACCTTGCGCCCTGTGATCGCCGCCTGCACCTGGCGCAGCGTATTTTCGTTCATCGCGCGCGACAGGATCGCATAGGCGGCGTCGAACGGGTTGATGCGGTCGATCAGGTCGATGTCGAGGTCGCGCACATTCATGAACTTGCGCACGCCGTCAACGAACGAGGTATTCGCCTTCAGCTCGCCCGACCCGTCGTCGGTGGCGCTGTCGCTGACGATCTTCGCCGCCTGCTGCGTCACGTTGAGCGCGGCGATGGCGTGCTGGCGGATCGCCTCCTGATCGTCCTCGCTCAGCTCCGGGTAGCGGTCGCGCACGATCTTGCCCATCCGCACCACGGTCAGCTCCTCGGGCACCACTTCCGGGTCGAACAGCCCGCGCTCGATCGCCTGCTTGTCCTGGATGAAGCTGGTGATGACCTCGTTGATGTCCTCGGCACAGATCCGCTTGGCCTCCTTCGAGCTGGGCAGGAGCAGGTCCTTCAGCTCAAAATGGAACTGCCCGCGCTCCTCATTGAAGCCGACATTGGTCCGTCCTTCCTGATAGCCACCGGGGCCATAATCGAACCCCTCCTTCGGCCCGACATCCTTGGGCGTGAAGTCGAACCGGGGGGCGAGCACCTGTTCCATCAACAGGCTGGCAGCGATTGCCTTGAGCGTATCGTTGACCGCTTCGGCCACCACATCGTCCGCTGCAGCCGGCTCGGCGATCAGGTTGGTGAAGCGCGCCACACTCTTGCCCGGCGCATCGCGGGTG
This sequence comes from Sphingomonas sp. CCH9-E2, assembly GCF_001557215.1. Taxonomy (GTDB): domain Bacteria; phylum Pseudomonadota; class Alphaproteobacteria; order Sphingomonadales; family Sphingomonadaceae; genus Sphingomonas. The sequence continues at coordinate 1,513 of NZ_LSJM01000106.1, read as the reverse complement.
GCGCGGCCGATGATCTGGATGATCTCGGTCAGGCTCGAGCGATAGCCGACGGTCAGTGCATGTTCGCACCAGATCCAGTCGAACCCTTCCTTCGCCATGCCCAGCGCGATGATGATGTCGACATGATCGCGGTTCGTGCGCGCCTCCGGGCTCTTCAGCGCCGCAGCCACGCGGTCGCGCTTGGCGGGGTCGTCATCGACCAGATCGGCGACCTTGATCGTCCGTCCGTCGGCCGTTTCGATCAGGTGAAAGCCGGTCACGGGATCGGTACCGCGCCAGGTGCCGAGGTGATCCATGATCTCCTCGACCTCGCGATGCTTGTCCTTGGTGCTTTCGCGGCTGTTGACGCTGGGGATATGCACGATCGTCTTGACCGCCGGGTCGAGCAGGTCGTTGATCTTGTCGATATAGCGCCCGGTGTAGAAGCTGTAGGCGATGTCGAGCGTCTTGAGCCAGGTATAGCCGTTGAGCTGCTCATAATAAGTGTAGGTGACGGTGGTGAACTTGCCCTCATCCTCCGGCGACAGCACCGCCGCCGCGTCGCCACGGAAATAGCTGCCCGTCATCGCGACCAGATGCACCTTGTCCCGCGCGATCAGCTGGCCGAGCTGTGCGCCCAGCCGGTTGTCGGGATTGGCAGAGACGTGGTGAAATTCGTCCACCGCGATCAGGCGATCGTCGAACGCTTCGATCCCCAGCTCATCCACCGCAAAGCGGAAGGTGGCGTGGGTACAGACCAGCACCTTGTCCTCGCTCGCCAGAAACTCGCCTACCGCCTTCACCTTGGACTTGGCGACCTTCACATCGTCGGCGCCGGGCGTGTTGCACAGGTTCCAGTGCGGGCGGACCACCCAATCGGCCCAGAAGCCATGCTTGCTCAGCGGTTCATCGGCAAAGCTGCCACCGATCGAGCGTTCGGGGACGACGATGATCGCCTGCTTGACCCCCTGGTTCTCCAGCTTGTCGAGCGCGATGAACATCAGCGCGCGCGACTTGCCCGATGCCGGGGGTGATTTGATCAGCAGATACTGCTCGCCACGATGGGCATAGGCGCGCGCCTGCATCGGACGCATGCCGAGTTCGTTCGCGCTGGCGGATGCGCCGGTGTGAGCGGTGACGAGGCGAACGGCGGGGATCGGGCGATTGTCGGTCATCGGTTCACCTTAGCGGAACAGATCGAGATATTCGCGGAAAGCGAATAGCCGGTTTCGACGCCGCCCGGTCACCTCGGTCAAGATGCCCTGTGCGGTCAGATCGGTGATCAGCGCAGCGGCGGTGTTCGTGGTGACGCCGATCCATCGCCGGGCCATGTCCACGTCCACGATCGGGCGTGCGTAAAGGTGCCGCATCAACGCCTGGACATTGTCCTGACGGCGGTGGCTGAAACGGGGCAGCGTCTCGCGCTCGATCCGCTCCTTGAGCGCCAGGATCTGGCGGAACACTTCAGCGGACCGCTGCGCTGGTCTGCCCCCACCGAGTGGACCGATTGGTTTGTTAGTGCATTAAGCTCATC
>NZ_LSJM01000105.1 GCF_001557215.1 Sphingomonas sp. CCH9-E2 | reverse complement strand
TGGGCTCGGAGATGTGTATAAGAGACAGTCATTGAACCGTTCAATTCCTCCCCTGCGCAGCAGGGGAGGGGGACCGCTCGCGAAGCGAGTGGTGGAGGGGCGGCCGCGTTGACGGCCGTTATCAGCTCGGCAAAATTCCGCCCTCTGCGAGGGCGGCCCCTCCGTCAGCTTCGCTGCCACCTCCCCTGCGGGGCAGGGGAGGAAT
>NZ_LSJM01000104.1 GCF_001557215.1 Sphingomonas sp. CCH9-E2 | reverse complement strand
GCACATTGAACCTTGCCCACATGATCCCGCTATCAGCGGTGTGGGCGGGTCCGGAACGGGATGACCATCTCGGTGCGCCCCCCTTGCTGTTTGGCAAGACCGAGGGAAGCACCCCGTTCCGGTTTTCCATCCATGTCGGCGACGTCGGCCACACGCTGGTCGTCGGCCCGACCGGCGCCGGCAAGTCGGTGCTGCTCGCGCTCATGGCGCTGCAGTTCCGCCGCTACCGCCAAGCACAGGTCTTTGCCTTCGACTTCGGCGGTTCGATCCGCGCCGCCGCCATCGCTATGGGCGGCGACTGGCACGATCTTGGCGGCGGGCTTACCGAAGGCTCGGCCGACAGCGTCTCGCTCCAGCCGCTCGCCCGCATCGACGAGACCCCGGAACGGGCATGGGCTGCCGATTGGATCATCGCAATCCTAGCACGAGAAAGCGTCGCGATCACACCGGACGTCAAGGAGCTGATCTGGACGGCGCTCACGTCGCTCGCCTCGGCGCCGGTCGCCGAGCGCACGATCACCGGGCTGGCGGTGCTGCTCCAGTCGAACGACCTGAAGCAGGCGCTCAGACCCTATTGCGTCGGCGGGCCTTATGGCCGGTTGCTCGACGCCGAGAGCGAACATCTCGGCAGCGCCACGGTGCAAGCGTTCGAGACCGAAGGCCTCATCGGGACCGATGCGGCCCCGGCGGTCCTCGCTTATCTCTTCCATCGCATCGAGGACCGGCTGAACGGCGAGCCGACGCTCATCATCGTCGACGAAGGCTGGCTCGCGCTCGACGATGAGGGCTTCGCCGGCCAGCTCCGCGAGTGGCTGAAAACGCTCAGAAAGAAGAACGCCAGCGTCGTTTTCGCCACGCAGTCGCTTTCCGACATCGACGGCTCGGCGATCGCGCCAGCCATCATCGAAAGCTGCCAGACCCGGCTGCTACTGCCGAACGAGCGCGCGATCGAACCGCAGATCACGGCGATATATCAGCGCTTCGGGCTCAATTCGCGCCAGATCGAGATCCTCGCGCGGGCGATGCCCAAGCGCGACTACTACTGCCAGTCCCGCCGAGGCAATCGCCTGTTCGAGCTGGGCCTGTCCGACGTCGCGCTGGCGCTCTGCGCCGCCTCGTCGAAGACCGACCAGGCCGCCATAGACCGCATCGTCACCGAGCATGGCCGCAAGGGATTCCTCGCCGCCTGGCTGCGGCTGCGCGGCGCGACATGGGCGGTCGACCTCATTCCCGACCTCACCAACCTGGAGAGCCTGCCATGAAACTGCGCATTCCCCGCGCGGCGATCACCGCCGCCGTCCTCGCCATCCCTTTGTCTGCGTCGCCGGTGCTAGTCGCGCCGGCCTCGGCGCAATGGATCGTCTACGACCCGACGAACTACGTTCAAAACGTCCTGACGGCGGCGCGTTCGCTGGAGCAGATCAACAACCAGATCACCTCGCTCCAGAACCAGGCCACCTCGCTGATCAACCAGGCCCGCAACCTCGCGAGCCTGCCGTTCTCCTCGCTGCAACAGCTCCAGCAATCGGTCCAGCGCACCCAACAGCTTCTGCAGCAGGCGCAGCGCATCGCCTACGATGTCCAGAACATCGATCAGGCGTTCCGCACCAATTACGGGGCCGGAAGCGCCTCGATGAGCGCGTCCAATCAGCAGCTCATCGCCCAGGCGAAAGAGCGCTGGAACAACACCGTTTCCGGCCTTCAGGACGCCATGCGCGTCCAGGCCGGCGTGGTCGGCAACATCGACACCAACCGCACCCAGATGTCGGCGCTGGTCGGCCAGAGCCAGGGCGCCACCGGCGCGCTGCAGGCCACCCAGGCGGGCAACCAGCTTCTCGCACTCCAGGCCCAGCAGCTCGCGGACCTGACCGCCGTCGTCTCGGCGAACGGCCGTTCCCAGGCGCTCGCCGAAGCCGAGCGGTCGGCGGCCGCCGAACAGGGCCGCGAGCAGCGCCGCCGTTTCCTGACGCCGGGCTCGGGCTACCAGCCCGGCAACGCGCAGATGTTCCAGAACGGCAACTGAGGGCGCGACGATGGACGGAAAGATCCTCGCGCGCATCGGCGCCATCTTCTTCGTGACCTTCGCCGTCACCGCCACCGCCATCGAACTCGCCCGCAAGGACGAGCCGCCGATCTACCGCAGCATCGCGGTGCCCGCGGAAGCGGCGGCCGATCCGCTGAAGGCAAAGCTGCGCCGCTGCCAGCGGCTCGGCGAGGCCGGCACCAGCGACAGCGAGTGCCTGCAGACCTGGGCGGAGAACCGCGACCGCTTCCTCACGCCGTCGCAGCCGGCGCCGCAGGCGCCCGGTCCGCAGGACATCCCGCAGAATCCGCCGGTCACGCGCGAGCCCATCGTCAAGGAGCCCGTGCCGGCCGTCGACTCCCACACGAACGAGGCGCGCTGAGATCATGGGCGGCACCGGCGTCATCGACCACTTCCTGGAAGTTTTCACCCGCTACATCGACGGCGGCTTCGGGCTTCTCTCCGGCGAAGTTGCGTTCATCGCCACGACGTTGATCGTGATCGACGTCACGCTCGCCGCGCTGTTCTGGAGCTGGGGCGCCGACGAAGACATCATGGCGCGCCTGGTGAAGAAGACGCTGTTCGTCGGCGTCTTTGCCTACCTCATCGGCAATTGGAACAACCTGGCCCGCATCATCTTCGAGAGCTTTGCTGGCCTCGGCCTGAAAGCCTCCGGCACCGGTTTCACCGTCGCCGACATGATGCGGCCCGGCCGCGTCGCCCAGACCGGCCTCGATGCCGGCCGGCCACTGCTCGATTCCATATCCGATCTCATGGGTTACTGGAGTTTCTTCGAGAACTTCATCCAGATCGCGGTGATGCTGCTCGCCTGGGCGCTGGTGCTGTTGGCCTTCTTCATTTTGGCCATCCAGCTCTTCGTGACGTTGATCGAATTCAAGCTCACCACGCTGGCGGGCTTCGTGCTCATCCCGTTCGGGCTGTTCGGCAAGAGCGCCTTCATGGCCGAGCGTGTGCTTGGCAACGTCATCTCCTCAGGTATCAAGGTGCTCGTCCTCGGCGTCATCATCGGCATCGGGTCGAGCCTGTTTTCCGAATTCACCGCCGGCTTCGGCGGGGCAACACCCACCATCGATCAGGCCATGGCCATCGTGCTCGCGGCGCTGACGCTGCTCGGTCTTGGCATCTTCGGTCCGGGCATCGCCAACGGTCTCGTCTCTGGCGGACCCCAGCTCGGCGCGGGCGCCGCCATCGGAACCGGCCTAGCCGCGGGCGGCATGGTCGCCGCAGGCGCCGCCACGGTTGGAGCGGTGGCGTCCGGAGGAGCCGCGCTGGCAGGAGGCGCGGCCGCCGCCGCTCGCGGGGGCGCCGCCCTCGCGGGCGGCGCTTCCACCGCCTACAGCCTGGGCGCCGCAGGGCAGTCGGGCGCCTCAGGTGTGGCCAGTGGCCTGGGCGGCGTCGCCCGGGCCGCCGGTTCCGCTGCAACATCGCCGCTCCGCCGCGCCGCTGAACGCTCGACCGAAAGCATGCGCTCCAGTTTCTCGGAGGGCGCCAAGTCCGCCTTCGAGGCGACCGGCGGCTCCTCGACCATGGGCACCATCGGCGGCGGCTCAGACGAGGCCGCGCCCGCCGCCGGCAATTCAAACACGCCGCCCGCCTGGGCCCAGCGCATGAAACGCTCCCAGCAGATGAGCCACGCCGTTTCCACCACCGTCCATGCCGTCCGCAGCGGCGACAGCCATGGCGGCGGCTCTTCCATCAACCTCTCTGAAAGCGACCGCTGATGTTCCGAAGACCCTCTACGCATTACGGAAAGGCTCCCGAGCCCGAGACCCCTTATCAGCGCGCCGCCCAGGTTTGGGACGACCGTATCGGCTCGGCCCGCGTCCAGGCGAGGAACTGGCGCTATATGGCCTTCGGATCGCTGTTCCTCAGCGCCGGCTTCGCCGCTGCGCTGGTCTGGCAGTCAGCTCGGGGAACCGTCGTGCCATGGGTGGTGCAGACAGACCGGCTCGGCCAGGCGCAAGCGATTGCGCCTGCGACCGCCGACTACCAGCCGACCGATCCGCAGATCGCCTTCCACCTGGCGCGCTTCATCGAGCAGGTCCGCTCGATCCCAGCCGACGCGATCATCGTCCGCCAGAACTGGCTACGCGCCTACGACTTCACGACAGATCGCGGCGCGGCCGCACTCAACGATTACGCGCGCTCGAACGATCCCTTCACCAAGGTCGGCCGCCAGCAGATCGCCGTCGATGTCTCGAGCGTCATCCGTGCGTCGCCGGACTCGTTCCGCGTCGCTTGGACGGAGCGCCGGTATGAGAACGGCCAGCTCGCCGACACCACGCGCTGGACCGCGATCCTCACGATCGTCGTCCAGATTCCCCGCAATGCCGACCGGCTGCGGGCCAATCCCTTGGGGATCTACGTCAACGCAATCTCATGGTCACGGGAGCTGGGGCAATGACAAAGCCGTATTTCCGTAAAGCCGGAAGGCCGGCTTTGCGCATTCAGACATTTGCGGCTTTGCTGCTGTCGGCGACGGCGCTCGCCGGCTGCGCCACCGCGACGCCGCCGCCGGAAATCAGCTACGACGACGCTCCGGCCGCCGTGCAGACCGTCGATCCTCCCGCGCCGGTCCGGGTCGTCGAGCTGCCGCGACCGCTGCCGCTGCCCGGTCAGATGAAGCCGGTCGAGGAATCGCGCCGCGCTCCGGAGCCGGCCGATCCCACCGCGCGCGTCAACCAGGCCAACGCCGCCGCCCGTATTCAGCCGGTGCGCGACGGCTTCATCAACTCGATGCAGGTCTATCCCTTCACGCAAGGGGCGCTCTATCAGGTCTACACCGCCGTCGGGCAGATCACCGACATTGCGCTCCAACCCGGCGAGCAGCTCGTCGGCTCAGGGCCGGTCGCGGCCGGCGATACGGTCCGCTGGATTATCGGCGACACGCAGAGCGGCGCCGGCGCGACGCTGCAGGTCCATATCCTCGTCAAGCCGACGCGCGCGGATCTGATGACCAACCTGGTCATCAACACCAATCTACGCACCTACCATATGGAGCTGCGCTCGACCGAGCGGACCTATATGGCCTCGGTCTCGTGGCAGTATCCGCAGGACCAGCTCATCGCGCTCCGCAGGCAGAATGCCGAGGCGCAGGCCACCCAGCCGGTGGCCACCGGCGTCGATCTCGCACGGCTGAACTTCCGCTACGAGGTGACCGGCGACCGTGCTGCATGGCGGCCGCTGCGGGCCTATGACGACGGCCGGCAAGTCTTCATCGAATTCCCACGCGGCGTCGGCCAGGGCGAGATGCCGCCGCTGTTCGTCGTCGGCCCGGAGGGCAAGACGTCGGAGCTGGTCAACTATCGCGTCCGCACCAACTACATGATCGTCGACCGGCTGTTCGCCGCCGCCGAGCTGCGGTTCGGCTCCGGCGACAATCAGAAGCGTGTCCGGATCACCCGCACCGACGGGAGGCCGGCGTCGTGAGCGAAGACCGGAACGAGGGAGAGGATGCGGCCGCGCCGCTGACCGGATCGGCGCCCGAAGCGGCAGCGCCGATGCGGCTGCGCGCGGATGCGCCGCGCGTGACGCGGCTGTCGCGCAAGGTGCTCGCCGGGCTCGGCCTGGTCGCCAGCCTCGGGATCGGCGGTGCGCTGGTCTATGCGCTCCAGACTCGCAACGGCGGCCGGGCGCCGGAGGAGCTTTATTCAACCGACAACCGCAACACGGCGGATGGCCTCCAGGGCCTGCCGCGCGACTATAGCAGCGTGCCGCAGCTCGGCCCGCCGCTGCCGGGCGACCTCGGCCGGCCGATCGTCAGCGCCCAGAACCGCGGCCAGCCCGTGCCCAATCCCGGCGTCGCCGCTCCGCAGCCCGGCCTCAGCGCCGAGGAGCAGCGCCGGCTCCAGGAGATCGAGACCGCCCGCACCAGCCGTCTGTTCGCGGCGGCGGAGGCGCGCAATGCCGCGCCGGTCACGGCGAACACGCCGAACCAGGCGCCACCGGACCTCGCCAGCCTCGGGCTCGCGCCGCCGCCGGCAACGCCGAGCGCCCAAGATCGGCAGCAGGCCTTTCTCAACGCGCCGGTCGACCGACGCACTGTTGCGGCCGACCGCATCGCCGCGCCGGCCTCTCCGAATATCCTTCAAGCCGGCGCCGTCATCTCGGCCGCTCTCATCACCGGCGTTCGATCGGACCTTCCGGGCCAGATCACCGCCCAGGTCACCGAGAACATTTATGACAGCCCGACAGGCCGGATCCTCCTGATCCCGCAGGGCACGCGCGTGATCGGCCAGTATGACAACAACGTCCAGTTCGGGCAGAGCCGCGTCCTGCTCGTGTGGAATCGGCTGATCTTTCCGAACGGCCGCAGCATCGTGCTGGAGCGCCAGCCCGGCGCCGACGCCGAGGGCTATGCCGGCCTGCAGGACGGCGTCGACTATCACTGGTGGGATCTCGCCAAGGCCGCCGGTCTCTCGACGCTCCTGAGCGTCGGCGCCGAACTGGCCACCAATGATGACGACCGGCTGATCCAGGCGATCCGCAACGGCGGCCAAGACACGATCAACGACGCAGGCCAGCAGATCATCCGGCGGCAGCTCAACATCGCCCCGACGCTCACCATCCGACCCGGATTCCCGGTCCGGGTGATCGTAACCCGTGATCTTATTCTCGAGCCCTACGGAGGCTGATGTGACCAAGTTGAAACTCGGCATGATAGCCGACGACAAGCCCGTGAAGGTGACGGCGGAATTACCGGCGACGGTCTATCGGGATCTTGTCGCTTACGCTGAGGTTCACGGCCGCGAGACCGGCCAGCCGGTCGCCGATCCAACACGTCTGATTGCGCCTATGATCGAACGCTTCATCGCGACCGATCGCGGCTTCGCCAAGGCACGTCGCGCGCGGCACGTTACTTCCTCTTGATCGTCGGCAGGGCCCAAGGGAGCCCCGGCGAACGATCATTCGGGTTCCTTATAGCCATATTCGGGAATGCCTTGCTCGCTTCCGTAGTAGCGATAGGGAAGAAACTTGCCCGACATTCCGATCTTCACTCGATCACCTTTTGGATTCGGCTCACGCTCGAACGTGATGTCGAAATCGATTGCGGACATAATGCCGTCGCCGAACTCGTCCTCGATGAGTGCCTTCCACGCGGGGCCGTTGACCATCACCATTTCATAGAAGCGATATATCAGGGGGTCCGTCGGCGGCATGGGCATGCCTCGATATGGCACCTCGTTCAGCATACGCTCTTCTGCCTCCGACAGGCCGAACAGCGCCGCAGCCTTCTTCGCGAGCGGTTTGATCAGCTTCATCTGCCCGAGCAAAGCGCCGATGATCAGCACCTCGGACACACCACCGATCTCTCCGGTGATGTGTTTCCACGACCAGCCTCGCTCGCGCTTGATGTCCAATATCTTTTCGGTCAGTTCCTCACGCCTCATCGATCCGTTCTCCTTCTTTGATGATCGCTAACGGGATGCGGTCCCGGCAATGCCGGGACCACAGGGACATGTGCGCAGGTGCGGGCGTCTCAGCCCTTCAGTTGTGAGACGGTTTCCGCGGTCGTCCAAAGGCCGTGCGCGAGGAACCGGAAATTCACCAGGGCGGCGAGGTAGCCGTCGCCCTCCGGAACGCGAGGGCCGGCTGTCGCATCGCGAACGACCACCACTTCGAAGCCCTGTTCGATCAGTTCCCGCAAATGCGCTTCAATGCACAGATTGGCGGCCATGCCGGCCAGGATGACTTGTGACACACCTTGTTTGCGCAGTTGGAGAATGAGGTCGTTCGTCTCGGGGCCGTAGACCTTGTGCGGCGAGGCAATGATGGTTTTGCCGTCGTGGATGTACTTTTTGTAGTCTTCGAGGAAATCCGCGCCCGATCCCTCGAATTCCTCCACGGTAAACTGGCCTTTGCGACCAAACATGTTGATCGCATGCATGGTCTTTTCCAGTGGACCGCCAAACTGCCAATGATGGTCACATGGATAGTAGAAGTGGGGCGAGATGGCGACGGTGATATCCGCTGCCTTCGCGGCTTCGAACAGTTGGCCGATGTGCGACACGGTGTTGTTCTCGACAACGCTCTCGCCGAAGAACGGCCAGCTCACACCGCTGGGATGTAAGAAGTCGTTCTGCGGATCGATCACCACGAGGGCAGCTCGCTTCAGGTCGAGCTGAAACGTGCTTTTTGGAAGCACCGGATTTTCGGGATCTGCGTAGAGTTCAGTCATGATCTTCTCCTTTCAGAAGAGGAAGGCGCCATCTGCTGGCGACGTATTAAAGTGACTGGTCGTCTATTAATACGACACGATTTTCACGCGAGGAGCCGAGGCAGGGCAACAGTGCCAAATCGCCTCAGAGCTCTTCCGCTTTGCTCGACCTTGGCCACCATCACCGCGCCCTCGAAGGCCTCGATGAGCGTCGCCGCAAGGTCCTGGGGTTCGCGCGCGAGGGGAAGCTCTCCCGCTTCGCTCGCGGCCGACAGGCACTTTGCAAGGGCGGCTGTCCAAGTCCTCAGGAGAGCTTTCAGCTTTGATCGTGCAATCGAGCTCTGCGCCGCAAGCTCAAGCGCGAGATTGCCGATCAGACAGCCAAACGTGAATTTCTGTCGCTCATGATACTCAATCAACTCCGAAAAGTGTCTCTCGACGCGCTTTAACGGGCTAACGAAATCGTCTTCCAGGATGGACACGTAATTGGATTCGATTGCGCGCCAGTATTCATCGAGTATCGCTGCCGCGAACGCATCCTTGCTTTCGAAGTAATTGTAAAACGATCCCTTCGGAACTCCGGCAGCGGCAGTAATATCCTGCACGCCACAGCCGTTGAAGCCAAGGCGATGGATGATTTCTGCGCCTTTTTCGATGAGGCGCGAACGAACTTCTGGATTCGGTGGACGTGGCATGACGTTAATAAATGACCAGTCATCTCGTTATGTCAACCGTTGAATGGCCTCTAGGACCGTTGAGGACCGCCGCTGGTGCGTTTTTGCGATCGATGCGCTAAGGTCCAGCAGACGCTTAAGCGCGGGATTGACGTTGTTTGTCGACCAAACAACGCTTGAGTTGAACACCTCGCCCCCTTCGGCAAGCGGAACGAAGATGACCGCGGGATAGGAGGCGCCCTGAGTGGAGGTCGCAGCCAAGGTCACGCCGAATCCCATGCCCACCATGTTGAGGAGGTTCTCGCGGCCAACCCGCTGCACCGAGATCCGCGGATGAAAACCCAAACCGGAAAGCTGCCGCACGATGATCGCCTCGACCTCAGGCCCGTGAACGTCCGCTGCGACAAGGAATGTCTCGTCGCGGAGATCCTCCCAATTGACGCCGACGCGTGCCGCCATGGAATGGTGCTTTGAAACTGCGACGTATAGAGGTTCACCCCAGAGATGCATCGCCTGGCAACCGGGAAGACGCGGCTCGCCGGGAATGAATGCCGCGTCGAGCCGACCGCTTAGCACGCCGGCGGCAGTCGCCTGCGCCGTCGCCTCTTCGATCTTTATATCGATGTTCGGAAACCGGAAATGGAACGCCTCGAGCACGTCGGCCAAGAAACCGCTGGCGAGCGAGGCCATCAGCCCGATTTTCAACTCCCCAATCTGGCCTCGTTTCTCCATGCTTAGGCTGCTGACAGCTTGGCGAATGTGTTCAGCGCCAAATGCAGCCTCCCGTATGAAGCGCTCGCCGGCTGGCGTCGGCCGCACTCCGCTCCTGCTGCGTTCGAAGAGCGGCACGCCCACCCTGCGTTCGAGCAACTGAATTCGACGGCTGACCGTCGACTGCGAGAGATTCATCGCATCGGCCGCACGGCGGAAACTTCCGTGTTCCGCAACCAGAATCGCGTAGCGGAGAAAGCGGAGGTCAAGAGCCAAGTCAGGCATGTCCCCCTCCGCCTGCCCGCCGATGCAGTGGCCGGCCGACGCTCAGCCGCGACCTGCGCAACAGGGAATGACTGCGCATTTCCGCCGCCGCGAACCGCGGGACGGCGCCAATTATGCGGCTACGATGCTCGTGGAGAAGCGACACTCGCATAGAGAAAACACTACTCAGAAAGATCAGGCCCGAACATCGCCCGCATCTGTGCCAAATAATGTTCCTCCGAGGTCATCCATCGCAATTGTGCGAACAACGCGGTATCGGGGCCCGCCGGAAAGCGCAGCCGATCGCCCTCCTCCGTCGCAGCAGCGAAAACAGCCTCGGAGACTTCGCTCACACTCGTGAACGCGGTTGGATAGTCTTGCAACTTGGCGAAATAGCGTTGCGCAAAGGCGTCGTATGGCGGTGGTGTCAGTCCCTCAATGCGATTGGCGCTGTTCGTTCTGAAATTGGTCGTTGGTGCAAGGCCTGGTTCTACGATCCGCGCCCGGATGCCAACCAGGCCCAATTCATACGAAAGCGCCTCAGTGAACCCTTCAACAGCACACTTGCTGGCCGTATACACGGCAACGAACGGCATCGGGGCGATCGCCGTGCTGGAGGTCACATTGATTATCACACCACCCGCATGCTGGCGCATATGCGGGATTGCCGCTCGGCAGACCGCCATCACCCCGAAAGTGTTTGTTTCAAACATCTCCCGAATTACGGTGTCAGGCGTAAACTCGAACGCGGAAAGCAAGCCGATGCCCGCGTTGTTGACCAGCACATCAATCCGTCCAAAGGCGGCGACGGCATCGGCGAGAGCCTTAGAAATGCTTTCAGCGCTGGTCACATCCAGCGGCAGGACTTTCAGCCGGTCCCCGGGCTTGTCGAACACGCTTTCGTCAGGCGCCCGCATTGTCGCAACGACGTTCCAACCTTGATCGAGAAAGAGCTGTGCGGTCGCCTTCCCATAGCCTGAGGAAGTTCCGGTAATCAGTATAATGTGGAGCTCCACATTAGACATATTCGCGTGGCGACAGGTCGATTTCGAGGTCTGCCCGCTCGTCGGGGCTGAGCTCCCCGAGGCGACGGTTGAGGATCGATTCCGCGGTCGTGACGAGCTGCAGCACCACCGATTTGCCATCGGCGAGGTGTTCCTCGACCGCGGCGATGACGGTCGGCATCTTCAGGCTGAGAAGGACCTGGCCGAAGAAGCGCTGCTTGGTCGACTCGAAGCGCGAGCGGGCGGACGCCTTGGCGCCGCTGTTGAGCGTCGCGTTCTCGAGGGAGTCGACGACGGCGGTCAGCTCCAGCGCCTGTTCCATGTTGCGGTGGATGATGCCCCAGGCATCCGCATAGGTGTCGTAGATCCTGATCTGGTCGGGTGTCAGCGCATGCTTGAGGATGTCGTACTCGACGCCGGCGAAGCTGAGCGCGCGCGCCATGTAGAGGCCGGTCGCCTTGAGGTCGCGAGCGACGAGCTCCATGGCGGCGATCCCGCCCTTGCGGATGCCGCTGATGAACTGCTCGCGGTCGGCGAAGGCGGTCTCCGGTCCCCAGAGGCCGAGCCGGACGGCGTAGGCGAGATTGTTGACGTCGGAGGCTCCGGTCGCCGAGGCGTAGAGCACGCGCGCGCCGGGCAGGTTATTCTGGAGCAGCACCCCGCAGATGCCCTGCTGGGAACCCTTTTTCGCGCCGAGAGCGCCCTCCCCGCCTGCGACGCCGCCCATTTCGTGTGCCTCGTCGAAGGCGATGACACCGTCGAAGTCTTCGCGTGCCCAATCGATGAGCTGCTTGAGCCGGGTGTGATCACCCCGAGCAGAGCGGAGCGCCGGATAGGTGACGAAGATCACGCCCTGGTCGAGCTTGACCACCTCGTCGATCTTCCAGCTGGTAAGGGGCTGGATGTCAGCCGTCATGCCGCCCAGCGCGGTCCAGTCCCGTCGGGCATCCTCGAGGAGGGGCTCGTTCTTGGTGATCCAGATGTGGCGGCGGCGGCCCTGCAGCCAGTTGTCGAGGATGCAGGCGGCGATCTGCCGGCCCTTCCCCGCCCCGGTCCCGTCGCCCAAGAAGAAACCCTTGCGATACTCGCGGCCGTCCTCGGACAGGTCCAGTCCGACGCCCTCCTTGCTCGGGCGGAACCGGCCCGGGATCATCTGGGTCCAAGCATCGCCGGCGTAGACGACTGTTTCGAGCTGCGAGGCCGACAGCAGACGCTCGGCAACCGTCCGCTCGGGCAAGCGCGGGACATGATGGGGGATTGGCGCGGGGATCGAGCCCATGGCCACGGACTCGACCAGTGCGGTCGGATGCTCGCCGGCGGTGGTGAACACGAGGCGGCTCGGCCGATAGGGCAGGTAGACGCCCGTCTGTCCGAGAAGCGGCGCCGGGGTTTCCAGCGGCGTGAAATCGACGGGGAGAACCTCGTTGCGGACGGGGGCATGATAGGCGCGCGGTTCGGCAGGGCGCGTGCTCTTCACGGCACGGAACAGTGAGGTCGTGCCGGTCTTCCGGACAGGAGCCATTGGCACGTCCGTTTTCGGCTTCAGCCGGTCGACGATCGTCACCGCGTCGAGGATCTCGGCGACCGACGAGCGCTGGATCGTCGAGGGGATCGTCGTGCCCGGTGCCTTGTCGATGACGTAGAGGCGGACCGCGATCGAGGTGCCGTGCTTCGTGTAGCACTTTTCGAGGCGGATCGAGGTTCGGACCGCGACATCGCGCAGCGTGGAGTCGAACAGGTCACGCAGACGCGCGCTGGGGCCGAACCAGTCGGGCATGATCGCGACAAGCCGTCCTCCGGTGCGCAGGCGGCGCAAGGCTGCCTGTAGGTGGCGCACGGCCGCGAAGTCGTCGGCGCCGCGGCCGAGCGAGCGCGAGAACGGCGGGTTCATCAGGACCAGCGTGGGACGCTCGGACGATGCCATCAGCGACGTCAGCGCTGCGCCGTCGTAGCCGGTGATCGGCGCGCCGGGAAAGCTGTGGGCGAGCCGTGCCCGTCGAGCCGGGTCGAGTTCGTTCAGCTGAAGCGTGACGTCCTGGCGCAGCTGCGCGACGAGCAGGCCGTTGCCGGCGCTGGGTTCGAGGACGACGTCGCCTTCCTGTGCGTTCGCCAGGAGCACGGCCAGAGCGGCGATGTCTGCCGGTGTCGAGAACTGCTGCCATTCGAGCTGCTCCTCGCTCCGGACAGTCTGGGTGGGTAGCGCCGCCATGAGCCGGATGGCGTGGGCAACATCGGGCAAGGCGTGGAGCGCGTGGGGGACCGTCCGCAGGTGGACGGCGAGCGCGTGCTCCAGCACCTCGAAGCTCTCGCGCTGGGTCCAGCATCCCTGCGCGTCGGTGCCGCCATAGGCCTTCGTCATGGCCTCATTGAGGGCGGCCCGCGTGATGCTGTCGCCGGCGCGGAGTCGATCCTGCAGCAGGAGCGCGGCGCTTCGGTCGGCGTTCTCGGCCGTCGAGAATAGGTCGGTCATGGGGGTCTCCTGGATCGGCCGCCCAAACGGCAGCATCATCCACTCGCCCCCCCTCCCCTTTCCTGCTCGCGATCGAGGACGATCGCCCAGTCCTTGATGCGCCCTGGTGGTGGCGCTCGCCGGATGTTGAGCCGGGGACGTGCATAGTGAGCCTCTGCGCGTACGGCAGCGGCTTCGCCCTCCGGATCGTTATCCTGTGCGAGTAGAAGATTGGCGAGCGCCGACGGCAGGCCGAGATGATCGAACCGTCGAGCGCCGAGGGTCGCCCAGCAGGGCACGCCATGCAGGATCGTGAAGGCCGCGGCCGTCTCGAACCCCTCCGCGATCGCGAGCGTGTCACCTTGCAGCGGTCGTCCCTGCCACGCCCCCTGCCCCGGTTGTCCAAGCATGACCTTGCACTCGTAGTCCGCGGTTGCCGGGTCGAGGAAGATGCGCTGGAAGGCGACGAGCCGATGTCCCTCCCTCACGCCGACCAATAGGGCGGGCTTGAAAACGGTACGTCCCTTGGGTCCGAGCGGGCATCGCGGATGGAAGCGGAGATCGGCCGGTCCTGCGACGATGTGGCGTCGCTGCAAGTAGCGCTCGCCGAGCGTCTGCATGACGTCGCGGGCCTGTTCCCAGAGACGTTCGACGTTCCCGGTTCCGCGGCGTATGTCGGCCTTCGGGGGCTCGAAACGCCTCGTCACCGGGATGCGACGAATCTCGCGCAGGACGTCCTCTGCCTCGCAGCCCGCAAAGCACGTCACGAGGATGCCGCGATCTCCCTGGCGTAGCGACAGGCTCGGGGTCCGATCGACGTGGGCTGGGCATCGGCATGTCGCAACATAGCCGTGCCAAACTCCACCGAGCGAGCCGACGATGTCGACGAGTTCCTGGCTTGGTTTCAATGCGGTATAGGGCATCTTTTCTGCTCCTTCGCTATTCTGCACCCCCTCCCCTCGCTCCGGCCAGTGGTAGACTATGGTACCAAGAGAAGGCCTAAGCATCGCAGCTGAACCGCTCGGAATGCTCGGCATGCCCGAGCGGTGCATAGCGGTGGCTACCATATTCTAGCGTAGCGCTGCCATGCGGTGGCTGGGGTGGCATAGCCCTGCGTAGCATTTAGTACGCCTTAGTAGCGTATCCTATCCATGCCCTGCCATGTATAGCGTTGCCAAGCGATGTGTGGTCTGGCATGGCGTAGTCAGGGCGGGCAATCTCCCCGCCTGTCGTGTGAAGGCTGCGCCAGTGTAGCGCAGCGATGACGAGGAAGGCTGGAGCATGCCAGTAATCAGCTTTGCAAGCCCCAAGGGCGGGGTAGGTAAGAGCACGTCGGCGTTGGTGCTCGCCAGCGGTCTCAGCCAAGCCGGGGCCTCGGTGACTGTCATCGACGGCGACCCGAACCGAACGCTTGAGACGTGGGCGAGCGAGACGTCTGATCCTGGATTCGAGTGCCGGACACTCCCGTCAGACAACGCGATCATCGACGAGATCGAGGAGGCGGCAGCCTCCAGCCAGTTCGTCATCGTCGATCTGGAAGGAACCGCGAACTTGGCCATGTCTCGCGCGATTTCGCGGACCGACTTGGTCATCATCCCGCTGCAGGCGTCGCCGGTCGACGCACGACAGGCGAGCCGGGCGATCAAGCTGGTGGTGGATGAGGGGAGGGCGCTTCGCCGCGAGATCCCGTATCGCATGCTGTTTACGCGCGTGAACCCTGCGATCGCGACGCGCGACGAGAAGGAAATCAGGTCGCAGTTTCGGGGCGCGGGTATCCCGACCTTCGAGACCGCTCTGAACGATCGCGCGGGGTTTCGCGCGATGTTCACACACTACCGCTCGCTCTGGAGCCTCGGCGACGATCAGGCGACCGGGCTGGACAAGGCGCGCATCAATGCCACCGCCTTCGTGCAGGAGGTCGTGACGGAAATCAGACGGCAGAACGCTGTCGTGGAGCAGACGGCATGAGCAACGGCATCAAACTTGGGCTGGACGATCTCTCGGACATCCGGCCGAACACCCGGGCTGAACGCAGCCGAACGGATCAGCGCCGAGACGCGGCTGCGGTAGATGACATCGGGCGCGAACACGGGTTCTCCAAGCCGTCCGCGCCTGCGGCATTGCCGCGCCGGCAGAAGTCGGCTTATGCGGGCGAGCAGCTCCACCAGGTCAGCGTCAAAGGCCCGGTGAGCGTGATGGGGCGCTTCGTCGAATACTGCGACCGGGAGCGGCTGCCTTACTGGCAGGCCATCGAGAAGCTGATGGACCTGGCTGAGGGAGAGGAACGCTAGGCGGCGGGCAGCGACGCCACCACTTCGCCGATCAGGTAGAAGGCGTCCGGAAGTGCGAAGAAGGCGTCGACGCGCGCGTTCTCGTCATCGGGTGCCTCTGTGCTTCCGAGCAAGGCTGACCAGCGATCGTCCACGAACCCCAGCAGCGCCGCCCATGCGGAGCCGTGGTCCGGGTGGACCGACAGTTCGTCTTTGTCGCCGAAGGTGATCATCAAGAGGTGTAGCGACATCGCAAGCTCCTGCGAGCTGCGCCGGGACCGGAGCCTCGGCGGGTGAGGGCAGGGGCCGCGGGACGCAACTCCCGCTTGCCCGATCCTCTCGATCCCTCTCACCTCTTTTATGATTCTGCGCTCAGCGCAGAAGAACCGATGCTACTTGCGAATAGTTGCGCGGATGTATCCGGTCCCGCGTCTCAAAACGGTTCAAGTCGACCGTCTCGTCCCCGAAGCGAGCGGCAACCGAGCTGACAGTATAAGCCTGGGGTCTTGCATAAGGCAGCAGCCAAATGACTCGGCGAAAGCAGAGGCTGGTGCGGATCTTCGTGAGTTTGGTCGCGAGGGCGGCGCCGGCCGGGTCGTTTGATCCCATGGCGAAAACACAGGCGCCATAGTCTTTGCCCGTTTTCCTCCAGGTGAGGATCTGCGCCGCTGTAGCACGCTCGACGGCCTGCACGTCGCATTGCTGGGCATAGCGCCGGTTGATCGCCTGACCGGCACCGACGCCGGTGCTGTCGCCCAAGATAAGGCACTCGAACATAGGAGGCTCCCGCTCGCCTAGATTGTACGACGGGATGGTGCGTCAGGCCAAGCGAAGAACGGCGTCAGCTGAGCGCCTCCTGCAGCTCGGAAAGGTCGGCGTCGATGATGGCGTAGAGATCGTCGCTGTTGTTGCGGAAGAACTGGTCCGCGCGCGCCTCGGGCTCGATAGGGGAGGGGGCTCGGCCGAACCGGCGTTCCCAGCGTCGGTCTACGAACTCCATCAGCTGCCGCCACGCCTGCGCTTCGGTCGCGTGGAGCGTGACCTTCCGAACGCCCTCGAAGATGATGACGAGGACGACGACGCCGGGGTTCATCAACAAACCGCCTCGGCAGCTCGGCGTGCGGACGTGGGTCGGCGATCCGATCGGCAGGACGTGCGAAGCCGTTTATCGACCATTAGCTTGCGGTATGCGAGGAACTTGCGTCACTTTCGTTGCGGTGGGGGGTTAAGCATATCCTCACCATGCTGTTGTAAACAGATAGGGTCCGTTCGGAACCGGCCAAGGGTCGGAGACATTAATCACCCGAGGCGGGCTACGAGGCTGATCATGGCGCACCTGACCCAAGTCGAGTTGATCAACTGGATAGCACTCTACACCGCCACGGGGCTGTGCTGCGCGATCGCGATGGTCCTCTCCGTCTCGGTCGCCGGAATCCGTCTGTATCGCGAGCGGTCCTGGGAGGAGATGCGGTCCGTGCGTGGCGCCGTGCTGTTCCTGCCGAAGACCTGGTGGCGCTGGCAGAAGCTCTACCTTCTGTCGACCCCTGTGACGCTCGGGATCGTGGTCTCGTTCGGCATGAGCCTGAGCTGGAACTGAGCCTCAGAGATCGAGAGCACTCGCGATCAGATCGCCCACGCGGTCCTTCTCGACATCCGTGGGCTCGATCGTCAGGAGTGGTCCAAGGAGCCGCATACGCGGATGCGTCGTCGCCTTGGACGTCAGGTAGTCGTCGTCGCTGAAGCCCATCGCTTCGACCACGAGCTGTTTGATCTCGCCAGTCAGGCGCGAGCGTGCCTCGAGGAGGAAGTCGGGTCGGCATGAGCCCTGGGTCGTGAGGCGGTCAAAGACGGGCTTCTCGATCGCGAGATCCACTCCCCCGGCGTCCAGTAGCCGGCGGGCCTTGAACAGCTCGCGAAGGACCGACCGTTCGAACTCGGAGTCGACCGGGATGAAGCGCTGACCGGAGAAGATTGGTTGAGCGTAGGCGCGAAGCGGTGCGTAGCCGTGCGCCTCGGGATACTCGCCCGCGACGATCATCACCAAGAACGGCCCCTTGATGAGGTTGCCGCGCACGGAGGGCGACTGCACGCGGTTGGCGACGTGGATCGCCTCGGCCCCGGGGACGTCGACGACGTGGCCCCGGACGTGTGGCGAGAACAGCGCCATGAAGCCCTGTGGCGCGTGTCCGCTCGGCCACGATTTCGCGAGCTGGCGCAGCATGGCGTAGGCTCTACGGCTGTGAAGCGCATTTGCGTGGGTCCAGAACGCTCGGCCGAGCTCGATGCCCGGCGCGATCTCGATCTTGGTCGAGGCTCTGCCGAGCGCCTCGAACTCCAGCTTGATCGAGGCGGTTTCGTATTCGTGCGCGACGGGGGCCACCTTGTTGGTGCCGGCAGCGTCGATCAGGCGCCACAGGAGCCGCGCTAGGCGCGGAACGGAGGCATGGCGGGTGCGATCGTCGCTGGCATCTTCCTCGGGCCTCTGCGCCAGTTTCTCCGGGGCTGGGCGCAGCACCTCGAAATAGCCGGTGGGTGGATCAGCAGGCGTCTCGCGAGAGCGGATCTCGGTGATGCGGTGCGTGACCTGGTCGCGGAAGAAGGGGCAGTCCTCGCGGTGCTCCGGCCGCTTGGTGCTCGTCAATCTCCGCAGATAGGGGTCGGTACACAGAACGGACCCAGATATACGCTAAGGTTTTGCCGTGCCTTCGACGGCGCGCATCTGGCGAAGCGGTCTGAGCGCGGTGGATGGCGCATCGGGATCGGTCCAGAGGTAATCGCCGGTGAGATTGATATGCTGCCAACCGAGCGGTGATAGGTGTTGCAGCAGGTCCGGCGGGACCGGCCGGCCGAGGTTGGCGAGATGCATCCGGGCGGCTTGCAGGTAGGTCGTGTTCCACAGGACGATGGCACCGGCGACGAGGTTCAGCGCGCTCGCCCGATGGCTTTGGGCTTGCAGCGCATGATCGCGGATACGGCCGATGCGATGGAAGAAGATGGCGCGTTTCAGGGCATTTTCCGCTTCTCCCTTGTTGAGTTCGCGGGTGGCGCGGCGACGCTGTTCGGGCTGCTCGATCCAGTCGAGCGTGAACAGGGTACGCTCGACGCGACCGATCTCGCGCAACGCCAGTGCCAGGCCGTTGGCGCGTGGATAGGAGCCGAGCCGTTCCAGCATGATCGAGGCGCTGACGACGCCTGTGCGGATCGAGGTTCCCAGTCGCAGCACGTCGTCCCAGTGTGCCTCGATCAGACCTTCGTCGATGCGGCCCGCGACCAGCGGCGCAATATCGGGGCCGGGTTCGATGCCGTTAAACAGGTGCAAACGGCGTGCGGCGATATTCGGGATACGCGGCGCGAACCGGAACCCAAGCAGATGACATAGCGCGAACACATGGTCGGAGACGCCCCCGCCATCGACGTGATGCTCTTCGATGTGCAGATCGGCGCCGTGGTGGAGCAGCCCGTCGAGCACCTGTGCCGCCTCGCTCGCCGAAGCGGAGATAACTGTGGAATGGAACGGCGCGTAGCGATCCGAGACGTGGCTGTAAAAGGAGACAGCCGGCTCTGTCCCCTTGTGCGGATTGACTGCGCCGGTTGCCTGGGCGCGGCGGTCGAGCGGAAAGTTCTGACCGTCTGAGCTGGACGAGGTGCCGGACCCGAACAGCGCGGCCAGCGGCGCGGTGTGTTGGGCGTCGACAAGCCGGGCGAGCGCGCGACCGTAGGTTTCCTCGCGCAGATGCCACGAGGCGAGCCAACCGAGTTGGCGCTGGGTCACGAGATTGCAGGCTTCCGCCATGCGCGTATGGCCCAGATTGGTGGCATCGGCGAGCACCGCCGTGAGGATCGCACGTGGTTCATCCGCGGCACGGCCACTTTGCAGATGCGTGAAGCACTGGCTGAACCCGGTCCATCGATCGACTTCGGCAAGAAGGTCGGTGATGCGGATCGCGGGCAGATGCGCATAGAGCGGCGCAAGGGCGGTATCGGATTCCTCGGGAGTAATCGCCTTCAAGGGCGAAATCCGCAGCCTGCCCAAGCTGAGCTGCACGTCTTCCAGCGCGTCCGTCTCCGCCTTTCGCTCGACCTCGGCCAATCGACGGGCGAGGCGGGCGCGTCGTTCGGCCAGCCAGATATCGGCCGTATCCGGTGCCGGTATCGGCAAGGGGCCGGCCGCGCGCATGTTGGCGAATACGGGGGCAGGAATGAGTTGCTGCTCGACAGCACGATAGCGTCGGCTTCCCTCGACCCACATGTCGCCGGCGCGAAGCCGGTCGCGAAGCTCGACCAGCACGCACAATTCATAGATCCTGCGATCGGGAATGCCGGTGCCGATCGCCCGACGCCAAGCTTGCCGGATGAAGCCGACTGGCGTGCCTGCAGGCAATTTGCGCAGATGACCAAAATGAAGGTCGCGCATGATCGCGACCGCTCGCGCGAGCGCATGGCAGGCTGGCACCGCCCCGAATGTGAACGAGGCGATGAACGAGGGACCGACCTGTCGGAGGACGGGGTAATTGGTCGCGGCGACCGCGACGGGATCGACCGAATCGGGGCGGATCAGCTTGCGGGCTTCATCGACCTCGCGGCCGAGATCATTCCATCCGATCGCTGCCTCGACCGCAGCGCCGATATCGCCACCTGATATCTTGGCGGCGAGCAAGGCAGCGCCGAGTTGGGCAAGCAGCCGGATTTTGCCGTTGATGGTGCGCCGGTTGCGCTTGAGTGTCGTGTCCGCGCTGTTCTGTTCGCGCCGGAACATCTGCCCAAGCAGGCGATCGAACATCAGCACCGCATCGTCGGTGAGGGTAACGATGGTTTCGAGGATGGTCGCCACCAATGTGGCGCGACGCCGCGTCGCTTGCAGCGTCCGAACATGTTGCGCGGTCAGCCGCACGCCTTCCTGGCACAGGCGTCGGAGGCGCTCGGGATGGACGCCTACGGCGATATCCGGATCGATCCCGATGGCCCGAAGCAGTGTCAGTCGCTCGATGATGGCGGCGAATGTCTTTCGGCCGGGCTTGCCGGGTGACTGCCGCACCCAGGCCAGATCGCTCAAGTTCGTGCCTGTGTGGGGCAGGAGAAGCGCATCGAGCAGCCGGCGCTGTCGAGCATCGAGTCCTCGGGTCAGATGCTCGGCGACATGGCGTTCGGCATCGAGCAACGCCTGTGCGACCATCCGCTCGACCGAACTGATGCCCGGCACAATGATGCGCCGTCGCCGGCACTCATCCAGCATCACGCGCGCCAGCCTAGCCCCGCTGGTCGTCGTCAGCGCGATCGGCAGGAGCCATTCCTGCAACGTCGTTCGCAGCGGCCGACTGAGCGGCATGAAGCCGAATGCATCGCGCAGTGCATCGAGCTGTTCGTACCGGGTCGGGCCGCGCGTCGCGTAGTCGGCCAGCACCTCGGGTCCGACCTGCAATTGCTCTGCGACGAACGCGAGCGGCGTATCAGGGATCAGTTCACCGGGTCGCAGGAAACGGCCAGGATAGCGCAGCGCGCAAAGCTGGATCGCGAAACCCAGCCGGTTATGCGGTCGCCTCCGGCGGACGATGATGGCCAAGTCGTCCCGGCTCAATGTCCAGTGCTGGACGAGCAGGGTTTCGTCGTCGGGAAGCGCGAGCAACGCCGCGCGTTGCTCGTCCGACAGGACGGCGCGACGCGGCATCGGCTTAGACCTTGGCCGGTGCGGTCCAGCCGATCCGGGCAAGCGTGCCGAGAAGGGTCGAACGCGGCACCTTGAAGGTCCGGCAGACGGACGCCTTGCTGGCCCCGCCATCCAGCGCGGCGGTGATCCGCTCGAGCGTTTCGGCGTCGATCATCGGCGGGCGGCCACCTTGGCGTCCCCGGCGTTTGGCAGCAGCCAGTCCCGCCATCACCCGTTCGCGCGTGAGCGCACGCTCATATTGTGCCAATGCACCGAACAGCGAGAACAGCAATTCGCCGTGCGGCGTGGTCGTATCCATCTGCTCGGTCAGCGACCGGAACGCGATGCCGCGCGCCTTCAGATCGGTGACGATCGTCAGCAGGTGCGGCAGCGAGCGTCCGAGCCGGTCGAGCTTCCACACGATCAGTGTGTCGCCCGCGTTCAGATAGTCGAGGCAGGCTTTCAGGCCTGGTCGGTCGTCGCGCGCGCCGGATGCCTTGTCGGTATGGAGATGCCGATGATCGACCCCGGTTGCGACGAGCGCGTCCCGCTGGAGATCGACCGTTTGGCGGTCATCGGTCGTTGACACCCGCATATATCCGACCAGCATGTACGACAAACCCTCGAAAGCATGTTTTCGAACACCCTATCAAAGCGACAGGGTTTGTCGATCGTTATGGGCTGAGGCGGGTATGGTTCGGCAAAAGCGCAGGTCCGGAGCGTCGCCTATCACCTGTTTGCCGTCACGCGTCTGCTGTCCGTATGGACGCAAGTAGAAGGCACGCTGATGCCGCAAGAAGCACCAGGTCCTTCAACAGGAACTGTCCGGTTCCGGCCGAAATCGCCGGGAACCCGCCAGCGGTCGGCTCGGCGACGCCAGGCGTGCTCAGGAAAAACGTCAGTGTCACGGCATAAGTCAGGCATGACATCGCCGCGCCGAGAGCGGAGGCCGTCTTGTTGAAAGCACCGATAATCAGCGCAGCGGCCGTCGCGAGCTCGACGGTGCCTATAAAATAGCTTCCACCCTGCACCCCAAAAACGGCCGGAATCCAGCTCATGATCGGACTGTTCTTCATCAATGGCGCGATGCCCATCGCTTCATAGCTCGTGAATTTCATGCAACCGAACCAGAGAAAGATGACCACCAGCGCCCAGCGCAGCAACGCGAGAGACCCGCGAGAGCCGGTCGTCTTTTCAGCTATGTGTAATGTCGAAAACATGGTGCCTCGCTTTCATCATGGCGCATGACCTGCCTTCATGCTTAGACAGGCGTGATATATGCGCTGCGCATACACTATACGCCGTCAATGAATGAGGCAACCCTTTGAACGTACTCTCGGACCGGCTCGTCAATCTGTTCGGCGCCCTCGCAGTGGGCATCACCGATCGAATTAAGAAGGCGGCATTCGACCCGACGATACCCGGCGGTGGCGAAACCACCGCGGCGATCGTCGTCATCGGTCACGCGACCGGTCTTTCGATCGACGAATTAGGACGGGTGCTAGGCTTGTCCCACGCGGGGACGGTGCGGCTTGTCGATCGATTGGTTGCAGCCGGGTTCGCCGTTCGATCCAAAGCGCTACGGGACCGTCGTGCAGTAGCGCTGATGCTCACTGAGGCAGGCGAGACTCGCCTATCTGCGATCCTGCAACGAAGAAACGAGACTTTATCCGAAATCCTTAGCCATGTCTCGAATGCTGACCGCCTCGTGCTGGAACGTATTGCCGAGACAATACTTGCGCAGATGTCTGACGACGCTGTCTCGGCGCTGACGATATGCCGGCTCTGCGACGAGAGGCGATGCTACAACTGTCCGATGGATGCCTTTGGAATGCTGGAGTCGTCGACGCATAGAGTCGACCCATAAGTGCGCGCAGAGACGCTTAGCGTATATCTGTGCCCGTTCTATGTCCTGACCCCTCAAAGGGATCCCATGGCCTAACCCCGCTTGGAAAATGATCGACAAGCGAGATTCGGCCGCTCGCGATGCTTGGTTCTATGAGTGCCAACGCCGCAAGATACCGTTCCTGCACGTGGCAAAAGCAAGAAAACACTTCTCGGTCCATTGGGACCATATCAGCTTGGATTCTGATTATGACCAGATGATCAGACAGTCTGCCGATGGGAAAATGGCAAGGGTTCTGTTCCGAACCTATCAACTGATCGCTTCTGGCCTTGAGCCTAAAAGCTTTTTCGATGGCGGGGCCTTGGTGGGGGATGTGACTGGCTTGTCTGAATCAAGCGCCCGGCAGATTGCAAATGCCTTCGCTCTCCTGCTTTTTCCTGGCAACGTGCAATCTGCTTTGGCTGCATAAGAAGATATTGGAAGCCGCGGAACCAGCGGCTTCAATACGCCACAACTCCATCAGGCCGAAATTCTGAGCTCCGTTCGCGTCGTGCAACAAGCCAGTGGTCCAAATCAGGCACGCTGCGGTGGACTTCATCATCGCCAGAAGCCGTCCTGTCTCTGGCCGTGCCGGTTGTCGTAATTCTCGCGCTGATCGTAGGCGCTCTTGCGGATACCCACCTCGACCCGCTGGCCGCCGACGTTGCGAATGTGGAGATCGCGCAGATCGACCTTGTTGCGCTGCGCCCAGTCTTTTGCCTCGCGCTCGCTGCCGAAAGTGCCTGCATCTTCGTAATCGAATGCCATTTCATGCTCTCCTTCATGTGGTGATTGACGGTCTGGAAGATTGGATGCGCAGGCGCAGGCTCATGCCGACTGCTTCTGGGCATTGGCGGATCGGGCTTGGGAAGGGCTGCCGCTTGAAATTGGAGTTGAAGTGCAGTTCGTCATGTAAGCGCTGATCCTCGGTCCATCTGGTGGTCGAGGCTGGCTTTGGCCGACCGGTGCTCCTTTATTTGCTGGCTGAAGCCTCGAGCCGACTGGAACGTGAATAACGCCAGCGCAACGGCGGCAGCACCGGCAATGAATGCGGTGATGTAGAAGCTCATTGCGGGAACATTCATCCGAGCCAGATATTGTGGGTCGTTGATCACACTCATCTCGTGGGCGAGGAGTATGATGCTGCCAAACATCAGGGCCATCCGGATCGCTATCGTGCCGGCGTGTGTAATCAGCCGGCTTCTCGCAATGGATTCGCGCTGGCGAGCCTCGACGATAGGGTCTGGCGTCGAATTGTACGCTGCTTCGGCTCTATCGGCCTTTCGCTTGCGCCATATGGCGCGCCCCTGGGCAACGAACTGGGTAAACTCTCTGGGTCCGTTGTTTTCGGCAATAAGCCGCTCAAGGTGCCGATACTCAGCCTCGGCGGCTTCCTGATTCCTATAATAGATTGCTGCACTGAAGACCGATTCCATTCTTGCAATGATATCGTGTAGTGTTTGGTTAGGGTTGAAACATTCGTTCACTCGGGGGTGCAGTACCCAGTCGTGCCACTGTTCGTATCGGTTGGTACAAGCAAAGTATGAGTTAGGGCGTGTGTCCCAGTCGATATAGCGGATCTTGTGGAAGCGATTTTGGCTCCGGTAAGCCGCAACCCGTTGACGGGCTCGGTGATGAAATGCTTCGACGCTCATCAACTGCAGCGGCCCGATCAGGGCCTCGATCTTTGCTAGGTGAGCGTCACAATTGTAGATGCAGTGCTGGAGGTGCTCGAGCGTGAAGTCTTCATAGAGCGCCTTTACCTCTCGCAGGAGCGCTCCCTCGTTCAGCATTTTTGAGGTCCAGCAATGGACGCCCGTTCTTTTACCGAGAAGTACATTAAGGGGGATATCGAGCTGTCGTCCCTCATCGCAGTATTGCTGGATCATCCTTGGTGCTGTCACGTCGCGAAATTCGGCATCGAGGCCGCGATTGACGAGAACGCGGATTTTGGTCTGAGAAAGCTCAAAGCAGCCCGCGATTTCTCGTACCGACTTTCCGGCCCTATGCTCTTTGAAGACCCGGCGTGCCAGATTGTTTGCCGCTTCGCCCTTCAAGTAGCTGTTGGGTGATCTGCGCTTGAACTCGCTCGTTTTCTGAACGGTACTTTGACCGCCGGCATTGCGGATGTGGAGATCGCGCAGATCAACCTTTTTGTGCTGCGCCCCGTCCTTCGCCCCACGCTTGCTTCCGACGGTCCCTGCGTCTTTGTATTCAAGCGCCATGCCTCTTCTCCTTCCTGGTTATGATGTTGACCGCATCTTTCCGGGGCTTTGCCCGACCCCTGCGCAGCGGGATAAAGGCAACGGCGCACCGCTCCCAAGGAGGAGCCGCCCGCTGCGCCACCAGCCTCACAAAGGCGGCCGCGATCGTGCCCACCAGAACTGCGACAAGGATCATCAGACCTATCGCCACCAACTCGGCGGCCATTTTCTGGTTATGGAGGGCGGCTCGCAGATCAGCGCATCCCTGAACCCCGTACGTATTGAGGTCGCAGACCACAAAGCTGTCCCCGCCAGCGGCACGCGCAATCTCCGAGAGTCCTGCCTCGTTCACCAGATTGGTC
Source organism: Sphingomonas sp. CCH9-E2 (assembly GCF_001557215.1). Taxonomy (GTDB): domain Bacteria; phylum Pseudomonadota; class Alphaproteobacteria; order Sphingomonadales; family Sphingomonadaceae; genus Sphingomonas. Next base: position 70,150 of record NZ_LSJM01000104.1, on the reverse strand, counting down.
AGGGTCAGCTGCTGCGTGAGGTGAATCTCGAAAGTGTCTGAAGGCGGCGTGCCCGCTTTGGCATGGCCCATCTGTGTCACGATCTTCCTCCTATCGGCTGCGTTCGATGTTGCGTTCGGGCACATCGAGCTGGGGCGTTGCCCGAAGGCTCGCCGGATCGATCCGTGAGGCATTTGCTTGCCTGTCCTCGGGCGCCCTCAAATGATCGGGAATTGTGGGCCGGAATTCGCCAGCCTCGCGGCCGCTGCGCTTGGCCTCGACCTGCTTTTCGCCGAGGGTTTCGAGTGCGCTGGTCTTGTCGCCCGGGTTGCGGCCGATCTGTGCGAGAAGCCGATCGCGGTCGTTGGTGACGACTATGATGTCGTCGCGCACCCGGGTCATCATGACGAGCGCCAGACGCTGGTTCGACAAGTGCCTGGCCGATGAGTGCATCTCACCGATCGCCATGTCGCGCGTGTCGCCCTGCGCCTGATGCATGTTGATCGCATAGGCCAGGCCCATGCGCTCGAGCATGCGGTCATTCTGCTTGAGTTCTACGATCTCGCCTGCCTTGTTCTCGAGCGTGACGATCCCATCCCTGATCCCGAGGATCCTCGCCTCCTCGGACTTCATCAGCCCCCTGGCATCATCCTTTTCGGTCCAGCGGATCTTGTCGCCCTCGTAGATTGTCTCCTTGTGCTTTTCGGAGAGCCTCAAGGCATCGCGCTTGTCCGAAGGGTCGATCGCCGCCGGATCGAATTTGATCAGCTTGCCGCTTTCATCGCGCAGCATGACCCGGCCCTTCACGTCTATGCTTTCGACATCGTACCGCCCCCGAACAAGCCCTCCGGGGGCGTTCTGGCGCGTCACTTCGAGCAGCTGGCCCTTGCTGTAGGTCGAGGCGTAGCGCAGCTCCTCGCGCGTCGCATGGGCCGGGAGGAGCGTGGTCAGCCTCAGCCCTTCCCCCTGGATCGCCCCTTCTGCCTTTAGGCCCTGCTGGACCATCCGGTTGAGTTCGCCGCGCGCTGCACGACCCGATGAGTAGATCGCGGTACGCTCGCGGTCTTCTGGCGATAGCTCCAGCCATTTCTGCGCGGTGACCTTGAGGTGGTCTGCGCCAGCTTCGACCACACGCTCGCCAAGCGAGGCAAAGCTTTCCTTGAACATTCCGGCGCGCGCGAGGCCAGCGGCTTCCTTCATATGTTCGGTGCGCTGCCGAAGGCTGGTATCGATGCGGGCTATGGCGGGGTTATCGGACTGGATCAGCGAAAAGCTTTTGCCCGCCTCGATCGGCTGCAGCTGGGCCCGGTCTCCGATCATGACCAGCTTTTCAACCCCAAGCCGGTTGGCGATCGTGAGCAGGTCATTCATCGGCTTGTTCGCAACGAGCGAAGCCTCGTCCAAGACCAGCACTTTGCCGCGCAAGGTCTCTCGTGATGCCTCGAACTTCGGACCTGAGCCCTCAAGCGTGGGCCGCAGATGCTCATTCACGAAGGATGAGACGGTTCTTGCTGTGATACCCTGCCTGACAACCTCACCGTCCGGCCCCCGGATCGCTGTATCGCTGCGAAGATCGCTCACCATCTTGTTGGCAAAGGCGAGCCCGATCACCTCCCTTCCCTCCTGATGAGCTACGCTTGCGATGGCCGAAATGATTGTCGTCTTGCCTGCGCCCGCGACACCCTGGATCACGATCGTGCGGTCCTTGCTGGCCAGCGCCAGAGTTCCCGCGGCAATCTGCTCGGCATTGAGCTCGTGGGTGCCCGCTACTTGCCGCAAGCGCCCGGGTGCCTCGGCAGCTTCAATGATGGCCTGGCCTGCGCCCTTTCCGGCGGCGACATTGGCAAGGGTTGCCCGCTCGATTGCGACATGCTCGGGCGTGGTGAATCTCTCAGGCCTGCCATCGAGCCTGTCGCTCTTGCCCTCGAGCACCCTCCCGTCGGCCACCAACACGCCAATCCTCGCTTCAACCCCATCAGCGGTCACACCCTTCACCCCAAGGTCGAGCGCGGTCTTGACCAGCTCGCCCCGGGTCCAGGAGGTTTCACGTTCGCCGATGATCCTGATCGCAGAAGCGGTTGCCATCTCAGTGCGCAGCTGCGTGGGCGTCAGAGTGATCCGTTGCAGGCCATTGGTTGTCAGTGTGTCTGCTGGCCGAGTGTAGAGCTTGGCGCTGTCGCGGAGCGCACTAAGAGTCTCCTGGACACGCTGCGGCGACCCCAAAGGGCTTTCACGCCCCTCGGAGCCGCGTTCCCGCGCCTGTTCGACCAGCGCCTTGGCATCGAACCCCAGCCCGGCAGCGCGCCTCGCCCATTCCTGCCGAAGCGCCTGCTTATCATCCGGATTGAGCTTGGGATCGCGGGTGCGCTTGGTGATTTCACGCAAGGCTTCTGTGTCGTTAGCGCTCTTCCCGAGTTTCTCGGCCGTTGCCAGAATGGTCAGGCGACGCTGGCTGAAGGCTTCGATCACATCGCGCGCCACGCCCTTGATCTCGAACTGGCCGTGCTTGCCCGTGATCTGGGTTTCGTAGCCGAGCTTCTCGAGGTTCGTCCGCAGCGCGGCGTTGTAGATGGAGCCAAGGACTGTGTTGTTCTTCCAGATCTCTCCGTTCCACAGCGCCTTCCAGTTGCCATCCTTGTCTTGGGTCATCGCGGCAATGACAGCATGGGTATGGTTCTGCGGGTCCAGCGCCCGGCTCGTGTCGTGCTGGAACAGGGCATAGAGGAGCTTGCCTGTGACCACGCCCTCGCCGTTGGCATTGCGCGAACGATCGCGGGCCTGCGCATAGTGCTTCTCGAGATAGGCCATGGTCGCCTTGACGGCGGCCTGCTGTGCATCGAGAATCCGTTTGTCGCCGCCCAACTGCGCCAGCAGGCTGGCTGACTTCGGCATCGAGAATGTGAGGTCTATGCCCGAGCGGCGGTTTGCATTGCCATTTACGACCGTGTCATCGGGCAACTTGCCATCGAGGACTTTTTCGAAGTCTTCCTTGGCAACTGGGCCTGCAAGCCCGAGCGCTTTCGCGCCCTCGCCACCCCATTCGCTAAGCTCGGCAGGACCATCGCCGACATAGTAGTCGTCCTTGGCAAAGTAGTTTGCGGCGCCGCCTGCAGATGCGACCGATGCGACCGACAGCATCTCAGGCCACCCTTGCCTGCTCATGCTGGAACATCGGCCGCGAAGCATCGCCCAGCAGAAGCCAGGCGGCATCGATGCGGAACTGTTCGCAGATGGCAGCGATCAGGCTGGAGGGCGGATCCCTGTGCCCACCTTCATAGTTCTTGATGGTCTTGTCCGCGATCCCGAGCTGCAATGCCATCACGTGCTGGGAGATACCCAGAGCCGCTCGGACGGTCTTTATCCGCCGCCCGATCGTACCGGCACAATGCGGGCACATTGACGGGGACACATGGCCAGTTTGCGCGGCCGCGCTCATCGCCCAAGCTCCTGATCATCGTCGATGGAAGGGTCCTGACGGCTCTGCTTTTCGTTGCCGATGCCGCGCATGTTCTCTTTGGAAAGCTCGCTCTCCTGCGCGTCTGCCCTGCTGTTCTGCGCTCGCCCCTTTGGCCCTTCGATCTTCGCCTGCGCGCTGCGCTCTTCGCTGTCGCGCATGGCCAGGTTTTGCCGCTCGCGCTGGTCCTTTTTTCCCGGGCGGTGATAGCCGTAGAGCTCCCCTTGCACTGGCCTGCGCTCTAAGCGTTCCCTCTCCTCTTCATCCTCGATCTTGCGCGCCACCTCCTCCGCGGTCAGCTCGCGCTCAGGGTTCAATGGCCCTTCGATCGCCTCCCTCAGCTGATGCGCTGCCCGCTCAGCCTCACTCAGCGCTACCTCTTCGCGATCCTTCGGTTCCTTAGGCGCGATGTCAGGTTGTGCGCCTTCCCTATCCCCACCCCCCAATTCCGCGCCATCCCCGGACGGTGGTGTGTATTCGGCGGCGCGCATGTCGGTGACACGTTCGAAGCCCTTTGCGCGGGGTTCGTAATCTTTCCACGTCAGCCTGATCCGGGCAGCGGGGAATCCGTCCGGGAATTTCACGAACCCGTGCATGCTGGGCAGGTCGCTGATGTCGACCGGCATGACGAGTTCTTCGACGTTGGTACGGGGCGTGATCGTCGAGGCGTCGCGGTTGTCATTATAGCCGTAGGAATAGGCTTCATCCATGATCCGGACCTGACGGTTGCCGATGAACTCGGAGCATCGCCGCGACGTCTCGGGATCGGCCGTCTTGAGGATCAGTTTGGTGCCCGCCAGCGAGGCCAGATTGGTAGCTCCGTTCTCGCCGTAGGTTTCTTCAAGCTTGTCGAAGGAATGCATGCCAAGCACGAAGGCGCCGCCAAACGCGCGCGCGGTCTGAAGGCCATGGTCGATCGCCGGGAGACGATGCAGCGCATGGACCTCGTCGATGAGAAACCAGGTGCGCAGATCGCGGCTCCGTCCCATGTGGAATAGCGCATTGACGGCCAGATCCATCCAGAGGGTCAAAAGCGGACGATTGAGGACCAGGTCCGGGTGAGTGGAGGTAATGAAAAGGATCGATCCTTCCTTGACCTCGGTCGTCATCCAATTCTTGATCGAGAAGCCGCTTTCGCCCGGAGGAGGTTCGGGCAGGAAGCGGAAAACATTCGCATTGGCGATGAAGGTGGTCCGGATCGACTCTGCCATTTTGGCAGCGGCGGGTGACATCATCGGCCCTGCAATCGTGCCTTCAAGTTGCGCATGGATCGTCTTCAGATCCGACTGCATCAGGAAGTAGGAAAGCGCGCCATTTGAGCGCACGCCCATTTTGATCATCTTGACGCACATCTCGACGAACAGGGTGCGCGCCGATTTCTGCCAGAAGTCATCTTCCGCGCTGTGACCGCTCGGAACCAGCGCCGTCGCAGCGCTCATGAATTCGGCGTAGTTGTCGCAGTCGTTGAAGATCGACCATGGCACGCAGCGCCGGTCCATCGGATTGAGGATGATGTCTGTCTCGGCATCATAGAAGCTCTCGACGAAGGTGCCGGTCAGATCGAAAATGACGCAGCGATGCCCGCGTTCACGCGCCTGCGTGACGATCTTCTTCAGCTCGGTTGTCTTCCCAGCGCCAGTCGTCCCGATGAACATCGCATGGCTCTGCTCAAGGCGCCAAGGAACCGGCACGCCTGCCAGACGGTAAGGCGCATGCAGACCCGCGCGGACACGGTCCTTCAAAGGCTCTGCGAGGATCTTGTCGGGGTCCACTGCCGGCGTGCGCTTGCGGCACTCGCTGACATGCGCTTTCCAGTTATGGCTGGTGATGGCTTGGGCCAGTTCGCTGTGTGTCACAAGCACGGCACCGCGCTCATGGCGCTCGGTCAGAATGTCGGTGCCGCGCCGTTTCGAAAAGTCGACGAACCAGACGGTCAAGGGCACGCAGATAAAGGCTGCACCGAGACCTGCGGAAATGCTGACCTGCACGGCCTTGGCCCACGCCCTTTCCACGGCAGGATGATAGGGCACCATGGACATAGTGCCTTGCACCATCTGACCCGATGGAAGCGTCAGGTTTACAGGCTTGTTCGGATTGAGCTGCACCCATCCCCAGGCCTCGGCATAGAGCTTCATCAGCACGAGCTGAACCTCGTGGTTCTTGAAGGTCAAACTGACGAGGATGCACAGCAGAATAACGGCGGTTCCGACCCAGACGTAGAGGGGCATTCTGATGCCCGCCCAGGTCATCAGGATTTCATGGTGGAACAGCTGCGATCCGCGCGTAAAATTGCCTGCGTTCCGCTTCACTTTTCCGCGCGCGGAAGCGTGGGTGAGAGTGGCAGCTTTTTTGCTGAACCGGATGTCTTCAGCCATGATGCTCTCGCACGTTGGAGAGCGCCTGAGCGATCAGGTGTTCGGCATCAGCCGGATATTGCTCTTGAACGATGAGCGAGAGCGCGAGCTGGGTATGCTCGAGGATTGTGACAGCCCGCTCGGCATTGAGCGATAGTCCCGCCTTCAGGAGGGGAATGCCCACTTCAAGGGCAATGCGGATGGCTTCTGACCGCGAGACACCGCGGCTTGCTGCAAGTTGATCGACGACGTCGATCATCCTCGGGCTGAGCGTTACACCGACGCTCTGGAACTGTTTCTTTTCCACTACCACACCTTTTCAGGCGTGGTTCGTCTATCGCAGGTTCGAGTATATAGCGCTGCATCGCGCTTGCCAAGAGTCTCGGCGATGCAGCCCGGTGCAGCGCTATGGTATTGGTTTTTCAGTGCTTTATTGTGGCCGTGAGCATCCTGCAGCCGACTGCACCGCCCCAATTCTGAGCAAGAGTTCAGCTAACCAATTGTGAAATATACAGAACGTCGCTGCATCAGCCTACCGCGCAGCGGTGTACGGTGTGCAAAAAATCAGGAACTTGTGCCCTGTGCTAGGTCCATTGCCGTAGCGGGATCACCGGCCCAGGTGGTTCTCCAGTGGGATTGCGCGAGCGAGCCTGACTCGCGAACTCACCGCATGCGTTATTTCCGCCTACAGCGGGAGCTGTGGGACGACAATGGCTCTTGGTTTGGCCATGGCGATGGCTCAACCAGGCCATCTTCCGCGACGAAGTGGCGCGAGAGCAGCAAGCAAAAAAATGCCTCGAACAGACCCTGCGATTGGTGCATCTTCGCATGGTCTTTCAAGGCTTGGAGGAATGCGCAGTGGTGTCGAAACTTGAACGCGAACGGTCCGCGCTTGCAGCAGCAGAAAAGGAGCTGGAAGAGCGCAGGCAGAAGCTTGCAGAGCTTGAGCGCGAGGAAGCAGAACGAGAGCTAAATCGGCTGATCAAGAAGGTGGGTCAGGATACGGCGATTGCCCTTCTGGAGCTGGCCGTCAAGGTGAAGCCAAAGGTGGCGATTTCTGCCCTCGAGAAGCTTGGCAGGTGAGGTCTTTTTTCGTCGAGTTGGGCGGCGATGACCACCGCCCTGTCTCGTCAGAATTCATCGGCCATCTTGCCGGTGGCGGTGTAGACGATCTGGTCGATCAGATGCATCGGCAGCTCGCCATAGTCTCCCTCCTCGATGAGGATGTACCCGTCCGGGGTCTCAACGACGTGGACGTCGAAGAATGTGTGGTAGGAGCGCCGCTCAGCTTCCAGCGTTCTTTCATCAAGGGCGATGATGTTGGGATTGATCTGGCGAAGCACTGAAATGTCGTCTTCGTAGCTTTCTGTTGTGTAGCACATGACCTTGCCTCCTGGCGCTCGGCGGCTCGTCCGCCATGCCATGAAACAGCGCCCCGTCAGTGTGCTGGTCACCGGAGCGAAGCGGAGGCTTGACCGCTAATTTTTCGATGGTGCGGAAGCCGGCGCAGCACGGCTTCTCGGTCGGGAAATTAGTGGTTGACCAGTATGCTGGCGGGGTGCTCATGGCGATGGTGGTGGACGTGCCTGCGGCGGGAGGCATGCGTTACCAGCGACTTCGCGAAAGCTATGTGCCGGAATGTGGTTGTTCGGCAGTGCCGTGACCCAGGGGGCATGAAAAAAGGGCACCGCGGCAACGTGCCGGGCACCCTTTTCCACCTCGATCCTGCAGGAGGCAATTTGCAGATCGAGCGTTAAACATGGCGACGAGTTCAGCCGGTTCGTGGCTGCTCGTGAACTGCTGTCCGGATAGTCATGAGGTCCATTCGAGCAGCGGATGTTGCTCTCCACAATCGGTGGCGGCGATGAACGCGAGGCTTTCGAAGAGCGGAGTGATTCCTGCCTTGGCGAAAGCCGCATAAGTCCGGTGATCCTCGAGCGCTGTCCCAAGCTTTTGCAGGGACAGTTGGCCAGATTCTTGGCGGTGGTAGCCAAGCGAGGTGAGCACCTTTGCAGCAAGGTCGCTGCTCATTGTGATGTCGCCTACCAGTGCAATGTGCTCACTCACCCGCATCGTGATCGGTGCGTCGTATTGGTGGTGCTCGATCCGCAGCATTCGTCCAAGAAACTGTGCTTCCTCGACGATCGCGATCATTTCCGGGCGATGGTCGAAACAGGATGCGAACTCGGCGATCGCAAGCGCGTTGGCATTGATCTCGAAGTTCAGGGGCGCGGCCAGGAATTCGCCTGGGTCTGCATCGATCGTGCTGTTGGCGGTGTGCAGTCTGCGCATCAGTGCTGCGAGCTCTGGCGGGCATATCTGAGCCGGTTTCGAATTGAGCCTTGTCTCGATATCCTTGACGCGGAATGTGACGAGCATCTTTGCCTCCTGTCGCTGCTCGTCTCCTCCATCCCCCTCTTCTTTCTCACTACCTGAGCTGGTGGCAGAATGCCGCCAGGTGGTTCTGGTTCACCCCAAGGATGGCTGGTCGACCCATTGTCCGGGTGTGGCAGTTAGTGCGGCAGCGATGCCCGCAAGATGCAAAGCATCGAGCATGGGCAAGGCGCGCCGAGCCAAGGCACAAGCGCGCCTGATAAACTCAGGGGATCGCGATGCTCGCGTCAGCGGGCGAAGGGGGTTCGATGCCCCCAGAGCCCGCCCCTTGCGCAAAAGAAGAGCGGAAGGCCCCGGGATAAGCCGGAGCCTTCCGAAGAGCGCTCACGCAAAGTTGCGCGACCGAACCTGCGCCTGATCACTGATCCGGCGGATGTGCAGCGGCACGCCTGCCTGACGGAGGCGCTGTGCAAGGTTGGACTGGATGCCCGACCCTTCACCGATGATCGCTTCAACAGGGTTCAGCTTAACGATGCTCTCGTTGCGCAGGAACGGAGCCCGGTTGCCGTGGCGCTGATCGGGGACGAACAGGATCGTGTTGACCCCGTTCTGCTGCGCCCATGCACCGGCCATGGCGTCGACGCCCTTGCGCATGCCGGTCGTGCCCAGGACCATGTTCGGGATCCGCGACTTGATGTCGTCGAGGATAGCCCAGATCATCGCAAAATCGTGCCAATCCTTCTGGCCACCTGACACGATCACCAGCGGGCCATCGGGCTGGAATTGTGCCCTGCGATCCTTGGCGCGTGCGGCGAGGAAATCGCGTGCCTGCACCTGGCTTGCGGTAACCCCGTTCTTGCTGACTTGCGATCCCCGTGCGGCCGTGAAGGGGCGACCGGTTTCGACCCGGTAGACGTCCGCTGCATGATCGCGCATCGCCTCGAGCGCTTCGCGGCATCCTTGCAGTGTCTGGCAGAGCTGTTGTGTTTCCTCGAGCTCGACAGCGTAAATCTCCGAAGGGTCGAAGTGGCGGGCCATTTCGCCCAGCTTCTTTGCAGCATCGTCCTCGCGACCTTCAGCCAGGCGTGCGGTCATGTGGAAGGAGTTGACCATGCCCCAGGCGAGTTGCTGCGCAAATTCCTCCATGCGCGTGTCCTTGAGGACATCGAAGATCGTTCCGATTGCCATCTCCACGGCGCGGCGCGCCATGTCGGGATCCGGCATCTCTGCGGCGATTGGAGCCTCGATGATGTTGAGCTTTGCCAGATCGCTGTGTTCAAGAAACGCTCCGTCATAGGATTCCGTGATCCCTTCACGAGCATCGGCGAGATTGATCCGTGCCTGAGCCAGATCTGCGAACGAATTGAAAAAAGTCATAAAAGCCTCCGATTTTTGAAATCGTCCCCACATTGGGAACAGCCAAAAACCCATCGGGCCGGACGAACCGTGTCAGGGACGGCGAGCTCGTCTCGCCGCCGCCATGGCGGGCGTGGGGGAACCGATTTTCTGCCAAGCGTGGCGCGAGCGCAGCGAGACAGCCGCGATTGCTGAAAATTGGGGGGACCGCGATCCTTGACCAAGGGGCGGCCGCCGATAGGTTTCGGCAGGTGTTCCTGTGTGTGTGGAAGAGACGTTCCCGCCCTCGAGCAGGTGAGACGAAGGCAGGGCCGGTCAGGCGCTTCAGCGCCACACCGGGCCGCCCCTTCGGCCCTGCGAAGGGGTTACAGCGGGAACTCCCCCCATCTTGAGAGACCGTTTGGCGGGGCTGGTCGCAAGACGACGGACTGTCAGGGATGATGCCGCAAAGCGGGCATCACCGCCACGCGGGCGGTGAAGGCAAGCGCAGCGACAGCCTGAGCCGATCCTTGACCGGACGGAGGATACCGAATGACCCGCCTGCTCGCAGCAGCACGCATTACGGTCGGAAAGCTCCGAGCGCGAACGCCTTCCTGGCAAGGAAAGGCGCGTTCGCGGGTAAGGGGCGCTGCCCTGCCCGCATGGGCGGCACTTAGCGAACGAGCCCATTGTCGGAGCCCGCATTGACGCTATGTTCGGGCCATGGCCGTCTGGCAGTTCGTCATCAACCTCATCCCTGCCTCTGCGGCGCGTATCGCAGGGGTCCACGCAGCACGGATGAGCCGCGGGCAGCTCGAGGAAGTTGTTCTGGCACTGCCCATCGCAAAGGCGGATGCGCTGTTCGCAAAACTCGACATGCTGCTGCCCGAGAAGCCGCGATCGTACACCGGTCTCCGGGTGTGGGGTGACGAACCTGCGGACGACATTCAGGTGAGCTTCGATGACGAATTCATCGAAGAAATCCAGGTCCGCTTCGACGCGGCAGATCTCTCTTTGCCTTTGGTCGGCGGGGTCTGCGACGTCGCGCGGCAACTCGACTGCGTCTTTGCAACGCCGGAGGGTGCGATCATTCAGCCAAGCAGGGAAGCTGTCGTCAGGACGGTTCTGCAATCAGACGCAGCGCATTTCGTGAGAGAGCCACAGGGCTTCATCGAAAAGGCGGTCCGTCTGGATCAGGAGGACCGATAGGGTCCATACCAGTGGCGGGCCACATTAAGTGACGAGCAGGAGCCGTACTTGAAGCAGACCGGCAGCTTCGTGCAGTTTGCCGCGGAAACGACAATAGCCGAGATGGCTGCGGCGGCGGTGTCTATGCACAGTTCGCACAGCAGATTCTGGCAATCTTGATCTCACCTGATGCCTCCTTGGCCAACACCTCGGAAAGAGGGACGGCTTGTTGCGGAAAGACTTGATGAATGCCTCGATGGCACGGCTTGCACACAGCATGTCGATGAGCTTCATCCGTGTATCGCTTATCGCCACGCTCAAAATCATGATGAGTGTCCGCACATCCGTCGCTAAGCGTTATGCTGCAGCGTGCGCAAACGGAATTCTCTTCGCGCGTTTTCTTGCGCCGTTTGCGCTCCGACCCACTGACGTTGGCCATATCTCATCTCCTTTCAAAGGTCTGATAAACGAAGAAGTTTGAAACGTGAAATCGCGCGCGGCAACTCGGCCGCGAGCGGCGGAACCGAGAGCCGGCGGGCCATCAGAAACGCAATGCCCCGGCGCAGCCCGAGCCGCTTGAGAGCGCCGCTCATCAGGCGGCAGCGCGCAAGCGTGGCCAGCGGCCAAATGCGTCAGCGATCGTCACCTGAAGGACCGAGACCTTTCAGGGGCTCGGTGAAGCCTTGGGTGCGCGAAGCCTTCGTGAAGACGGGGCCGCAGCGCACGGGGCGGAATAGAGCGCGATCCCGGCCAGAGGTCGGGAGACGCCACCCACTGTTTATCCTGCGAGGGGGCAACCAAGTTTGAAGCAAGGCCGCTTGCATGACGGTAGCCTCATGCAAGGCGCGCGTACGGAAGATGATACATCAACCACTCCGCTTGCCAGAGCACCATTTCCTAGCCAGAGGTCCGTCGCGCCGCTGCAGCTTCCTCATTTGAGGGGCGCCTTTCGCCAGCATCTATGCGCGCTTTGGCAGCTTCCCAGATGGCTGGTATTTCATCGAAAGCCGCTTCGCCTGCTTCCCAGTAGTATTGGAAGAATGCCTGGATCAGCGGCAGCCGGACCGAGTAGAGGTCATCGGTTGCAAAGCCAATGTCGAAGCGGATGATGGGCGCGAACGGGTAGCTTCGGTTGGTGGGTTCGATCTCGGGGTTAGTGGCGAAGGCGAGCGATTTTTCGATCACCTTTTCTCTCAAGATTTCATAGATCGGCTCAATGCCCTGGTCCCATTCGACGTCTTCGATGGCCTTGGTTAGGCGATCGAGCGTTTCGCTCCGCGAGGCCCATGCCTCATCGGGAAGGGTTCGGATGGCGGCTATGATCGCCTTTTGTTGTGCGTCGAGCACGGTTCGGGAGAAGTCGCGCCATTCGTCCCAGATGGCTTCGTCGTCGTGGACGTGGTTCTGAGCTGAACTGAAATACTCGGTCAGCGCTTGTCGGACGATTTCGGATCGATCGTGCCGCTGGTACTGGGCTGCGTTATCCAGATGCTCCTCGAGCTGTTCGTCGAGATTTACCCTAAAGAGTGCCATGATGTCATACTCCTCAGCTGCAATGTGCGGGATTATTGCGCTTTTTTGCTTCGGCGCAAAGTGTCTTGTTATTCGGTTTGCGGGTCTTTCTGATCAGGCCGATTGCGCAACCCCGCAGCACGCTTGACAACTAATGTTCTTATGATGTTCTGCCGTGGCTATGGGCAGCAAGCGTCTCGATACGGTGGCCGATCTGGTTCGCCATGGCCTCAACGCACAGGTTGAATGTCTCGCATGCCGCCGCGTTGTGATCGTTCCGGCGGCCAAACTGCGAGACCGATGCTTTGCCAAATCCATCCCGATGAAGCTGGAGATCGTCGCGCGGCACTTGCGCTGCAGCTGCGGTCACCGGGGAACCAAGCTGGACGCCACCGGTGTCCAGCTGTCGCCCCCCTGAAAGGGCTCGGGCGACGCCTGCGCGCCGCCCCTCCCGGTCAGAGAAACTCGACGTTCTCGGCGATGATCTCGCAGCCATAGCGGTCATTGCCTTCGGCGTCCTGCCAGCGCGAGTAGTGGATGCGGCCCGTCACGGCGAGTTGGTCACCCTTGGCCTTGTGCTGGCGCAGCGGGAGCCCGAGGCCATTGAAGACGGTGACCTTGTGGAATTCTGCATCCTTGACCGGGTAGCCGGTTCCCGGATCCTTCTGGACCTTGCCGTCGCGGATGACCGGACGCTCGGTCACGAGGATCAGTTCGGTGATGCGGGTGTCGCTGCGGTCGCGGGCAACGGGATCCTTGGCGAGACGGCCGACGAGGTTGACGATGTTCATTGCATGAGCCTCCTTGGTGCCGACGGCTCGTCCGCCGGTGCCCTTATCGAGCCTCGGCGAGAGAGCTGGGACACCGCGCGCTGCGGCGCGCGGGAAACCTCAGAAAGCGAGATGGTGCGGGCAGCCCGGCTTGCCGGGCAACACGGCTCGCATTTCTGCAGGTTGGCCCTAAGCTCGACCAGAGAGGCAGGGGCACTGGGCGGCGGACGTGCTGTTGGCACAGGAGCTTATCGCACGCCTGGACATCGACCTCGCCGCGTCTCGGCTCGCAGGAGCTTGCTGTCGACGGTGATGATCGCAGGATCGATCGCCCGTCCTCACCGATTTTAGGGAGCGAATAGACTCTTTGTGGCTGTCGTCCGGAAGACCCGATTTTGGCTACCTGGGGTGCCGATCCCCGAAGTTGCCGCCATACTGGCCTTGATGCGGGGTCAGACATGGCTCCAAGGGGGCTGCCTGTCTCTGCGTTGCGGCAATCAATCGCGATCGACGGCAGCGGCGCCCCAGGCTGCGATGGCATCGATGGTCTTTGCCGTGAACCGCGGTGGGAGTCGTCCGGCAATGTACCCGGGCTGCTTCATCAGGGGTCTGATGTCGAACCCGGGCCAGGTGAACCGGTTGAATTCCGAAACGACAATGGCGCTGCCCGGAGCGAGCCCGGCTGCGCGTGCGATCTCATCGGGGATTGCGACAGCGTTCTTGCGCCCCTCGCCCTTGGTCGTGATCGCCGCGACCAGGTAGCGTGACCCTTCCACACCAACGACGACGACAAAGCGTTCCTTGACGCCTTCGTCGCGGCCCCGTCTCTGCTCTTCCTCGAAGAGATAGACGTATCGGAGGATATGGCCTGCGGCGGGGCGGTCAGTCTTCCCAGCGGTCATTGGCGAGTTCACTGGCCGAAGGCCGTGCATTAGCGAAAGCCTTGCGATCGGCTTCGGTCATGTCGGACGAAGCGACAGCTTCGATATTCATGTGGCCGGCGATCACACCGCGTGCTGCCTGTTCAAGATGGCGGAAATATTCGCTATCTGCGATGACATGTCGCTCGCGCCCATGGCTGGTGAGGACGACCGGCTGTTTGGTTGCGAGATCAAGGAACTCGCCGGTGTTGTTGTGAAACCGGGTCAGGGGAATCCTGGGGTGCTCATTCGCCGTCGCTGGCATGGTGGTATCTCCTCTTGGCACCAAAATAGCAATTATTGCCAAAATAGCAAGATTTCTGTGGCGACGCTTGCCGCGCTAGCCGTCCACCTCTGCCGCCAGCAGCTCAGGCAACAAGGGGACGAGGCCCGCATCAATCGCAAAGCCCAGTGTCCGTGCGAGGCGGCAGGCTCGCGCGATTGACCCGTCTGGAACATCTAGCGCCGTTTCAATGTGCCCAAGGGTTTCACCAGCGCATGGCTCACAGACCGCGTGAAGCTTGCCCGGCTCTGCGGTGATAGCAAACGGCCAGGTCATCGCGACACCGACAACCCTCTCATCGAGGATGAGCAGCGTATCCCCAGCAGCAATAGTCTCGTCGGTCTGCACGGCGTCGTAGGCATTGCCCGTCGAGGCGAAGGCATGGATTCGCCAGGCGCTGAAGGCGAAGCGCTCGCTGTCGGTCAGCATGGCACGGCCCCTTCGGAAAAGGCGCGCTGTGCCGCTTCCGGAAAGGCTGCGGTGAGGTTGCGATGGATCGGCCCGGAGGATTCTGGAAAGAATGCCCCGGTGGTGCTCGGCCGTGTGATCCGCAGCGCGCTTGCGACGGCATCCACGACGAAACTCACAAGCTGATCGCTGGCCGTCAGCTTGCTAAATTCAGGCGGTGCGAACCCGGCCTGATGCCAGAAGGCGATGCCGATCTCGAGGGTCTCGAGATAGCTGGCATGGCTGCCATCGTCCTGGTCGTCGTCGATGCGCGCCTCGACCGTCCGGTAGGTTCCGAAGTCATGGGCGTTGGCCTTGATCCGCAAGGTGATGCCGGCAGGCGGGAAGCCAGCTACCGCGATCAGCGCAGCCCTGTAGAGCATGGCTTCGGCAGTATTCACGAGGTCGAAGTTTAGGGTGTGGCCGATCTGCGCGCAGTCTTCGTTCCACGGAGCCCCGCCAAGATCGAGAGTCCAGTTTGTCTGTGCCATTCAAGCCTCCTTTGCTCGAACGGCACCTCCCCCTTCCCTCTTGTGGGCCGAGTTCCTTCAGCAGTTCTGCCAAGCCCGACAGCAGCGGGCAAAAGAAAAGGCCCGCCCGCGACAAATGCGCGGACGGGCCTTCCCGATGTGACCGGCGCGGGTCGCGGCACCGGTCACGGGGGGCTTGTCCCGGTCAGGCGTCGACGCTCACGCGCGTCTTGCCCTTGGGTGCCGGAGCGGTGCTTTCGCCCAGACCGTCGCCGGTGGCAGCGGCGCTGTCAACGCTGCGGTCGCTGGCCGGTTCGTCGCCGGTGGCGGTGAGCGGCGGCAGGGCGCCTTCGCTCTCGCTGCCGAAGCCGTCGAGCGACGCCTTGGGCTTCGAACGCCGCCAGGCGACATTGAAGCTGCCGTCGTTCTGCTGGAACATGGCGACCGGGATCGGCGCCGAGAGGCTGGGATCGTCGATCTGGCCCGACAGGAAGCATTCACCGGTCTCGTTCGACGAGTATTCCCACAGCGCGCCGATCTTGACCCAGCTGCGGCGGTCCGCCGAGAGCGCCATAAGGTCGAACTTGGGTGCGCGCTCATTGCTGGATTCGAAGGCCCGCAGAGCAACCGTTGCGCTGAAGGTCAGGGTGGTGATGCGGCCGATGTGAACGCCTTCTGCGTTGGCCTTGAGGGTGCCGATGTTCATGTCACATTCTCCTGATGCTGTCCGAACCCCTTGTCCGGAACACCTTCTCCCATCCCCCCTCTCCTCCGGGCCCGTGGCCCGGCCCGTGCGCCAGCCACCGCAGGCGCGCGTCATCCTGTCCAGCCCAGAGGGCTGAGGAGCCTCGATGTGTGGTTTGGAGATGAACCGGCCCTGCTTCGAGCCATGCGCGGTCCGTGCCGACCTAAGCTTCCGGCTCGGTGTCCTTGATCTGGCTGACACGCGCCATGAAAGCCTTGGCTTCGAGCTGATTGGGTCCGTCGCGCGTGGCGAGGCATGCCATCCTGTCGATCTCTAGCTGTGCGGCAAGACTTGCCTCGATCTGGCAGTAGGGTTCGAGTACGCGGATTGCGTCAACCGCGCGGGGCAGCTCGCCGAAGGCAGTGCCGACCCACACGAGTTCGGTCTCCTCCCCGTCCTCGTCAGGCGCGCTCAGAACCTGCGCAAAGTATGTCTGCAAGGGGCGGTCCCAGCCAACATAGGCACTTGCCGCCGCAACCCCGTCACGAAGCGGTACTTTGTGTCTGCTCATGCGCTTTTTACCTCCCCATCAGGTTTTGGGCGGCTGCCGGGTGACGCAGCGATATGCCTGTCCCTCACAATGATCAGTAGTCCGCAGGCCGCATCAGCGTGACGACGCGCCGTGTCATCGCTGGATTGGCCGGATCCTCTGACCCGAACGCCAGTTCGGTGTCGTAATAATCGACTTTCATCAGCACCTTGATGCCATCGACATCCATGCTTGCAAAGTCTCGCTCGGGCGAATCCGGGGCGAAGGTGCAATGGCGCAGAGCGGCCATCAACCGAGCCTGGGCCATCATGCTGTCTGCCGCGGTGTCGCCGCCGAGTTCTGCAAGCAGCCCGGATGTCATGACGATGCGGGCCGTGCGGTCACGGCCCTGACGCGCTGCATCATTGAGCTGCGCGATGTGCTCGGTGCGTTGCCGTGCGCAAGAGATGTCGGATGTGTCATGCATTGGAGGTCTCGTCCCGATCCAGGAGGCAACAAGCGGATAGCTGAACATCGATCGCGGTCCCCGGGGCGACGGTAATGGCGACCTGCCGATCCTTGGGAATGACCCACAGGATGCCGGCGAGCGTGTCGCGGATGCGCGCCGCGATGGCCTCGTCCTCGCCGAGCAGCACCCGGGCCGCGAGTTCGCGCGCATCGCGCAAGAAGTGCTCGTGCTGGGTGTCCCAGGAGTCGGCCTCGCTGTCGTCGCTCGCGCAGAAACAGACGTTCTCGATCAGATCGACCAGCGTTTCGGGGGTCAGCGCCGGACCCAGCACATAAGCGATGCGGATCTGATCGACACCGCTGTACCAGCCATCCTCGCCCACGACAAAGGCCACATCTGCCGGGATCCGTTCCTCGCGCTGCGTTTCGCTGGCGCGGTGGGAGACACAGAACCTCAGTTCGATCGTCTCTGCACGCACATGGTCATTGAGCGGCGGGAAGCTGCCGTTCTCGGCGATGACGTGGCCCTGCTCCCCGGCAGCAACATAGAAGCGCACGTTTCCGAGCTGATGCAGCGCGTCATACCAGCCATAGCCAGCGTAGGCAGGATGGTTCTCGACGAGGTGCGCTCGCAAGGGGTGCTCGCGCAGCGCGCGCTCCAGTCCCTGTGCAATATCGGGCTCAAGATCCGCGACAAGGATCGTGTCCGCACCTGCTGCGACTTCCTCATACTCGACATTGACGTTGTCGCTCTCCGCGATGGCCGCATGCCAGCGGGGCAGGCAGGGGTCGGCCTCCGGCAGGGCGACCCCCAGATCGCGCGCTTCCTTCCAGTTCTCGAAGGAAAGCCGGTGCTGGCCTCTGTGCGCCAGCGCGGCATAGATCGTGCGCTTGCACGCTGTCTGCAGCGCCGCAAATGCGGCGTTCTCGACGAATTCCTTGCGCGCCGGCAGCACAAGGGCAAGGCCCGGGGTGGCCCCGATATCGAGCCGGGCATGGTAGGTCTTGCCGCCAAGGCTTTCCGAGACGCTGGCAAGCTTGCGGGTGAGCACCATGCCATGGAAGTTCGTGGTGGGATCCTGGTTGTATTCGCGCCCCTCGAACACCCCGATCTGGCTGCCGTTCCATTCGGCGATGTAGATCGCCTTGGCGAGAAAGTCCTCGCGCGGCACTTGCGCGCCATTGAAGAAGACCGGCAGCGGATAGAACTTCGCGACCTCGCGCAGAATCCGCTCGGTCGTCTGCTCACTCACTCCGGGCATCAGGAAGGTGATGGTCGTGCCAACCGGGCGAGCAAGGGGCACCACGGCAATGTCCTTCGCGCCGGTCCAGCCATCCGCGGGGACATGCACCGACCATCCGGTGTCGGCACCGCCATGACGTGAGCTGATCCGGGTGTCCTTGCCCGCCAGGCTGAAGACACCCATGCCTGCCGGGTCTTCGGCCTCATGGATGTGCTGGCTCCAGCCCGAATCCCCCAGCGCAATCATGGTCTGGGGATCGGCGACCCCGGTTCCATCATCGACAAGGGTCAATCGCGCTCCGTCCTGATCGGCGCAGCAGGCGATATCGATCCGGGATGCGCCAGCGCGGCGACTGTTCTGGAGGAGCTCGCCGAGGATATCGCCGATGGTGCCGTTAAAGAGGCGCGTGACTTTGGTGATAGTCTTCGGGCTCACGCTGGGTCGGATGACTGTCGGGTTCATGGCAAAGGGTCCTTCATCGCACTGGTTCGCCCTTCCCCTCCCCCTTCCCTCCAGATCGGCGGATCGATGCCTGGCCAGAGCCGGGCGGTCCTCGGCCTGCTCTTCAGCCCACTCGTTTCGGTCGCAGGGCCTCGGGCATCGGAATGATCTCGTGCGCCGTATCCCGCAGCGCTGTGACCTCGCCGCGCGCGGCGTAGAGGTCCTTCGCGATCAGCGCGCAGACCTCAGCCTCGCCATAGGTTGGCCGGCCAATGTGATCGACGCGCTCGACTTGCCGGGCAATCACGCCAACCTTGCCTTCCGGCACCCATTCGGCCCAATCGCCCCAGGCGCTGGTGACGCAGAACTCGCCGATGGCGGCGATGTAGGCCTTACGCGTCCGCAGGATCGTGGAGGCATTCTCCTCGACAGCCTCGCCGGTAAAGGCACTGAAGCGGTCCGGATGCCAACATTTGGCGGTATCGCGGGCAAGCTGCAGAAAGCCTGCAGAGCAGGAGCCCTGCCCATCAAGCTCGCTGGAAAAGGCAAGGATCGGGAGCGCCCAATCGCAGTCTTCTTCGTAGGACCCTCCGTCGATCTGTAGCGCTGACGGCATGGCGGCCTGTCTCTGATCGGACAGAATGATGCCGCCGTGGCTGGCGGTCATCACCGACCAAATCCCGGGGCCAAGCTGATCGGCCTGTTGGACAGCACCCCAGATCGATGTCGATGGGCGCGGCGACGGAGCAAAGCATGTCATGAGCGAACTCTCCTTCTTCAGGTTCGCTCAAATCCTCCCCCTCCCCTTCACGCGAGAATGCGGCGGGCTTCGCTGATAATTTTCTGAGGCGTCACGCTGCTGACCGACAGGCATACGACATGCCCTGCCTGAGCGAGACGCTCGCGCTCGATGCTGCACAGCTCAAGATAGTCGGCATCATCCGACTGCAGGATCTGGAGCGCGAATTTGCATTCCTCCCCGCTATGCTCATCGAGCAGCGCCACCAGGAAATCCGGCCTCGCCGAGCCAGCACCCAGCGTGATGTCAAAAAGGACCTTCTTGACCGCCATCCTGACGCCGAGGCGACGCAGTTCATACTGGGCCTGTTGGAGCGCGCGCAGCACATCGCGATCGTGGTCGCGCTCGGCGGGCACGAACTGGTTTCCGCTGAACACAGGCTGGGCATATGCCCGCAGCGCCAGGTATCCTTCGCGCCGGCTGTGCTCGCCGACGACAGCAAGCACCAGAAATGGGGGCTCGACCTCGGCGCGGATGATCCCGGTGTGCTGGATGCGGTTGCGGATTTCGACAGTTCCGAGCCCCGTCACCACCTCGCTCGATGTGACCTCGCTCGCTTCGAGAAGCAGAAAGGCTTGCGGTGCAAACTCGGGCGGCCAGGTCTCGGCCGCAGCCCGCAATCGGGCATGGACCCGCCGTTTCTCGTAATCGATCGCGTTGGTGTAGAGATGATCCGACAGCCGGATGCCCGGCGCGATTTCGAGGCCCTGAGCGGCGCGCTTGAGGTGACGCATTTCTTCGCTGATCGAGCCTGCGCGCCTGCCGCTGGGCGGTAATTCGCGCAGGATATTCGAGCCTGCGCGTTCGAGCAGCAACCAGAGCAGCTTGCCGAGGCGCGGGATCGCGACGCCGCGTGAGCGGTCGTCGGGCTCTATGTCCTCTGGCCTCTGTGCAAGCTTCTCCGGCGCCTTCTGGTGTGCGCTGAACAGGCCTTTTGGAAGGCCGATGGCATAGAGCGAATCCTTCACGGTCTCGCGGATGCGCGGTGGCGCCTGCGGCAGATGAAACGGGCAGCCCGGCTCGTGGCCTGGCCGCGAGGTAAGACGCCGGAGGTAATAGGTTTCCTGAAAACTGAGATAGGCCGCGCTCATCAGCGGCGGCGGCCGCTCTGCCCCAAGGCAATCGCAGGCGATCCACTTGTGGTTCTCTCGCGCGGTCGAGACCAGTGAGACGCAAGCGCGGTGGTCGGCCTCGCTGCCCCGGCCTGTATACCAGCGCACCAGCGCAGCCTTCAGCTCGTCGCTGATGGCGACCCTGCCGGTCTTTCCTGTGGTGTCCTTACCTACCAGCCACATGCATGATGACGCCTTGACCCTGTCGTTTGTTCACGTTATGTTCATAATCTGCAGGAGCCCATGAATAATGAACAAGGTCTTTGATATCGGCAAGTTCGACCTCGATGTCACGCTGCGCGACGCGGCACTTGATCCCAATTGCCGTCCAACCAAGCGTATGCTCGCCAATGCCTCGATCGGAGTGGAGCCGTTCGATGCCTATTACTCAGCGCGCGAGCTCTATGAGACCTTGCAGGGCGTGTTTCAGGGCCTGCCCAATGCCAAGGCTCGGCTGACGCAGATCCTGTCCTGCCATTGCGATGACTATCAGCGCTGCCTCTACTATGCACTGGCAGGGCGCGGGGTTGTCCAGATGCTCGACGATCTCGAATGGCTCTTCGAGCTCCTCGGGCCGCGGTGCCAGATGTCGGGCCACATTCTGCGCTCGGGCCAGCACCCGGCACCGATGGTCAACCCTTACGTCTCGTCAGAGCCTGATGGCCCTGTTCCTGCCCGCAACGCCGACTTTACCGAAGGCCCATCGTGGTATCTCGATCCCGGCCTCGGAGGGATGATCGAGGAATAAGAGGCCATCAGTTATTGCGAAGGCCAAGTCGGTCGTCGTCATCAACAAGCGTGATGCGCCCGTCCCAGTCCCATAGGACAAGATTGAGCGCGTCTGCGGGGGCGCCGCGGGCGTAGCTCGGGACAACGATGCCAGCATAGCCTTGCGCGATCGCGGCCTCCGCCAGGTCCTGCGTCGGGACCGGCTTGCCGGAGAGCATCCGATCACGCCATGACGGGTCGGCGAGTTCAGCCGGTGTGATGCCGAAGGGATGCAATGCAGCCGTGTCCCGGCCATCGAGCAGCGGCCCGATGTCGGCCTGATAGGCCACCAGCGTGGTGGGCTGCAGCGTGCCAGCCTGATTGGCCTCGCGCAGCGCGGTCTCAGGGGCGAGGGAAGTATAGAGCGCCGTGCGCCCCATGCGATTGAACCGTCCGCCAAATCGGGCGGCCCCCTCCCCTGAGAGGGGTTCACGGGACCAGACCGGATTGTGGGCGCGGTAGAGCAGCCCGGTAAAGTGCATTGGACTAGGCGTGGACGCCGGCGTCGACCGCGTCGATATAGGTCAGCACGTCATCGGCCCGGTTGCTCTGCACGAGCTGCATGGCAGTCTGGCCCGAGAAACCCGGCAGTGGTTCCGAGCGGTACCAGGCATAGGCCAACAACGCCGAACCAAAGCGCGGCTCGACCTTGTTGAGCACCTCGACCATCTGGCGAAGGCGGCGCTGCGTCCGGTCGGACGCGATCCGGTCCTTGCGCTGGATCGCATCCTTGCCGAGGCCCAGCGAGCGTGCGAGTTCGTCGCTGGTCGTCCGCAGCGCGTCGACGATCTTGCGCGGAGCAAACGCGCCGTTGTCAGCGTAGTTTTGAATCGCCATTGCACTTTCCCATGAATTCTGACGCGATATAGCGTCAATATCTGCGGTAATCAAGGTTTGGGTGTCAAACCCAGCAGGTGTTCCCGTTTTGCCGAAGAGGTTACCCGCTCTTACAAAACCACGACCTGCAATTCGATCGCGCCGGCAAGGCCCTCTTCTGCAGGCAGAACGCAAAAGGGCTGGAGCTTGCTGTCCGTCCTCACCACGGCATGGCTCTGCCCGGAATTTGCGGTCATCCGAATGGCGACACGCTCGGCATTGGCGCGCCCGCACAGGATCGCCCTTCTGGGGTCCAGGCTCTGAGGCAGCATGATCACCTCCCGAGCGTTACGGCGTCGCCGGGAAGAATGTGCGCACCGCGCGCTTTGGGGGCACGACTTCAAATCGGCGCTCCATCAATCTGCTGATGCGAAACCGGCCTCGGCCATCGGGCGTGCTGAGTTCAATTTTCGCGCCGCGCTTTGTCACCCTGAATTCAGCGTGTTCGGTGCCGTCGGTGAACTTCATCGGTTCAGGCAGCCGGATCATGTCGCCATCGGCGATCTTGCGTTCCTTGAGCCGGAGCTGGCGGTAGCACCGGTTGCGCCAGTCGAGGGCATAAGGATGACTGGTTGGCCCCAACTCCTCCAGGACACTTCTGGGGCACCCGGCCTCCACCGGTCCTGAATTTTCATCCATGTCCTTGTAGCCGAACAGGAGGCCGTCGGCTGCCTTGGGGTTCCAGCGGACCAGACAGATCACCGCGGAGATGGCGTGGGTCTGGTTGTTCGGTCCATAGCGCTGGACAGCCGCGTAGTAGGCACCGGTTGTGGACACGCTTCTGATGACCCGGCATCCTTCGAAGGTGCCGGTTTCTTCATTCTCGCGCTCCCATGTGAGCTGATTGTCAAGATAGGCCTTGGGAGTGTCGAAGCCCCCCATTCCGGCACGGTGCATGTAAAGCCAGCCCATGCGTGTTCTCCTTCAGATGAGCCCCGGCTGCGCCGGAGGTGCGATCTTCAATTCGCGCGCGATCCGCGCCGTGAGTGCGGGAATGTCTGCAAGGGCGGTGATCGGCGCTTTGCGCATCACCGCGCCAGGCGGTTTCCAGAACGGGTTGCGCCAGGCGAGACCCGGCTCGCCGAACCTTTCCGGGCTGATCCGGACGTAGATCCCGTCGGCTTCCAGCACATGCTCGCCCGCGAGCTGTTCCTGTGAGGTGTAATAGCTGATGCGATAATCGGCGTGCTCGAGCCCGATCCCTGCTGCGATCTGGCGCAGCGCCCGCGTGCCCTCGCGCCGGTAGTGGCGCAGTTCTTCGGGACGATAGTCGATCCCGCGTTTGACCAGCGCAATGATCGCAGGCCTGTGTTTGAGCTCGGCAAGGCGTTCAATGCATTGGGACCGCAGAGCCTGGTCGTCTGCCTCACATTCGGTCGGCCTTCCGTCAGCAATGCGTTGAAGGTGGCGCGTCAGCAGCAGCACTGCCGGACAGGTTGCGGCCTGCCGGCCTGCCAGACGGACATCATCCACGGCCTCGTTCAATGCTCGCAGCGCATTTTCGAAGGTCGTCAGCCCATCGGGCTGGAGTGCGCGGCGGTAACGGTAATCAATGTCGCAGGACATGAGGCTTCCTTTCCATTGCAAGATGCAATGGCCCCATCCCCCTTTCCTCAATGCAGGCTGCCGCAGTGCTCGCTCGGGTTCTCCAGCAGCAACGGCTCGTAGATCATCGGTCGCAGGAGCGCCCCTGGCGCAATCTGTTCGAGGATCCTCGCTATTGCCGAGACCGCAACGCCCGCCTCGGTTGTCTGGATGATGAGCGATCGGCCTTGACCCGGAACTGTGCCAAGCGACCAACCGACGCCCCCCTTGCCGAGAAGGCCGTCCAGCACCTGGCGCGGGTCCCTCTGGGGGAACAGGCCTGCGATATGCTGGTCCAGCTCCTCGCCGATCGGCGCCCTCCTCCGGCCTGCAACATCGCCCGCATAACGGTGAAGCTGGGTGAGGCAAACGACCTCCTGCGGTGCCGGCTCAAGCAAAAGCCGGAACTGGCGCCGTCTCATCGGCTTCCTCCCCCTCTTCGCCGGCAGGTTCGCTCTGGAAGCCCGAATAGGCCGCAAGATGGTTGAACGCCTGATCGGCCTTCGCGGCTGCGGTGATGATCGCCGTCTTGTCGGCCTTGAGGATCTCCAGCCAGTGCGAGACGTAGCTGGCATGGCTTTCGTGAAGGTCTGCCGGCAGACCCAATTCATAGCAAATGCGCGCACTCACCTGCTCGGCCACCAGCTCCTCGAAAGCGTATGCCTTGTCGCCGAAACGCTTGCCAAACTCGCGGGCGAGCCGCGAGGCATGGCCCGACCAATGCCCGAGTTCATGCGCTTTCGTCGCCACGAACCCGTCTTCGGTGTTGAAGACATTGGGGTGCGGAAGCTGAATATAATCAGCGCCCGGCGAGTAGAACGCGCGGTCTCCGCCGAGGCGTATGTCAGCCGGAACGGGTGAGAAGAAGCGCTCGATGGCAGCGGCCTTCTGTGAGGGCGTCGGCGGCGCTTCAGGCACCGGGCTCGGATAGAAATGCGGCGGCAGCCCGTCGATTTGCGATGCGTTGAACACACTGTAGGCGCGCATGAACCGGATTGTTTTCGAGGATTCCTCGCCGGTCGCCTGGTCGATCGCAGTCTTCTTCGTGCTGTTGAAGTAGATGCTCGGCTCGGCGGTCTCGCCCTTGCGCACCTTTCCGCCAAGCTCGATGGCTTGCCGCCAGGTCATCCAGTAGCGCGAGCCATAACCATAATGGTCGGCGACCGCCCAAAGATAGAGGCGGTTGATCCCTGTGTAAGGGACGCCTGCCGCGCGCAGCGGCGCTCCGCCCATCCCAGTCTTCTTCCAGGGCCGGCGCCAGGGCAGCGTTCCGGCCTCGATTGTAGCGATGATCAGATTGGTGATTTCCTGCGCGACGTCGCGCTTGGGTCTTTGGCGCATTGGCCTGCTCCTCAACAAAAAGAGGCCCAGCTCACTCAGGCGAGTGGCCGGGCCAGGTCATCAGGAGGGGTGATTTGCCGCCTCAGGCGGCTACCGCCGCTTCTTCACAGGCGACTTCAGGTTGATGGTCATTGATAAGCTCGTCGGCCTCGCTATCGGCTTCAGCTTCAGGTTCAGCGCCATCGCCATCGCAGGCGCCGGAGACAGGGGCGCTTTCGTCGGTGTCCGGGATGACCGGATCAGCGGGGTTGGCACCAATCGTGAACTTCATGCCTTCGGGGAGCCAGGCCAGCGCTGCTTCCTTGACGTCCTGTTCAATGATCGCCTTGCCGGCGAAGATCGTCTCGCAGGTCTTGGCAAGGTCAGCCTTCTTCGATGCGGCATAACGCGCCGCAAGATCGCTGCCGCCGACTTCGGTCAGTGCCGCAAGACACGAGGTCTTGCTCACCCGGTCGAAGAAATTCTCGGCTGTCGGGCGCCACATTGCTGCAACGTCAATGTCGAGCATGCTGCCGATGACGGCATGGATCGGATGGTATTCCGAACCATAGCCCTTCTTGGCTTCGAGCGAGATGGCCACCGCATAGGCGAGCCACGCCGCCTTGGCTTCGTCGGCAAGTTCGCGAAAGGCAATGAAGCGCTGCGCCGCACACCCATGTTCCTGCCATGCCTTGTCGAGCGCGCTTTCGGCCTCGGCGAGAATCCCTTCGGCTGTGGACTGCGGAAGTTCTCCGGTCGCCGGATCGCTGGGGTGCCCGCCCCTGATCGAGGTTCCCCGGCTTTCATAGCTGCGGCTGTCAGCCAGCGCGAAGATGGCGAAGTCGAGCGCGAGCCCGGCATCGCTGAGGAGGGATGCCGACAGGATATTACGGCGCTGCACGGAAAGCTCGTCGAACAGACGGGCGCTGATCGGCTTCTCCGTGCCCGGCGCAACTGCCTCGGGTCTGGAAGGTGCAGCGCTACCGCGCTTGGTGGAACCTGACACCGGCTCTTCGGCCGTCGCTGTCACCTTGCCATTCTCATCGGTCTCGAACGACAGGCGCTTTTCGCTGTAGTAATCGGCCTCGAGCACCATCTCGCCGCGGGTGGTGAGAACCAGGAACCGCCCGGCCTCACTGCGCCATTCTTCGGGCAGTTCGCGCACCGGGTTATTGAGGTCGCTGCGCTCAGCATCGAGATCCTCATACTCGGCCTCGAGCTGCCCGAAATCGGCCCCGTCGCCTTCAGGGCCGCCTTCATGGCCTTCGTCGATGATCTCGCTGATTTCTTCCATGCGGGCATCGATCGCGTCAATTCGGGCTCGTGCTTCTTCGGACAGCGGCGCGGGCGGCAGCCGGACAGCATTGACGCCCATTTCGCTGCGCGCCTGCCATGAATTGGTCGACGCCACTGGGCTGATCCAGGCAAGGCCAGTTTCAGCAGCGATCCGCTGGGCTTCGGCCTCCATTTTCTCGGCCGCAAGCCTGTGGGCGATCTCGATGTCGATCCAGCGATCATCTGCCGCTTCGCTGAAGAGGTCGCGTTCGATCTTCCCGCCGGCGGCCACATAGGCATCTTCGCCGATCAGCAGCGCAATCGGGTCATTGCCGCGCATGGAACCGTTCGCCACCATACGCCGGATGGCATCGGCGCTTGGGTTATAGGCGTAGCGCATCTGCTCAAAGACCCGCAGTTGCACCTCGTGCTGGTCGGTCGCTGCGTAGGCCTTGGCGATCTCGAGTGTGACATCGCCTTTGGCGAGTGCCTCGAAAATCGGCTCGGCAAGGTTCGCTAGCCGCAAGCGGCCTTCCACGAAGCGCAGGGTGAGGCCGAAGCGTTTGGCGACCGCGGCAACGTCGCTGCCTTCCTTGATAAAGTGCTGGAAGGCCCGGCATTCCTCAGCCGGTGACATCCCGACGCGCTGGAAGTTCTCGGCAAGCGAGGCCTCGCCTGCTTCCTCTTCGCTGCCTTCGAGCAGCTTGCATTCGATCTCGGTATCGGGGGCCCAGGCACCGCGCGTGACGATCATCTCGATGGCCCGCAATCGCCGGCCACCGGCGATCACGGCAAACTTGCCGCGCTTCTTGCTCCTGGTGACCAGCAGGTTCTGCAAAAGGCCGCGCGCTTCGATGTCGGCGGAAAGCTGGATATCGTCTTCTTCGCTGCGCGTTTTGCGCACATTGGCATCGCTCAGATAGAGCCGGGAAAAGGGAATAAGCATCGTGGTCGCTCCTGATGTGCACCCGGCAATCACCCGGGCACACATCCCCTCCCCCTCCCCTTCCGATCTGCGTTTCACGCAGGACTAAGAGTTGACCATCTTCTCCCCTGAGGGTGAACAGCATAACATGGTCTTGAGCTGGACGGAGCGACTCATAAAAGAACAAAATGCCGAAAGGGTTGGAGCTCGCGATTCTGGGATGGCCACCATTCGCGGCGTAACCAGACCGGCTTTGAGCCAGAATGCGACGTTAGCTAGTCGAGCTTTGAAAGGCAGTTTTCATCGCTTCTCGACAGCACCTGCCTGAAGGCGAGAGCTGAACGCACAATGCGCGATCGGTGATCGGAAAGCGCTTGATGCTAAAGGAATCTGGATGAGGAAAGGGGAGAGCCTCTTGCGAAGCTCTCCCCGAGCACCTTGCGGTGTAATTCCAAAAGGCCGTTAAGCCGAGCAGCCTGAGCTGTGAGTTCTATATAGGCCAAAGGCGTTAAAATTCAACTCGCGTTTGAATCCTAAGTCCCTGATTTCAGACATTCCTTGCGAGCCAGGCCGTTATACGGCATGATCCATTTTCCTTGATTCCCTTGATATGTTCCATTGTTCTTGATTGCCTTGATACCCTTGATTGCATTGAATACCTTGATGGGGACAGAAAGACGTGTTACCACGCCCTCGTGGAACGATCGAAAAATGCGCCTTTGGACGATTCGGCGTCCCGTGAAGCCGAATCAGTCGGTGCCGATCGCATTCGGGGGAAGGGGCGAGGCGGCAACTTTCTTGCCATTGATCGCGCAGCATGGGAACGCCTATGGGAGGTTGAGACTAACAACAGGCTGAACCTCGTCACCGCATATATTGTGCTGCTTGCCGGGACCGGCAGCGACCATCAGCTCAGCAAATGGTCGACCAAGGCTTGCGAACAGCATGCAGGAATGGGCAAGCCACGGGCCAAGGTCGCGATCGACGAGCTGATCCAGCATGGGTTCGTTGCGCACACCGACCGCTCGACGAAGCTCTATCCGCAATATCGCCTGCAGCCGATCCCTCTCGACAGCGACCCCATCTTTCTGCCGGTCGCGTTGGTAACGGGAATTGAAACTGAGGCTTCAATGCTTCGCCGTGTCCGCGAGACCGGCGACGCGCTCTTACTGCGAATGCTGGTGGACCTCTATGGTTTGGTCCAGCTCGATGCGACATTCGGTGTGCCAATCGGCGCGTTGAGCCAGACCCCGCCCGACGATTATCCTGCTCGAAAGGTTTTTGAGATCGGCATCCATTCCGTTTGGGCACTTCGCCTCGTCGGTGGGTCGAAGTCTGCGAAAGGTGATTGGGCGAGTTATCATCGCTCGAAAAGCCGCAACAAGGATGGAGCCTGGGGGGATTTCTGGGCGCGGGTGGCGATGCTCGAGAAGATCGGGGCCGTCTGGTATGAAGCATGGATCTTCGACAGCGAGGAATCGGATGCCGAGCCGCTGTTTCCAGTCGATCCCGGCGCCCTGTATCATCAGGGTGAGGGTGACGATGTCTATCAGCTCACCCGCACGATGCTCGACGCTGCGGCCAATCTTTCTGAAGAGCGCAGCAACCTGCTCGAACGCTATGGCATCGACATGTTAGTGACCCTCGCGCAGCATCGTCGCGCGCCAGGTATCCGGGGCGTGGCGCGTATGCGGATCGAGGCGGATACGCCGGGTCGTCGGCTTTCCTATTACAAGCGCCGAACCCAGATCGAAATCTACGAAGCTGGCTACACCCAAATAGCACTCGATGCGCTACGGGGTGAATATAGTCGACCAATGAATACCAGCACGCCGCAATGAGACAACCAACCGCCGGGAAAAAGCAGCCTCTCCATGCCGAATGACGACAATTCAGATGATCAGCCGACTATGGAAGTGCCGTTCCCGACCGAGGCCGAACTGCTTGCAGCGGGCTATGTGCCAATCCCGACAGACGAAGAGTTGCTGGCACAGGGCTATGTGCCGATCGATTTCACAAACATGCCGGACGTGGCCCATTTACTGACGGAAGCCGGGCATCCTTTTCCGTTGCATCATGAGATCATCAAAGCGGGCTATGTGCCAATCAGCCGCCGCGAACGGCGTATCGTAAGCCGACCGCGCATGGGCCAAATGTATTGGATCGATTTTCCGCACGACGCTTATGCGCCCGAGTTCGTGAAAGAGCACCCTGGCATTGTTATTCGCGCGGCCAATTCGCTACACGACACCTGCATTATCCTGCCCGTTACGAGCGCGCAGCAGAAAGCGGGGACGAACTTTCATCAGCTCTCCAGGAATCCCAATCCCAAAGGGCAGGCTGCAGGGCGGATCGCCTATGTCGTCTGCGACCATCTCTACACGGTCAACATCAACCGCCTCCGCCCATTGGTCCACAATGGGAAGGCTGTCTTTCCCAAGGTAGAGCCGCACGATCTGACCGCGATCTTCGCGGTAGTGCAAAAGGTTCTGGGCGCTGCGTTCGGACCTGCGCAGACCGCTGTAGCGGCGGGGGCCACGCCAGTTCAGGTACCGCCTGCCGTACCTGCAAAGGCTTTGGGGCCGAACACCCTGACGCTGAGAAAGAAGTAGGCAGCGGTGTCGGTGATGCGGTCACGTCGCTGACTCCATCCACTCGACTGACCCGAACTGTCGAAGCTGATCGGCTTCGGCTGCGCCGAGGGTGCTACGAGCACTGTCGCCCTCCCCAACCGGCCAGCCTCACTCGTCGTTGCGAACAAGCAGGAAACATCTGATTCTGGCGCGAGCCGTTGCTAGCAAACGCCACCGACACTGACAGGAATGCCCCACTTCGTGGCCTTCCATGCTGCACAGATAGTGCAGACCAAGAGGAAAACCGTGGGACGTCAGGGCTCCGGCATCGATGTTCCCAGCATTGCTTTTCATCATGCTCGAAACATCGCGCCTATGACCGACAGCGCTGCCTTTGTCGGGATGAACACCCGTGTGCGAAACGCAATGATTTCCGTAAAGCAGCCGATGCTCTTGAGCCAAGGCAGCTGTTCAGGCGGGACCCCCACGATTTCATAGCGCTGCTCGCCTGCCACGCGGGAGCATTTCAAGGTCGCCTCGAAGGGCTGATTGATCGGGACTGTCCGGCCTTCGCCGAGCGACCTGATGATCATTTCCGGGCTGAGTTCAACGGTGGAGGCAATGTCGAATTTCTCGAGCAGCTTCGCCACGTCGAGTTCGTGGACCATACGGCCGAGCCAGCTTCTGCCCTCTTCGTCCACGATCCGCCGGACCTCCAGATAGTCGATAGGCAGGCTCGACCAGATCGGCAGGAGAAGTCCGGTCGCAAGGTACACGGTCTCCGTCGTTAGCCGTTCGGCAAGCTCCGCAACCTCGCTTTGCCACAGCTTCTCGAAGGTCCTGCGCGGGACTTCCTCCCATGCGGATTCGGCGAGGTCATCGAAGTGGTGGTATTCGCGGCGAAGCGGACGGTGGAGGATAACCCGCCGGATCAAATCCCCCTGTTCTGTCATGAAGTGCCGCGAAGGTTCGGCCAAGGCCGCCTTCCCGCTCTTGATATTGTGGAGCAGAATGCAGCCGTCGGCATAGTCGCGGCGCTCAAGGACACGCTCAAGCGAGATCGGCCGTGCTCTGGTCTTGAGGGCTAGCTGCAGCAAATGCGACGTGGCGCCGGTTCGCTCATCGGTCCGAAGGACTATGTCCTCGACAATATCGGCCTGTTCAACCCGCAGGGTTTCGACGCCAACATCGAGCGATCCGGCCTCGCGCGCTGCTGACACCCGCGCTTCGACCAACCCCAGAAACTCCTCGAAGATCGCATTCTGCATCCCGATCGGCAGCGCGAGGATGCGATTGAGCCAGCGCTGGATCGGCGGAAGGTCCTCTTCGAGCACGCCATCGTCGGAGACGATCTTGAGCCCACTGCGGCGCTGAAAATCGATCAGCGTAGCGCTCTTGAGCTTGCCGTCCGCCAGCAAGGCAAACCATGTCGAGAGGGCCGCCTTGGCATATTCGCTCTCGAGATTGTCGGCAGGGTCAAACAGGTTCTGCCCGCCCGTCTGGCGTTGGCCCCGAGTAAGCGCGCCGAGGCTATCGAGCCTGCGCGCAATGGTGCTGGTGAACCGCAGTTCCCCCTTGCAGTTCGTGGTCACAGGCCGGAACAGCGGCGTGTTGGCTTGATGCGTCCGGTGCGTTCGGCCCAGCCCCTGGATGGCCCGGTCGGCTCGCCATCCAGGCTCCAGCAGGAAGTGGATGCGCCGCTTCTGGCAAGTTGCATCGAGGCTGGCGTGATAGGACCGCCCGGTGCCGCCCGCATCACTGAAGACCAGGATCGGCTTCCTGCCATCCATGAACTGGTCGGTCTCGGACTGGTTCGTCCGCGGCGAGCGGGTCTCGAGCCGCTGCTGCCCGTCGCTCTGGGTTATGAGCCGCTTGCTGCGCCCGGTCACCTCGGCGACTTTCTCCGGGCCATAGTGCTCGATGATCCCGTCCAGCGCTGGCTTGATCGGCGGCATGGCGCACAGGTGCTCGATCATCTCGCCGCGGCGGGCGATCGCAGTCTGGTTGTGGACGGGACGGCCTTCCTCGTCGAACATCGGTGCAGAGCGCTGGGTGCCGGTATCATCGACGAATACCTGCATCTGTTGCGTGGGGAAGGCGCGTTCGAGGTACTCGATCACAGCGTCGAGCGGGCTGAGGTCGAGGTCGAGCTCCGCGCGCTCTTCTGGCGAAAGGCTGTCGAGACGGCGATCGAGGATGCTTTCGGCAGTCGAGACCAGCTGAACCACCACCACCTCGTCCCGGTCCAGATGATGATTGATGGCAGCGATCAGCGTTGGCAGCTTCATCGACAGCAGCAGCTGGTTGAAGAACCGCTGCTTGGTGCTTTCAAACCGGCTGCGTGCCGCAGCTTTTGCGCCGCTGTTGAGCGTTGCGCCGCCGATTTCATCGACCACGCCGGTGAGCTCCAGCGCTTCCTCCATGTTCTGATGGATGATCGCCCAGGCATCCGCATAAGTATCATAGACCGCGATCTGCTCGGCGGTCAGATCATGCTTCAGGATGTCGTATTCGACCCCTGCAAAGCTGAGCGCGCGCGCCTGATAGAGCCCGAGTGCCTTGAGGTCGCGCGACACGAGTTCCATCGCTGCGATGCCCCCTGCCCTGATCTGGCTGATGAAATCTTCGCGGTTGGCAAACGCAGTGCCCGGTCCCCACAGACCGAGCCGCACGGCATAGGCAAGGTTGTTGACCTCCGAGGCCCCGGTTGCAGAGGCGTAGATAACCCGGGCATTGGGCAAATTGTTTTGCAGCAGTACGCCGGCGATGCCCTGCAAGGATCCGCTTTTCGTGCCCCGGGCGCCCTCGCCTCCCGCAACCCCGCCCATCTCGTGGCTCTCGTCGAAGGCGATGACACCGTCGAAATCCTCGCCCGCCCAGTCCAGTAGTTGCTTGAGGCGCGTGGCATCCTGACGCTGGCTCCGAAGGGTCGGGTAAGTGACGAACAGGATTCCTTCGCGAAACGGAACCGCCTGATCGATCTTCCAGTTCGAAAGCGGCTGAATGTCGGCAGCAAGGCCGCCGATGGCACTCCAGTCGCGGCGCGCGTCTTCGAGCAGACTCTCGTTCTTCGATACCCAGATGGCCTTCCGGCGTCCGGCAAGCCATCCATCAAGGATGCAGGCGGCGATCTGCCTGCCCTTCCCTGCCCCCGTGCCATCGCCGAGGAAATAGCCTTTGCGATAGGCCCGTCCTTGCTCGTCGAGTTGGAGGCCTACGCCCTCTTCAGCCGGAACGAACTGGCCAGGCAGATACTGCTGCCACGCGTTCCCAGCATAGATGACAGTTTCGATCTGGGCCTCGGATAGCAGGCTTTCCTGCAAAACCCGATCCTGCAGCGCCGGGACATAATCCGGGATCGGTGCCGGGATCGAACCCATGGCCACGCTTTCGACGAGCGGCGTCGGATGCTCGCGTGCACCAACAATGTCGATCCGGCTTGGCCGGTATGGGATGTAGACCCCGCTTTGCTCACCGAGAACGCGCGGCTTGTCCAGGGTACTGAACGCCAGTGCTTCGATCTTGGGCGCTTGGGCTGCCCTCGCTTTGACGGGCTTTGTGATCGGCGTTGCCCGCATGGCTTTGAAGAGCGCGCCCGGCTTTGTTTTCGGCGGCACCGCGCGCGGTTCGCAGTCGGGCTGGGCTGTCACGCGTTTGATGATTGGAACCGCAGACGCCACGTCTGCAACCGTTTCCCGCGCCAAAACTGCTGGTCTGGTTTGCCCCGGGATCTTGTCGATCACGTACAAGCGCACAGCCACGCTAGTGCCCTGCTTGTGATAGCATTTATCGAGGCGGATTGATGTGCGGACCGTGCAAGAGGCGAAGGTGTCGTCGTAGATTTTCGCAAGCTTCGCGCTCGTCGTGAACCAGTCCGGCATGATCGCGACGATCCGCCCCCCCTGCCCTATCCGCGTTATGGCAGCGCGCAGGTGACGCACAGCCGCGAACTCGTCTGCTCCTCGTCCCATTGAGCGGGAAAACGGCGGGTTCATCAGGATCAGGCTGGGCTGCACAGCAGCGTCGAGATGCGATGCCAGCATGGCTCCATCGATCCCCGTGGTGGTGGCCTGGGGGAACAGCAGAGCCAGCTTCTCCCGCCTGCGCGGATCGATCTCATTGAGATGCAATGCGCGGACATCGGGCAAAGTTGCCACCAGAGCGCCATGTCCGGCGCTCGGCTCAAGAACGATATCGGTTGCAAGCGGCTGCGCCAAAATCACGGATAGCGCTGCGAGGTCAGCGGGCGTCGAGAATTGCTGGTACCTGAGCTGGTTTTCACTTCTGACCGTATGTGTCGGCAGCGCCTCGATAAGCGCGCTGATCTCCGAAATTTGGGTCAGCATCTGAGGTTTGCTCAGGAGTCCGGCCATGTGGCGCGTCAATGCCGCCTCGAGCAGGTCAAAGGCGTCCCTCTGGCTCCAGGCGCCGTTTGCGGAGCCCTCCCCGTAGAGCTGGCTCATCGTCTCAAACAGGCGTTGTTTGTTCGCCATTCCGGTGGCGATGGCGTTCTGGATTTCGGTGATTGCTGCGTCCAGCTTCTGGCTGGATTGTTCAAATAGGTCGGTCACGGTCTGCTCCTGATGCTGAACCGCATCAGGTCATCCCCCTTCCCTCTCGCCTCGGGTTTATGAGCCCGTGATCACTACGGGCTATGCGACAAGGGATGCCCGGCAGCGACGAGGATTCGGGACCGGCACCATCCCGAAGATATCGGTTTGACTTCTACCGCCGAAAATGATCATAAAACACGAACTGGGTCGCAGAACTGCGATTCATCGAAAGGCAGACGCATGTCCTACACCGTGAACACACTGCGAAATATGACCAGATCCTGCGAAATGATGCGCGATCGGGTCAAAGCTGTGGTGTTCAAACCTGATGAACGCAAGGTCCTGGATATCACGTTTGGGCCTACGGCGGCAGCGGAATTGGTCGGAAGAACGCCTGAAGCGCTTGCCAAGGCAGAGAAGGAGGGACGTCTCGCGCCTCCGAAGCAGCTTAACAATGGCCGTCGCTATTACACGCTCGAAGACCTTACTCATATTCGCAAGGCGCTGAACATTCATCCGGGCAAGCTAGCCCATGAGAATGCGGTCGTAGTAGCCGTGCAGAATTTCAAGGGCGGCGTCGGCAAGAGTACGATTACCAAGCATTTCGCCGATTTTCTCGCACTGAACGGATATAGCGTTCTCGTGATCGACTGCGATCCGCAGGCGTCAACGACAACTATGTTCGACATCCAGCCCGAAGCACTTATCGATGAAGAGGAGACTTTAGGAAACTTCCTGTCGCCTCGCAGTACATTCGATGATTTCAGGAAGGCAATCCGAGAAACCGCTTGGCCTACAATCAAAATAGTGCCGTCAAGCCTTGGCCTGCAGGATGCAGAGTGGGACCTCACGGCAACGTTGACGGAGGGCGGACAAGCAGTGCGCGAGGGACTTCAGCGTCTCCGAATTGGCATCGACAGTATCATCAAGGACTTCGACGTCGTCTTGCTCGATCCTCCGCCGGCCATGGGGTTCCTGGGCCTCAATGTGATGGCCGCCGCAACAGGTATGCTCATCCCGGTTCCGGCAAGGCAGCTCGACTATCTTTCAACCATCCATTTCATGGACACCATCGCCGAGAATATCGAGATCCTCGAGGATCACGGAACGCCTGTTGATTATGGGTTCATTCGCGTCGTCTGCTCGGCCTACACCCCCAGCAAGCCAGGTGAAGCCGACATGTGGAAGATGATGAAGGCCACATATGCCAATTTCCTGCTGAATCAGCCAATTCTGGCTTCTGAGGAAATCAAGAATGCCACTCAAGCATTCCGGTCGATCTATGAAAGCAAGCCTTCAGCTGCGCACGCAACCTACCAGCGTTGCCGGGACAATCTCAACGCAGTCTTCGGAGAAGTTCTGAACGAAATACACGAGCAGTGGCCGTCGAAGAGCATTTCGAGACGGTCATCTGACACGGCAGGGAGTGTTGCAGCGTGAGCCGTCGTTCATTGATTGGCGAGGCCCTCGCCTCCCCTGCCCCTGACCAGCCTTCCGTCTCTGAAGCCAAGGACGCTGCAGGGGCAACTGCATCGCGCAATTTCACAACACGTCGGCTTGAAGGCTTCACGGAAGCAGCGCGGATGGTCAAGCGCCCGACCATCCGGCTCAAACCTGCAGAATGTTCGATCTGGCCGGGAAACGCCCGTGATTACGAACAGCTCACCGAACCCCGTTTGCGATCTCTGATTGAGTCGATCCAAGCAGAAAACGGGAACCGCATCCCAGTAGTCGTGCGTCGTAAGCAGCAAGGTGAGCTGCAGTACGAACTGATCATTGGCACAAGGCGTCACTGGGCTGTCGCGTGGCTCAACGCCAATCACTACCCGGATATCGAGCTCGTAGCGATTATCGAAGATCTCGATGACGAAGCTGCGTTCCGCCTTGCTGATATCGAGAACCGCGAGAGGGAAGATATCTCAGACTTAGAACGCGGTTTGAACTACAAGGCAGCAGTCGACACCTATTACGATGGCCTTCAGGCACGGCTTGCTGAACGCGTGAAGATCTCGAAATCTACGCTCGCCCGGTACATCGGCCTGACAGAGATCCCGCAAACAATCGTAAGCGCATTTGCCTCGCCAATGGAACTTCAGGTCCGGTACGGTGACAAGCTTCTTCCAGCCATACGCAACCCATCGCTGCGCCCCAGGATGGAGGAAGCAGCAAAGCAAATCGCTGCGGAACAAAGTTTCCGGCAATCCGGAGACGAAGAGCCAATTTCTGGCCCTCAGGTTGTTGTCCGTCTGCTCAAGGCAGTTTCGGGCAGGCCTGGCCGTGCCCAGAAAGCCGTAATCGAAGCCGCAGGATCGTCCATTGGTGTCATCGAAAAGGATCGTGCACGAGGGCTCACGATAACGATCAACCCCACTGATTTGAGCGCTGACGAAATCCTTGATGCATTGCGCCCTCTGATTGAGAAGGCGAAGATACTGAAAAGGCCTGCCCCATGAAGGAGGGTTTTGGACCCACCTATGGCCATGCCTTTACCACTCTGAAAATGTGGCTTTTATCGTTTTATTTCATATGTTTAGCTCACTTGTCCCACATGTGGGACAGCGGCAGATTTACTAGGCGAAGAACGTGAGCGAGAAAGATCAGTCCTCCTCCGGTCGCCGGGTGCAGTTCGAGATGTTCTTCACGCTGCCTGATTTCAGCGATATCTCGCTGCGGGACTATCAGGAGACCATGCAGCGCCCTTTCTTCAGCCTTTCGAAGAAGAAGCGCCTGAAACCCATTGAGTACCTCAGTCCGGACAAGTCGGTCACCGTGCATGTATCAGCCAACCCAGCCTATGGGATGGCGACCATCTGGGATGCAGATATCATGATCTATCTGGCGTCCCACCTCAACGAATTGCGCGAGCGGGGTGACAATGACCTGTCGCCGACCATTCGTGTTCAACCTGGCGATCTTCTCAAGCGAATCTGCTGGGGTGTAAGCGGGCGCGCCTATGAGCGACTGATCGCAGCGCTTGATCGCCTTCAGGCCACGACGATCAAGACGAACATCCGAGCGAACTCCAAATCCCGCGAGACCACATTTTCGTGGATCGATAGCTATACTCATCTCGTTGATGAGCGAACCCAGCGTTCGCTTGGGATGGAAATCACGCTTTCTAAGTGGTTCTTCGACGGGGTCATGGACAAGCGAAATGTCCTTGCGATTTCGCCTCTGTATTTCGAGATAACGAGCGGACTTGGGAAATGGCTCTACCGCGCAGCTCGCAAGCACGCTGGTGGCAATGGGCCAGAAGGTTTCACGATTGGCTTCGAAACTCTTCATCAGAAAAGCGGCAGCGAAAGCTCCCTACCCTCGTTCAAGAACAAGATTCTTGAATTGGCGCGAGCTAACAACCTGCCGGATATCAGTCTGGAGGTCATTGGAGCAGAGACGCCGCGTCCAAAGCTAAAGATGGTGATGCGTCGCCATCTCGAAAAACCTTCTGGAAAAACCGAACATAGTGGCTCTGTCGCCACGGAGAGCAGACCCCAGCGCATTCAGCGCGCAACCCCCGAAAAGGCAGCCAAGGTCAGCCCTCCGCAGGAATTCGTTGATCCTGCCCTCGTGCGCAAGCTCCTTGCAACAACAAGCGCGAGCTTGCGCCCCGAACAGCAAGCCGATGCATCAGCGGCATTGGACAGCAATGCGAGCCAATCTCAGTCACGACGAAGGGGAGGGGGCGCTCAGGACACTCTTGACCCCGAAATCTATCAGGCCATCCGTGCTGAATGTCCTGGTTGGGATCTCGATGTGCTGATGCGGCAATTCGATTCCTTTTTGAACAGCAATCCGCATGAGTTGCCAAGGAACTACTCGAAACGGTTCTACGGCTTCATGAAGAAGCACCACGAGCGCAACAAGCATACGCTTCCGGGCTTTTGAAGATCGCGACCTTCTGCAGGACTTGGTAGCGGCGCCCGGCGCGCTGGTAGAGCTGCCGCTCGGCTTCAGGCCTGATTACGCTCTGCCGCAGGCATAGCGATCTATCGTAAGAATAAGAACAGTCTCATCATGCACGGCAGCTAGCGAACGTGTTTTCGGGAATCACTTCGCTTAGCCCGCCCGATCAGAGGACCGCGTCTACGTTCGGCGCCAGGTAAATAAATCGCTGACTAGGCCCAAGAGTACCGGCATAGACCCTACAGCCGTGCTTCTGCCGTCCATCTTTGACTGAAATCAGCGATCTACTGTGCAGCGCTCAAGCCAGCTGGCAGATCGCCTGAGGCTCCACTTCAGTCACTGCGATCCAGAAACCCGACAGGTCGGCCTTCAATCTGGACGATGGAAAATGCCTCCAAAAACCATTCCTGAAAACACGTTCGACCGGAAATACCACATTTCCGAAAACACGTTCGTTTCAGCCTAGGAGCAAATGGGGGATCAGAAAGTTTGGGATCGGCGCATCATATGTGAATCGGAACGCTAACTGATCCTCTGGCCTCACGCTCACAGCCGCGCTTTCAAAGTTATCAACAGGGCGGGGAGGTGGCGAACGTGTGATCGGGCATCAGATGACGTGTTATTAGAATCTGGCGGTCGTGCTATCAGAAACCGAACATCGTGTTTTCAGATTCGGCATAGCCGCCCCGACTCGCGAGAAATCAGGAGTTTGCAGGCTGATCACGAGCAGGTAACCTCTTAACCTTAGAATCTAAATCCCCTAACGTTCACGCCTGCGGCGGATTTGTTATTGATTTGATTCAAGATTAAGGAAGGCCGACATATCCCTTCGACGATGACCGCTTTGCGTGCGATGCGTACATTCCACCAGAATGGCAACTCGGCAGATTAGCGCTGGTCACAGCCTTAAGATCGATTCCGTGAATCACGACAGGGACCTGTGATTCAAACTTCCGATTGGCCTAACTTCACGTGGCTATCGCATAGTCCTCCGCATGTTAGAGGTTGGACAAAGGGAATGTCAGATCTGGCTCGAAGCCAAAGATCCCGATCTCAATGTTGCAAGGCGGTACGTCATATCTCGAAGCCAGGACCTGTTCGGTGTCACGATTGTTGAATTCTCGTGGGGGCGGATTGGAACGCGTGGACAGCGACGCATCTTATCCTTCGCCGACGCAGGCAGGGCGACAAAGTTCGTAGAACAGTTGCTGCGTCGCAGAGCGACCTCACATCATCGAATTGGCGTTTGCTACCGGGAAGTATTCCGGGGTCCATGATACGTTCACGTGTCCGTTGGGACGATTGCTCCATCGGAAGTTCGAAGGCTGACCATGCTGGCAGTCACCATAGCCGCAACTGATTGTGAAGCGGTTCGCTTGGTCACCCCAAGGCCTCTGGCAAGCTCCGCACGGGTGAGAGGTCCGATGCCGGCTACCAGACGCCAAGCCAGGGGAGCCGTCGAGGAGGCGTACAGGCCTGAAAGTGCTCCCTCAGCCTGCAGGTGAGCCCTTTGCATGGCACGGAGGTCTGCGGCTGCACTCTCAGCGGTAGCCTGAAGCGCACGGCCTAATAGGACGGGCAGGGGTTCCTCGTGAAGTTCACGGAACAGAGCCCGCGGCATGACCCCAGCAAGCGCCATTGGCGCCGAGCCCAGCCCAAACAAGTGTGGCCGCATGGCAGCAGCGAGCGATGCCGCCCAGGCCGCCCCACGCGGTGCCATACGTGTTACCGCGAACCCTCCGACCTGGACCATCTCGCTGCCGCCTTCGAGAAAGTCGATTTCTTCCGTTCTCAGTTCCGTCAGCCATTCAAGCAAGGTGCTCATCGGGTCACGGCTTGGTAGCAGCGCGTCAAGCCGCTCCAGCGCGCGATCGGCGGGCCAATAGGTCTCGGTGAACCCTTCAGAGTGGTTCTTGGCGGCCATGACCAGCTTGGCAGCATGGGCGAGGGGAGGGTGTC
Source organism: Sphingomonas sp. CCH9-E2 (assembly GCF_001557215.1). GTDB lineage: Bacteria > Pseudomonadota > Alphaproteobacteria > Sphingomonadales > Sphingomonadaceae > Sphingomonas. The sequence continues at coordinate 30,090 of NZ_LSJM01000104.1, read as the reverse complement.
CTCGCCGGCTAATCCACGACAAGAACTGACGGCGTTCCTCGGAATACCACGAGCGCATCAGCTCGCTCGCTTCGAGCCCCGGATTGTGTTCAATTCCAAGATTATCAAACGGATAATCGCGCACATGCACGCGCCAGAGGCGCCGAAGTGAGGCCAGCGCAAGGCATTCGGACAACTCGGGTGAGATGAAGGGGAGGGCGCCTTCGATGCGGGCAAGCGTCAGTTGCCAAGGTGCTGGGGCGGATACCATCGGCCAGATAGTATATAAATGGCATAAAAAGTATACCCAGCTTGTACGGTGGGTTTGCTGTCCGATAAGCGCCCTTCACGGACAACACGACAATCTATATAGAGTGCCTCAAATCCGCTGCGACGCCGCCGCTCTCCCAAGGGCAGAACGCCGAAGAAACCAGCGGCGCGATCGAGCATGAAGGAGAGGCGCTTTGGCTGACGGCACCGGGCTGATCGTTGAGGTGCCGATCGATGAGGGCCTCGTCTCGCTCGGACAGGCAATCCCTCCGCAGCTCGCCGCCGAAATCGAGGCCGCCCGTTCCTACAGGGCGCGATCCAAGGCCGCGAACACCGTCCGCGCCTATGACAGCGACTGGCGGCAGTTCGAAGAATGGTGCTGGACGCGCGACCTTGAGCCCATGCCCGCGATGCCCGAGGTGGTTGCAACCTGGCTGGCGTCACTGGCTCAAGCGGGGAGGGCGGACAGTACGATCGGGCGGCACCTTGCTGCCATTGCCTGGCACCACAGGCAGGCGGGGCACGTGGCGCCGCAGCACCGTGATCCCCGCGATGTCATCGCCGATACGCTCGCCGGCATTCGGCGCGAGCAGCGCGCACGGCCGACACGCAAGAAGAGCGCCATTCTGGCGGCCGATCTGGCGCGGATGATTGCGGCTGCAGAAGGATCGAGCCCGAGGGCAATCCGTGACCGTGCGGTCATGGCGCTGGGCCTTGCAGCAGCACTTCGGCGCTCGGAGCTGGTCGCTCTGCAGCTCGCCGATCTCGAGCTCGTGCGCGAAGGGCTCAAGCTGACGATCCGGCACTCGAAGACCGACCAGGAGGGGGAGGGGCAGGTCATCGCAGTTCCGTCGGGCAAGGTGCTCAAGCCCGGTCCCCGCCTCAACGAATGGCTGAGCGTCAGGGGAGGGGAGGCGGGGCCCCTTTTCTATCGAACCGATGCTCAGGGCTTGATGACGAAGGAGCCCATGTCAGATCGCTCGGTTGCTCGCCTGATCCAGCGCTACGCCGAGAAGGTCGGTCTCGATCCGGCTGCGGTCGGGGCGCACTCGCTTCGATCGGGATTCCTGACCGAAGCTGCGAAGGCTGGTGCTTCACTGCCAAAAATGCAGGAGGTCTCGCGACAGAAAAAGGTGGAGGTGCTGCTTGGCTATGTCCGAGATGCGGCTTTGTTTGAGAACCACGCTGGCAAGAGCTTTCTCTAGCCTAGGTTCAGGCTGAAACGCGGTGCCCCAAGGACCAAGGGAGCCACCGCGACACTTACCGCGCGCACATACACCGTGACGGTGGTCTGAAATGTAACCGATTTTGAGCAGAGTCCGACGCCAAGTTGCACTGCTACCCAACTTTGAACCGCTTGGGTCTAGAGTTTTCCGCCACCAGATAGGCACTCTCGTCGCGGAAAAAGATGTCCCGACAAGCCGCATCAACGTTATGAACGCCTTCCAAACCGGGCAGCCAACCATCGCCATGGGCAGCGCCATGATCCAGCTTCTGGCGGTCTTTCTGGCCGGCTCTCGCGCAATTTGAATTCCAAATATGCCATTAATACAATGGGACATTTTCATTTGAACTGCAAATTCAAGCCAGCGCACAGCAACTGCACCTCGTTCGCGCAAGCCGCGACACGTTGATGAAGAAACCCGGCCTCATCCCGAAACCGGCGCGCCAACTGGTTTTCCGGGACGATGCCCAATCCGACCTCATTGCTGACGAGTATGAGGGTCCCTTGCGCAACCGTGATGGTCTCAATGAGTGTGCGGACTGCCGCCGGGATATCGTGATCGCCGATCAGGAGATTGGTCACCCATAGCGTGAGGCAGTCCACCAGCAAGACCCGGTCGGGTGAGGCATGCAACTCGATCGCTTCCGCAAGTTTAAGGGGGGCCTCGACCGTTTCCCATTCCACGCCGCGATCCGCCTGGTGCCGAACGATACGGTTGCGCATTTCCTCGTCGAAAGCTTGAGCCGTAGCGATGAAGACTGGCGACAGGCCGGTCGCCTCGGCTCTGGCCTGTGCATAGCGGCTCTTGCCCGAGCGCGCTCCGCCAATCACGAACAGGCTACGCATCGTCTTTCCCCATTGCGAGTTTCAACAAACCATCCACATCGAGATGATGTTCAAGCTCAGCCGCGATCGCATTGAGCGCGTCATCCACCTTCGCATCATGGTCGATCCCGTCCGACTGCGCGCCGAGCATGCCGAGCAGAGCTGAACGCAGCGCCGTGCTGGCAAATGCTCCGTGGACGTAAGTGCCCGTGACTTGCCTGTCTGCACTGGTTGCGCCGTCGGGCCGCCCTTCGCCGAGCAGCGCAAAGGGGTGACGGCAATCGGGACCGCTGGTCACGCCCATGTGCATTTCAAAGCCGGTGAAGGCTTGATCGAGCGCAGTGCCTGCAACCTGGCGCAGCGCCTTATCTCCGGTCAGGACCGTTTCGACATCCAGCAGACCCAGACCGGGGATATCTTCAGGTGGTCCCTCGATCCCTTCCGGATCGGCGATGCGGCGGCCGAGCATCTGATAGCCGCCGCAGATGCCCAGGACCTTTCCACCGCGCCGATGATGCGCAAGGATATCAATGTCCCAGCCTTGTTCGCGCATCGCCTTCATATCAGCGATCGTGGCTTTTGATCCGGGCAGGACGATCAGCGCACAATCACCGGGGATGGGCTGGCCTGGCGGTACCATGACCAGTTCGACCGAGCTTTCCGCTTTGATCGGATCGAGATCGTCAAAATTGGCGATCCGGGGGATGATCGGGCAGGCGATTTTCAGGCGACCGGCGGTTTCGCGTGCGGTTCGTTCAAGCACGACCGCATCTTCGCTTGGCAAATGGGCAGTGGCGCGCAGCCAGGGCACCACGCCATAGCCTCGCCAGCCCGAAAGCGCCTCGATCTGCCGATAACCGTCGGCAAAGAGCGCCGGATCGCCGCGAAACTTGTTGATGAGAAAACCCCGGATCATCGCCGCGTCGTCCGGGTCCAATACCGCCCTCGTGCCAACGAGCGCAGCAATGACGCCGCCGCGATCGATATCGCCGACCAGCACGACTGGCACACCGGCAGCACGGGCAAAGCCCATGTTGGCGATGTCGCCTGCCCGCAGGTTGATCTCCGCCGGCGAGCCGGCGCCTTCAACCACGACGACATCGCACTGCGCCTGCAGCCGGTGCCAGCTTTCCATGACCTCGGGCAGCAGTTCGCCACGCTTGTGCCGGAAATTGCCACCGCCCAGCGTGCCGCGGACCTTGCCGTGAACGACCAATTGCGATGTGTGGTCGGCCTGAGGCTTGAGCAGTACCGGGTTCATGTCGGTGTGCGGTTCGACCCGGCATGCTAGAGCCTGCAAAGCCTGGGCGCGGCCGATCTCGCCGCCATCGACGGTAACCGCAGCATTGTTCGACATGTTCTGGGGCTTGAACGGGCGAACGCTCAGCCCGCGATTGGCAAGGGCGCGGCACAGCCCGGCAACCAGCACCGATTTCCCGACATCGGAACCCGTGCCCTGCAACATCAGAGCGCCCATACGATATCCTTCCAGGTGAGAGCGGCCACGATGGCCCAGAGCAACAGGCAGGCGCGGACATAAATGCGCAAAGCGCGCCTGACGTCAGCAGCGCCAGCATCGCGCCGCCCGCTGCCGATCCAGTCCTTGGCATGGGTCACACCATCGTAGGACACTGGTCCCGCGAGCGCGAGATCTAGCGCGCCCGCCATGGCCGCCTCGGTCCAGCCTGCATTGGGTGAGGCGTGGCGGCGGTGATCGCGCCACAGCGTGGCCCACCCTCCGCCGCCGGCAAGACATACCACGACGCCGCCAAGCCGAGCCGGCAGCAGGTTCATCACATCGTCCGTGCGCGCCGCAGCCCACCCAAAGGCGCGCCAGCGCGCTTCCTTATGGCCGATCAGGCTGTCTGCCGTATTGATCGCCTTGTAGGCCCAGACGCCGGGCAGGCCGCCGATAACCAGCCAGAACAGCGGCGCGGCGATGCCGTCGCAAAAGCTTTCGGCCAGACTTTCGATTGCAGCTCGTGCCACACCCGCGCGATCAAGGGTGTCGGTATCACGCCCGACGATCATGGAGACGGCATGGCGCGCACTTTCGAGATCATTCTGCTCCAGTGCGACTGCGATGGGAAGAACATGATCGTAGAGGCTGCGTTGGGCCAGAGCGGGCCAGGCCAGTGCTGCGGCACCAAGCCACCAGCATGAGCCCAGCAGGTGCCGGGCGAGCGCGGTAAGGCCAAGTCCAGCCCCGATTGTCAGCACCAGCAGTATCAGAACGGTCATGACGCCGAGCGTCTTGCGTATGCCGTCTGAGTGAGTTGGCCGGTTCCATGCGCCTTCGCAGGCATTGATGATCCGGGCAAACAGGCCGACCGGATGTCCGACACGGCGATACAGCGCGCCAGGCCAGCCAATGGCAGCATCCAGCACCAGGGCCATGAGCGCGAACGGTTCAGCCATGGTCTTCGAGCACGGCACAGAGACGCTCCATCGCCTCGTCGTTGGCGGGCAGGCCAAAGCGTAACCAATCCGGTTTATCGGCGAAGGGGCGGCTGAGGATCGCAGCCCGGGCAAGACGTTCAAACAGGTGTGACGCGTCCGGCGTCGTTATCAGCCGGAAGAGTGGGCATGCGCCGCTTGCCAACAAACCGAACGAGGCCAAGCGCTGATCGAAGCTGGTGGCCTCGGCGATGAGGCGCTCCCGCATCGCGTCCTGCCAGGCGATATCCTGATAGGCGCGGGTGCCGATGGCGATCGCAGCCGCCGAGACCGGCCAGGCACCTAGCTGCTTACGCAGACTCGCCAGGATCGGACGAGGGCCCAGCACAAAACCGAGCCGCAATCCGGCGAGGCCAAAGAATTTCCCGAAGGACCGAAAGATCAGGAGTCTGTGCCGATCATCAACTTGGTCGGCGAAACTGTGGTCGGGGTGGCAGTCTGCAAAGGCTTCGTCGATTACCAGCCACCCTTTCCGACCACGCCGCACCAGAAGATCGCTCAAGGCTTCCCGAGAAAGCAGGACGCCATCCGGGTTGTTGGGGTTGGCAAGGATCAGGCTTGATCCATCGGCCAGCGCCAGATTGCCAAGCGTTACGGGATGGCTGGAGGCCGCCATCTCGCCGTGGGTGCGATAGGATGGAACGGCGTGGCAGACGTCATCGCCCAGCACCCTGCCGGCGAGGCGAAGGCCAACTTCGGTGCCTGGCACCGCGCAGACATGATCGGCATGACACCCGAAGCTGGCGGCGGCCGCTTGCTCCAGCGCGCGCAGGGCCATTTCGTCTGGCAGGGCACGCCAATCGATCTCCACCGCCCCTGCACCGTGCCAGACATGCGGATTGATCCCGGTGGAAAAATCGATCCAACCACGCGCATCGTCGCCGAAATGCGCGCGGGCCGCAGAGAGGCCGCCGCCGTGCCATGTCCAGCGATCGCGGGTCATGCGGCCGCCATCACGACAAGCGCCAGCAGCAGCGCCGCCTCGATCAGTTCAATTCCGGCGCCGTGTCCATCGCCCGAGATGCCGCCAATAGCGCGCTTGATCCACAGGCCCCATAGTGCCGCAGCAGGAACCGCAATGAGCAATGCAGGAAACGCCACCGTGGTGGCGAGAAGTACTGCGGCCCACAGCGCCAGATCGATCGGCCTGATCGCGCCCCGAAAGCGCGCACCAAGGCCATCGTGCAACGGCGATAGCAACAAGGTCCATGCCAGCGGCGCGATGCGCGCGGCGACCGGCACCCAGATCAGTGCCAGAAACTGGCTGTGCTCGATCATGCCATGCAGCAGCACGAGCTTGGTCAGCAGTTGCATGGTGATGGCCGTTACGCCGAAGCTGCCGACATGCGGATCTGCCAGGACGGCCAGGAGCCGCTCGCGGTCCTTGTGGGCCGCGCCGCTGGCATCGGCCATATCTCCCAGACCGTCCAGGTGAAGGGCTCCGGTGACGAGAACCCAGGCGATCAAGGCGGCAAGGGCTCCGGTCCAGGGATCGGTCCTTGCTCCAACCCAGGCGGCCCCGGCAACGATAAGGCCAATCACCAGCCCAGCAGCTGGAAACCAGCGCATGGACTGGGCGAATTCCTCGGCAGAAACCGTGAGCCGGGGTGTCGGCAAACGGGTGAGGAACTGGAGTGCGATGAGGAAGCCTTTCATGCGATCGGGCGCTTCATGTCCAAAGGCCCGCGATCTGGGCTGAGCGCGGCGTTCCCGGCCAGACCCGCAGGCTGATCAGCGCGGCATAGGGAAGGTCAAACGCCCAGACCTGCCGCTGTCCGAAGCCGAACAGGCTGGCCAGCGCAGCCCGGATTGCTCCGCCATGCGTTACGACCAGCGTGTCTTGCGGCGGGATTGCGGCCAAGGCCGCTTCCACGCGCGAAACCAGAGCAGACCAGCGCTCACCACCGGGTGGCGGATTGGCGTCCGGGTCGTCCCAGAACGCGCTGATCGCGGCACTGTCGACCTTAGCGGGTGCCAGACCGTCCCAGTCGCCGAAGTCCAGTTCGCGCCACCGTGAGTCGAGGATCGGGTGCAGCCCTCTTGGATCGGCGATAGCTCTTGCTGCCTCTGCCGAGCGCTGGAGATCGGAACATACAATCGACTGGAACGACAGTTCCTCGACCTGTGCCACGCATGATGCGACGCCCTCGGGCGTCGTAGGCGCATCGGTCCTTCCGAGAAGCAGACCGGGGTGGATGGGCTCGCCATGCCGCATGAGGTGCAGGAAAAACTCGCTCATACGCCAGCAGCCACGCCAGCTTCGGCAAAAGTGGCCATCTGGTTGTGTGCGGCGAGAGCTGAACGCACGATCTGGGCCGCGACCGCAGCGCCGCTCCCTTCGCCCAGGCGCATGCCCAGAGTGAGGAGCGGTGCGAGACCGAACCGCTCGAGCAACCGTTTGTGACCAGGTTCGGCCGAACAATGCCCTGCCAGGCAATGGTCGACAATTGCAGGTTCGGCGGCAAAGATCGGCGCGATGGCAGCGCAGCAGATGAAGCCATCCAGGAGCACCGGCACCCGAAGTTGCCTTGCACGGACAATTGCACCTGCCATTGCGGCTATTTCCCTCCCGCCCAGACGCCGCAGGGTTTCGAAAGGCGTTGACGGTGCAACCTGATGGAAGACGAGTGCCGCTTCGATTACACCGATCTTGCGCGCCACGCCCGCCGGATCGAGCCCCGTTCCCGGGCCGACCCATTCGCCTGCACCGCCTCCCAGCGCCTTTGCACAGAGGGCTGCAGCGGCCGTGGTGTTGCCGATGCCCATCTCGCCAGGGACAAGGAGATCAAGGCCGGCTTCGACCATGGCGGCCCCGGAAGACAGCGCGGCAAGGCATTCGCTTTCGGTCATGGCCGGGGCTGAGGTGAAATCGGCGGTTGGCCGGTCAAGCTCCAGCGCCAGCACCTGAAGATCGAGCCCGGCAGCGGCACACAGCGCGTTGATGGCAGCGCCACCTGCTTCAAAATTGGCCACCATCTGGTGGGTGACTTCGGGAGGAAAGGCGCTCACGCCCCGTGCCGTGACGCCATGATTGCCCGCAAACACGACTGCACGCCCCCGTTCCAGCCGGGGTCTTTCGTGGCCTTGCCAACCGGCCATGAAGATCGCGATCTCTTCCAGCCGTCCCAGGGATCCTGGCGGCTTGGTCAGTTGCGACTGCCGGTTGCGCGCGCTGGCCATTGCTGTTTCATCTGGCGCAGGCATATCGGCAATGGCAGCATCAAAGGCATCGACGGAAGAAAACGTGCTCATTGCGCGACAAAGCCCGGCGGCGGTGTGCGGGTGATGAAGTGGCCTTTGACGCCCTGCGGCCAGTCCTTGAACGGAACCCGGCCATGTTCGCTTTGCGCATAATGGACGGCATAATCGAGGATGGCAGCGGCGGCATCTTCATCGGGAGTGAAGCGGCCCAGAACATACCCGACTTTGCCTGGCGCACGAAGATGGACCGTGCAGAATTCGCTGCAGGCGAACAAGCAGGGCATTTCCTGCACCGCGATACCGGAATAGCGTTCATCGCGTGCCTGCACGGCGCGCAGGGCCTCGACCATACGCGCGCCACCACGCACACCGGCGTCATCCTCCTTTGCGGTGCTGCTGTGTCGGCAGGTGTTGCATGCTACTACGGCAGGGCCGTCCTCGACGGGGATCAACATAATTTCTTGCTCCATAGATTGGGGGTCATCGGTCGAACACTCGGTTGGTCACAGGTTCCCGGGCTTGCCAGCCCCGCCGCTCCAATTCGGGTGTCTGGGACGGGTCCTGGGGGTATCCGAAGCACAGCAGTGCAATCAGCGACCAGTCGGCGGGTACGTCCAGCAAGGCGCGGATGACACCGGGCTCGAGGATCGATACCCATCCGACGCCAATGCCGCGGAGCCTTGCCGCCAGCCAGAGTGTGTGGATCGCCAGCACGCATGAATAGCGCAACATCTCCGGCATACTGACAATGCCAAGTCCATGGCCTGCTTTGGGCTGCTCATCACAGAACACCACGATCAGTTCCGGGGCTTCGCGAAGGCCATGCAGCTTGAGCGAACGATACAGTTCCTGCCGGGCTTGGCAGGCATATTGCTGCGCTGCTTGTGCGTTCTGTGCATCGACATGGTCGGCCAGCGCCTGACGAAGGGTGGATGAACGCACGCGCACGAACCGCCAGGGCTGCGCATTCCCGACCGAAGGCGCGAGGGAGGCACACTCCAGCAGCGCACACATCTCCTCTTCCGCGACAGCACGGGCTTCGAAGTGCCGCACATCGCGTCGCCAGCGCAGCAGCTGCGCAAATCGAGCCGCGAACTCGGCATCGAACTGGGGCGGCAGATCGCTCAGAACTCGATCCCTGCCTGCGCCTTCACGCCCGAGCGGAAAGGGTGCTTGATCATGGTCATCTCGGTGACGAGATCGGCCGCCTCGATCAGTGCATCGGGCGCATTGCGTCCGGTGACGATGACATGTTTCATCTCGGGTTTCGCGGCAAACGCCTTAAGAACCTCATCCAAGGGCAGGTAGTCATACCGAAGGACGATGTTGAGTTCGTCGGCTACCACCATCTGGTAAGCCGGATCGGCGATCATGCGGCAGACTTCATCCCAGGCAGTACGTGCCGAAGCGATATCGCGTGTCCGGTCTTGCGTATCCCAGGTGAAACCTTCACCCATCGGCTTGAACTCGACATTTTCCGGGAAAGCGTCGAACACCGTCTTTTCGCCTGTCGCCATCGCGCCCTTGACGAACTGGACGACCCCGACCTTCATGCCATGTCCTATTGCGCGCACGACCATACCGAGTGCAGCGCTTGTCTTGCCCTTGCCCGTGCCAGTGTGAACGATCAGCAGCCCCTGCTCGCGGGTCTTGGTGGCCATCATGGTGCTACGCGCAGCCTGGATCTTGCGCATTTTCTCGGCATGGCGCGCATCTGCGCTTGCAGCTTCTTCTTCGCGGTCAGCAGGCATCGGCTCGTTCCTTTCGCATCAGGTAGACATCCATGATCCAGCCGTGGCGAGCGCGCAGTTCCGCGCGGCGCGCGGCAATCTGCGGCGCAGAATCGGCAAGTGGCCCATGCACCAGTGCTTCTTGCGACATGCCCAGATAGGCACCCCACCAGATCGTGATGCCAGCAGGATCGAGGACTTCGAAGGCGCAGCCGGAATCGAGCATGACGACGATCGTGTGCACTCCCAGCGGCCAGCCTTCCCGGCGCAACCTGCGGCCGGTGGTGATCGTGACAGGTTCGGCCAAGGCGTTCAGCGGGATGGCGTGAGCAGCCGTAAGAGCCTGAATGCTGGTGATACCGGGTTCGACGCGAACAGTTAGGTCGACCCCAGCCGTCCGGAGCCGATCGGCAATACGCAGTGTGCTGTCGTAAAGCGACGGATCGCCCCACACGAGCAGCGCGACCCGCCCACCATCAGGAAGGTGAACTGCTATCTGCTCTGCCCAAATCGCTGCAATCGCATCGTGCCAATCGTCGACGGCCTGCGTGTAGTCGCCATCCTGTCGGCGAACGGGCATGTCGAACTCGGCCATGCGGACCGGTGAGGCCAATGCGGCGCCACAGATGGAGTGGCGCAGGTCCAGGAGATCTGATTTGGCATCGCCTTTGCGGGGCAGCAGAATGAGATCGACCGCGTTGATTGTGCGTATTGCAGCACGCGTCAGGTGGTCGGGATTCCCGGTGCCTATGCCGATCAGATGGAGGTGGATCATGCCTCCTCCATCATGGGGCCGTAGATCACCAGTGCGGTTGCATCCGATCCGCCGTCGGCAAGTGACCGAGCAAGTCCGGCAATAGTGCTTCTGGTAAGTCTTTGGTCCGGTCGGCTAATGTTTTCTGCCAACAAGGCTGCAGTATCGTCCGCAAGTCCTGCCGCGACAAGCTGCGCAGCAAGCGCCGGAAATGTGCGCTTTGGCATGAAGACGACCGTTGTGGCACAAGGGTCGGCAAGCGCTGATAGATTGAGGTCTTCGGGTAAAGTGCCAGTCTTGCCATGTCCGGTTACGAACTGGACGCGTCTAGCGTGCTCGCGTCGTGTCAGTGGTATCGCGGCAGCTGCCGCTGCGGCGGTCGCCGAGCTGACGCCAGGAATGATCTCGAACGAGATTCCCGCATGGCGAAGCGCCTCAATTTCTTCTTCGAGTCGGCCGAACAAGCCAGCATCTCCCGATTTGAGCCGGATGACATGCTTCCCGGCCAGGGCATGGTCCACCAGAAGACGGCTGACTTCGGCCTGACTTGGAGATGGCCGACCGGCGCGCTTGCCTACCGCTACCAGTTCAGCGTCATCGCGCGCGCGGGCCAGGATCGGTCCCGCAGCCAGATCATCAAACAGGACCACCTGCGCTGTCTCAAGACGAGAAACGGCTTTAAGGGTCAGCAGCTCGGGATCGCCAGGGCCCGCACCCACAAATGATACGAACCCTTTCACGATGCGTTCGCGATCATGTGGAAGAAGGTTCCGGTCACGCGGCCGCGATACGAGCCTGTTTCGGCAACCGCGACGCCATCTGCATCGGTTACACATGCCAGCGCTGCGTCTGTCTGCTCGAGGATCGTCGAGTAGTGGAACTCGTGGCCGCGCAGTCTTTTGCCTTTGGCCAGTCCGGCTATCGGTGCCAGCAGTTCGGCCTGGCGATAGCCGAGATGCATCTTGCGCTGTGCATAGCTGGTAACAAGCCCCAGCAGGCCGGCCATACGATGCCGTTCTCCCGACTTGTCCACCAAGGCCTCGCCCAGAACCATGTAGCCGCCGCATTCGCCGTGGACCGGGCGGGTCTTGGCGTGATGGCGCAGGCCGGTCAGGAAGTTCGTCGCTGCAGCGATGGTCCCTGCGTGCAATTCCGGATAGCCGCCCGGCAGCCAGACAAGATCGGCATCGCGGGCAGGGGCCTCGTTTGCCAATGGCGAGAAGGGCATGATCTCCGCGCCAGCCCGCCGCCAACCTTCGAGCACATGGGGATAGACGAAGGAAAAGGCGGGATCGCGGGCGATGGCAATCCGCTGGGCAGGGGGAAGCGGCAGTTGGCCGGGGGCCGGAGGCGGGGCGCTGTTGCTGCTGGCGGCATGGCGGATGGCATTCAGATCGACATTTGCACGCAGAAATGCGGCATAGTCCGATATCGCCCGCTCGAGATCGGGATGCTCGACAGCCTGGACCAGACCGAGATGGCGTTCTGGCAGGGTGAGATCGCCGCGCCGGGGCAGGGCACCCAGCACAGGCATGCCTATCGCTTCCATCCCCCGGCGCACCAGCCGTTCATGGCGGGGACTGGCCACCCGGTTCAGGATCACGCCTGCAAACGGCAGCGTGTCATCCAGATGCTTGAAACCGAGCGCCGTTGCAGCGGCGGATTGGGCTTGTCCGGACACGTCCAGCACCAGCACAACCGGCCAGCCCATTGTCCGTGCAATGTCCGCACTGGCGCCATTGCCAACGGCACCCCGGCTCGCGACACCATCGAAAAGGCCCATCGAAGCCTCGGCAAGCACCATGTCCGCGCCAACAGCCTCTCCCGCGATTGCAGCGATCAGCTCGCCATTCATGGCCCAAGTATCGAGGTTGAACGACGCACGGCCGCAGGCGGCGCGGTGAAAGGCGGGATCGATATAGTCGGGACCGCTCTTGAAGGGCTGGACCACCGCGCCGTCTTCAACCAGCGCTCGCAGCAGGCCCAGCATGACCGTAGTCTTGCCCGTTCCCGATGCCGGAGCGGCGATCATCAGGCCTGAAACGCTCATTCCCCGGCTCCTGCAAAGCGCGAGCTCGCATCCTGTGGGCGGAAGCGCCGGTCGTAGCCGTGGGCGTAGAGGCTGCTTTGTGCGAAGTCCTCCGCCCCCAGCACCCGTCCGACAAGGATCAGCGCGGTTCGTTCCATGCTGCCGGCGATGGCTGTTTCGACGGTGTCGAGGGTGGCCCGGACGATCCGCTGGTCGGGCCAGCTGGCGCGCCAGACGACCGCAACGGGGCAATCCGCGCCATAGGCGGGAGCAAGATCGGCCACGACCCGCGCGAGGTTGTGGATCGATAGATGGATAGCCAGAGTCGCGCCCGTCACAGCGAAATTGGCGAGGCTCTCGCTCTGCGGCATCGCGCTGGCCCGCCCTGGCGTGCGCGTGAGTACCAGCGACTGGCCGAGCTCGGGCAAGGTCAGTTCGGCTTCCAGAGCCGCCGCTGCCGCCGAGAAGGCGGGAACACCCGGCGTGACCGTAAACGGAATGTCCAGTGCGCGCAGGCGGCGCAATTGTTCGCCCATTGCCGACCAGACGGACAGGTCGCCCGAATGGAGGCGGGCAACATCGCACCCTGCGGCGTCAGCCTCCGCTATCTCGGCGATGATCTCGTCCAGCGTCATGGGCGCGGTGTTGACGATGCGGGCACCGGGCGGACAGTGATCGAGTACAGCCACGGGAACCAGCGAACCGGCATAGAGGCAGACCGGGCTGGCGGCGATCAGGTCGCGCCCTCGCAGGGTCAAAAGATCGGGTGCGCCGGGGCCGGCGCCGATGAAGTGGACGGTCATGGCTGTGATCCTTCGGCAATGGCGCAGCTGGCCATGCGATCGGGCGAGATGTGGCGCGTGCGCAAAAGGCGGGCGCCCGGACCAGCGGCGACCAGCGCGCAGGCTTCTGCGACACTGCCGGTCGCGCGTGCCTTCAGGCTGGCGGCAGAGCTGGTGGGCGTAGGCGTGGTGGACAGGGACGCCGATGGGATGCCGGTCATCGGCAGTCCCAGTGCCTCTGCAAGCGGTACCAACGCAGACGTCTTGTCGATGGCGGTCGCCAAATGGGTTATAGGGGGCAGCCCGTCCTGCGCCAGTTCCAGCGCCGCCCGCAGCGAAGCGAGGCCTGCGCCGCGCCGAAAGCCGAAGCCAGCCACGATCATAGCGTGACGCTCCACTGTACCACGGGATAGCGCCCCTTCCAGCCATGCCGCTGGCCAAGGGGCACGGCATCGGCCAGTTCGATCCGCAGCAGACTGCCGCCCTTTGCGCCATGCCAACGGGTAAGAGCGGCTTCAGATTCAAGGCTCACGGCGTTCGCCACCAGCCGCGTTCCATCAGGCAGCCGGGCCCAGAGGGCATCGAGCAGCGGGTCGGACAAGCCGCCACCGATGAACACAGCATGCGGATGGGGGCCTTCCGGCAGGCCTTCGGGCATCCGGGCATTGATCACATCCAACCGGTCTACACCCAGAGCCTTGGCGTTTGCGCGGGCGCGGCCGGCCCGTAGCGGATCGGCTTCGAACGCGGTCGCCCGGTTGGCGGGATGAGCCAGCAGCCATTCGATCGCGATTGACCCAGAACCCGTGCCGATATCCCAGAGCCATTCACCGGCACGCGGGGCGAGGGCCGAGAGGGTCAGGGCGCGCACCGGGGCCTTGGTGATCTGTCCGTCGTGATCGAACCACGCATCCGGTCTGCCGGATGTGACGGGCAGGACATTGCCTGAACCGGCGAACGCGATGCCCACGGCAACGGGATGGGCAATGTCTGCGAACGGCAGGGCTTGCGCGGTCGTCACGCGGAGGCGTTCATGGGGGCCGCCCAGCGCTTCCATCACATGAAGCGTCGATGGGCCGAAGCCCTTGCTGGTCAGATATTGCGCCGCCGTGGCAACGGCATCGCCATCGCGCAGCAGGACAATGGCGCGCTGGGCGGGTGCGATATGGGGGCACAAGCGGTCCAGCGGCGCTGCGTGCAGGCCGAGGCAGGCCGTTTCCTCGATCGGCCAGCCCAGCCGGGCGGCAGCAAGGCTGAAGGTCGATGGCGCGGGGTGCGCAACCCATTCCGCCGGACCGAGATGGCGCGCAAGGCTTGCGCCTGCGCCGAACCAGAACGGATCGCCCGATGACAGCATGACCACCCGCCGCCCGCGATGCGCCAGCAGTTCGGCTATGCCGTCGGCAAAGGGAACTGGCCATTTGAAGACCGCGCAGGTAAGCGCGGGAAGCAGCGCTAGATGGCGCGCCGATCCCATGACCAGTTCGGCCCTGGCCAGCGCGGCCCGGCCCGCTGAGCACAGGCCGTCCACGCCGTCTTCACCGATGCCGATGATCGTCAACCATGCGCGAGGGTCCATGTCAGCCATGCCGAATGTTCTCCTGCTTGGCGGAACAACCGAAGCGAGCGCACTGGCGCGCCTGCTTGCGGCAGCGCAGGTTGCGACGACACTCAGCTACGCGGGCAGGACCGACAACCCGCGGCCACAGCCGGTGCCGATCCGCGTCGGCGGCTTTGGTGGGGTGGCGGGGCTTGTGGCCTATCTCCAAGACCATCGCATCACGCATCTGGTCGATGCGACGCATCCCTTTGCCGCGACTATGAGCGCACATGCCATAAAGGCCGCGCGGATTGCCGGGATTGCCCATATCGCCTTGACCAGACCCGCATGGGAGGCCGGGTCGGGCGATCGCTGGACATGCGTGAGAGACACTGCCGCTGCGGTGGCCAAACTTGCGGGCACGCCGCGCCGCATCCTGCTCGCGCTGGGCCGAATGCATGTGGAAGCCTTTGCCGCACAGCCGCAGCATCACTACCTGCTGCGCTTTGTTGACCCTCCGGCTGCGCCCCCAGGCCTGCCCTCCCACGACCTTGTCATCGATCGCGGGCCGTTTACGGCTGAAGGTGATCGGCTGCTGATGCAGTCTCACATGATCGACCTTGTTGTGTGCAAGAACGCCGGTGGCACGGGCGCCGAGGCAAAGCTTGTCGCTGCGCGCCAGCTCAAGCTTCCGGTCGTGATGATCGACCGCCCGGTGATCGGTGACCGGATCGAGGTCTGTCGCGCAGAAGATGTGCTGGAATGGCTTGGTCATGAGGCCACTTCCGCAACGGACCGGGGCGTATAGAGGATAGGGCCTGCCGCACGTTCGATGATCCGCGTCCGGCTTGATCCCACGATCACCGTGGTGCGCATGTCGGCCATTTCATCGTGCGCCTTGCCCAGCGGCACGATGCGCAGATCTTCCTGCGGCGTTGTGACGGCGCGGGCAAACAGCATCGGGCGATCATCGCCGCACAGCTCCTTCAATAAGGCCAGCGCACGGGCGAAGCCTTCGGGACGTGCCTTCGAGCGGGGGTTGTAAAGCGCCAAGGCAAAGTCCGCCTCCACGGCCAGCCGCAGCCGCTTTTCGATCATGGCCCAGGGTTTCAGGTTGTCGGAAAGATTGATCGCGCAAAAATCGTGACCCAGCGGTGCCCCGGCCCGTGCACTGGCGGCCAGCATGGCGGTGATGCCCGGCAGCACCCTGATATCCAGCGTCCGCCAGCGGGAAGGACCTGCCTCAAGCGCTTCGAATACCGCCGAGGCCATCGCGAACACCCCCGGATCACCTGACGATACGACAACGACCCTGCGGCCCTGCGCCGCAAGATCGAGCGCCAGAGCGGCGCGGTCGAGCTCCACCCGGTTGTCCGAGGGGTGAAGCGTCAGGCCTTCGCGTGCAGCTATCCGGGCGACATAGGGAATGTACCCGATCACGTCCGTAGCCCCGGCCAGCGCGGCGGTGACTTCGGGTGTGACGAGTGCCTCGTCTCCTGGTCCCAGACCGGCGATTGCTAGCCAACCCTTGTCCTTTTCCCCGGTCATGGTCGCCTCCCCTGACCATGGATCAGCAGGATCGAGAAATAGGGGGTCACCGCCTCAGCCTCGGCCAGCATGGTGACGCGCTGTCCGGGCATCGCTGCGTGTTCGACCAGCCATGCCGCATCCATGCGCCCGGCGGCTGCCACGGCGCGGCGAAGCTTGGGCAGGTTCCGACCGATCTTCATCACCACCAGCGCGTCAGTCTCGCGGATCCGGCGGGCAAGCTCGGCTTCCGGCAGCGTGGCCATGACCACGGTCATCACATCATCGCCCCAGGTGATCGGCAGGTCCGTCGCGGTCCAGGCGCCAGACATGCCCGTGATGCCAGGGACGACTTCCACCGGTATGCGGCCTGAAAGGCGGGCATGGAGGTGCATGAAGGAGCCGTAGAAGAACGGGTCGCCCTCACACAGCACGACGACGTCCTCACCCTGCTGCGAAATCGCTGCAAGCCGCTCCGAACAGTGCGTGTAGAACGCCGACAGGCAGGCATTGTAGCGAGGATCGGATACCGGGATTTCGGTGGTTACCGGATATTCCATCGGAAACTCGATCACGTCAGCGCGGAGCATCCCTTCCACGATGCGCCTTGCCTGGCCGGGCCGCCCAGCCTTGCGGAAATAGGCGACGTGGTGCGCCGTGCGTACAAGCCGGTCGGCGCGCACGCTCAGCAGGTCTGCCGCACCCGGACCAAGCCCGACACCGTGAATGGTGCCGATGTTCGTGCCGGCGTTCATTCGGCCGTACTCGCCAGCGCGTTGATGGCCGCCACGGTGATGGCACTGCCGCCAAGGCGGCCCTCGACGACGCAGCAGGGTGCAGGAGGAGCGGCCCAGAGGGCAGCCTTGGATTCAGCTGCTCCCACGAAGCCCACCGGACAGCCGATGATCGCCGCAGGGCGTGGGCAGGCGGGGTCTTCCAGCATGTTCAGCAGATGAAACAGCGCGGTTGGTGCATTGCCGATCGCCACGACCGCACCCGCCAGAATGGGCCGCCACAGTTCCAGCGCGGCAGCGGATCGGGTGTTGCCGATCTTGCGTGCAAGGTCAGGCACCGCAGGATCTTGCAGCGTGCAGATGATTGCGTTGCTCCCGGGAAGCCGGGCGCGGGTGATCCCTTCAGACACCATCCGCGCATCGCACAGTATCGGCGCGCCGCCGGCCAGCGCAGCGCGTGCCGCATCGGCAAATCCCGACGAGAACCGGATATGCGCTGCAAGTCCGACCATCCCGGCCGCATGGATCATCCGCACTGCCACCTGCTCTTCGCCTGGCGCGAAAGGGGAGAGATCGGCTTCGGCGCGGATCGTGGCAAACGACTGGCGATAGATCGCTGCCCCGTCGGTTTCATAGACATGGGGCATCAGACGGCTCCAAAATGCGCGAGGATTTCGCTGGCGCTCAAGCCGGAGCGGGACGGAGGCGATCCGGCTTTGCCAGCAAGGACCAGATCGAACCTGCCGTTGCGTCCGGTCAGCGTGACATCGGCCACCTGCGAGCAGGCGCAGCCTTTGGCACAACCCGAAACGTGCAGCCGTCCCGAGACATAGGGCGCAAGTCGGCGCGCAAGCGCACGGGTTTCAACCGTCGCCTGTGCGCACAATGGTGCGCCCGGGCAGGCTTCCACATGGGGCAGCGGATCAGGTTTAGCGCCGGTGGACGGGTGGGTCCGGGCAGCCGCCGCCCCCTCGATCAACAGCCGCCGCCACGGTGTTGTTCGCAGTCCAGAA
The DNA here is from genome assembly GCF_001557215.1 of Sphingomonas sp. CCH9-E2. Classification (GTDB taxonomy): domain Bacteria; phylum Pseudomonadota; class Alphaproteobacteria; order Sphingomonadales; family Sphingomonadaceae; genus Sphingomonas. The sequence goes on along the minus strand of NZ_LSJM01000104.1, from coordinate 12,024 downwards.
GCAGAACCGGATTCGAGCAGGATGGCGAGCTCCGAAGCCTCTATCAGCCCGAACGCCAGCGCGATCGATGGATGATGTCCGGTGCCAAGCACATGGCCCGGTTCAGCCATTGCAGGCGCGATCGCACCTTTTGCCCATGCGGGAAGTTCCGCATCCCAACGGGCCATGCGCCCGGCTGCGGCGGCGCCGCTCGCGGCGAACCAGTGAGCGAGAGCGATCAGGGCGTCCGCTTCCGTGCCTGGAGACAGGCTTGATCCGGTGAGGCAACCATCGGCGCGAAGGATGAGGCTGCCGTCCGTGCCGCGTTCGACACGGAAATCGCCGGATGCGCCGGTCAGCACAGCGGCAGGGCCGGCATCGATGACGAACCCGACCTTGCCGGGAAGATCGGGCCATTCGCCTATCCGGGCCAGCAGGGCGTTGGCGATGCGGTGGGTGTCGTCGTTCTCCTGCCAGTCGGGCGCGACAAGGACGTTGCGCCGCGCTTCGAGTGCAGGCTCGGGCTGCACTAATTCCAGCGCAATCAGCCTTTGGATCAGCAAGGGCCAGCGATCTTGGGCAACGCCGCGAATCTGCAGATTGGCGCGCCGCGTCAGGTCGATCAGCCCGCTGCCGCAGGTGGCGGCCGCATCGCAAAGGGCCAGCGCCTGCTCCCGTGTCAGCCGCCCGAGCCGGGGTTTGACCCGCACCAGTAGGCCGTCGCCGGATATCATCGGGTGCCATGCGTCCGGGCACCAGCCCTTGACGGCAAATCCGGTCATGGTGCCTCCCGCAGGCTGGCCAGGATGGAATTTCGCCGGGTGCGCCAGAGGCCCGCGGCATGCAGCGCGGCAAAGCGCGCTTCCATCGCCGCCAGTGCATCGGGATTTTCGCGTTCGAGGAAGGCGCGAACTTCGGACTGGCCGAGCGTTGCCTCGTGATAAAGGTCGATCAGCTGCGGCGGCACGCTGCCGGAAAGATGTGCGAAAGCGCCAAGATGGTCCAGCGTCGCGGCCAGTTCCGCGCCCCCACGAAAGCCGTGGCGCATCATTCCTGCGATCCAGCCTGGATTGGCGGCTCGGGCACGGACCACGCGGGCAATTTCTTCGGTCAGCGTGCGGGCCGCCGGGTTGTTCGGGTCCCGATTGTCGAGATGATAGAGTGCGGCCTTGCCTCCGACAATCGCCTGGGCTGCGGCAAAGCCTGCCTCGTGCCCGGCATAGTCCGCGGCCAGCAAGAGGTCGGTTTCAGGCAGGTCCTGCAGGTGGACGAAGGCGTCCGCGCTGGCCACTCGCAGACGGATGCCATCGGGGTCAGCCTCGCTTCCCGTGCTGGAATCGGAAACGCTATCCAGCGCGTGGTCGGAGGCTGCCAGCCATGCTTCGCCCGCCGCACGCCGGGCATCATCGGTATAGGTTTCGGCCGCGTCTCCGATCCCGAGTCCATACCGGCCCGGACGCGGACCATAGACGCGCGGCGCTGGGGCCAAGGCAACGAAAGGGTTCCAGTCGGCGGGTTCGTCCCTGGTGCACAGCGCCCGGACGGCCTGACCGAACAAGGCGGGCAGGGTGGGAAAGGCATCACGAAACAGGCCCGAAACGCGCAGCGTTACATCGAGGCGAGGGCGGTCGAGCATGGCGAGTGGGAGAATCTCAACCCCCGTCACGCGCTCTGAAGCCATGTCCCACATCGGCTTTGCCCCCAGAAGGTGCAGCGCCATCGCAAACTCTTCACCAGCCGTGCGCATGGTGGCCGAACCCCACAGATCCACCACAAGGCCACGCGGGTAGTCGCCGTGATCCTGCAGATGGCGGCGGAGCAGCTCCTCGGCGAGCACGACGCCCTGTGCATGCGCTGCGCGCGAAGGTACTGCGCGCGGATCGATCGTGTAGAGGTTGCGTCCCGTCGGCAGCACATCGGTTCGTCCGCGATGGGGCGAGCCAGATGGTCCGGGAGCGATCCATCGGCCGTCCAGCCCAGCCAGAAGCCCGTTCCGCTCTGCCGCGCCCTGTTCACCGCGGCCGAAAACGTGGAGACCGTCACCGAACTGGCTGGCTTTCACATCGCAGACGAAGCGATCGATCCGGGTGATCGCTTCGACCAGAGTGGTGGCGGTATCAAGGCCGAGCTCTGCCTCCAGCCCCAGCGCGGCAGCTTCCTCGCGGATGGATTTCTGCAGACGGTCCCGGCGGGCAGGGTCCAGCCCGTCGGCATTGGAGAATTCGTCCAGCAAAGCCTCGATCCGGCCCAGCCCGGCGCCGCTTCCGGTCGGGACGAGCGGCGGCGGCACATGGCCGATGGTGACAGCACCGATGCGGCGCTTGGCCTGCGCTGCCTCGCCCGGATCGTTGACGATGAAGGGATAGATGACCGGCATCGCTTGTGTCAGCGCTTCGGGCCAGCAAGCGTCAGACAGCGCTACAGCCTTCCCCGGCAGCCATTCCAGCGTACCATGCGCGCCAACATGGACCAGCGCATCCGTACCCTGCTGGCCCAGCCACAGGTAGAAGGCGACATAGGCGTGCCGCGGGCAGCGCGAGAGGTCGTGATAGTCTGCATCGCGACTGATAGGCTCGCCCCGCTCGGGCTGAAGCGCCACCAGCACCTGGCCGAGCGTGAGCGCCGGGAAGCGAAATGCCCCATCGACAGCCAGCGGATCGTCTTCCGGCTCTCCCCATGCCGAGGCAAGGTCCTGCCGCAGCGTCTCGGGCAGGGCGGACATGGCAGTGCGATAGGCATTCAAAGGCCAGACCAGATGCTCGGTCGCCAGCTGCCTGGCAAGATCGGTGGGGCGGCTGACCTTGTACCCGGCCTCTGCCAGATCGGCGACAATCGCATCGACTGAGGCCAGCGCGTCAAGACCCACGGCGTGCGCCATCTGGTAGGCCTTGCCGGGGTAGGTCGACAGGATCAGGGCGACGCGGCGTTCGCATGCCGGCTTGCGGGCCAGCCCGATCCAGCGCGCCACGCGGTCGGCGACCGCTGCGATCCGGTTGTCATCGCCGCGGTGCGAATAGGGAGCGAAGCCGAGTGCCGGATCGCGTTCGCCCGCTTCCTTGAAGCTCGACACGCCTGCAAAGATGCGCCCGTCAATCTCGGGGAGTACGACATGCATGGCAAGGTCAGCCGGCGAGAGGCCACGCGATGTGCGCGCCCATCCTGCGCGCGGTGCGGTGGCAAGCGCGATCTGGAAGACCGGAACGCCCCCCCCGTCGAGCGGCGTTCCGCCATCCTCGCCCCGCGCTGAAAAAGCCGTGGCATTGACGATGGCTGCAGGCGCCAGCGAACGCACCCAGCGATCCACCTGTGCCCTGACCTCAGGGGGCTTGAGCGAGGGGACGAAGATCGAGAGCGCGTCAAAGCCGCGTTGTTCAAGCGCGGAATGAAGCGCGGCGATCGGGTGCAGGTCGTGTGCGGCGAGGTACGCACGGTAGAAGACGATCAGGATCAGCGGCCGATCCGCATTGGGCCTGAAGCTGGCAGGATCGATGATCCCGCAGGAGGGGTGCCATCCGCCAGTTGCCGGCAAAGCCGTGCATTGCGTCACAGTGCTGACGCCAAGCCCTGCGGCGTGCGCGAGAGCGGCCAGGGCCGCGCGCGCCGCTGCCGCGCCGCCCTCGTCACACAACTGGCAAAGCTTGGCCAGCGTGGCGGCAGGAAGCGTGGAGACACTGTCGAGGTGCCAATCCGGCCGACCATCGGCAGGCAGGACAGCAAGCGCAATCCCGCGCGATCGGGCGAGGGTCTCGACCTGTTGAAGGCCGTAGCTCCAATAGGGCGTGCCGCCGATCAGCCGGATCAGCACGGCCTTTGCCCCGGCCAATGTCTTTTCGATATAGGTGTCGACCGACAAAGGGTGGATCAGCGCGGCAAGATTGGCGAGCCGCAACGAAGGAAATGCCGGATCCGCCGCTTGCGCCTGGCGCCAGCCTTCCGCGAACGCACCAAGATCGCTGTCCGAGAAGGACAGGACGACAAGATCCGCAGGCTCCTGCCCCAGATCCTGTGGGATGGCCGTTTCCTCCATCCCATGCGTTTCGCGAAAGATGACGTGCACGGCCTAGCTTAGCCTGCCAGCACCGCGCGAATGGCAGGCTCGTCGATATCGTCATGCTCGGCGATGGCGACCAGGGTGGTCTGGCGCCGCTCATCGGGGCGCCATGGGCGGTCGTACTGGTGACGAACCCTCGACCCGACGGCCTGCACCAAGAGGCGCAAGGGCTTGCCAGTCACGGCAGCGTAGCCTTTTACCCGCAGGATGCGATGGTCGCGGGCGAGCGTTTCGATACGCGCCACCAAATCGGCGGGATCGGCAATCTCGCCGAGCGCGATGACGGTGCTGTCGAAATCGTCGTGCTCGTGATCATCCTCATTGTCGTGATGCGAGGGCCGGGCAGCGATATCGTCTTCGGCGGCAGCTCCAAGTCCAAGGATCACGCGAGGGTCGACAATCCCTTCGGCTATCTCGATCACAGGCACGGGGCGGGGTGCTTCGGCCGCAATGGCTGCCCTTGCGGCAGCGACTCCGTCAGGTCCGGCCAGATCAACCTTGGTCAGCAAAACGAGATCGGCGCAGGCAAGCTGGTCCTCGAAGACTTCGGACAGCGGGGTTTCGTGGTCGATCCCCGGGTCTGCGGCGCGCTGGGCCTCCAGCGCTGCAAGATCGGGGGCAAACCGTCCGGCAGCAACCGCTTCGGCATCGGCCAGCGCAAGGACGCCATCCACCGTGATGCGACTGCGGATTGCCGGCCAGTCGAAGGCCTTGAGCAAGGGCTTGGGCAGGGCCAGCCCTGATGTCTCGATCAGGATATGGTCAGGGCGCGGATCAAGCGCGAGCAGGCGCTCTACGGTGGGAATGAAATCGTCCGCCACGGTGCAGCAGATGCAGCCGTTGGCCAGTTCGACGATGTTTTCCGCCGGGCAATCGGGAATGGCGCAGGATTGTAGGATGTCCCCATCCACCCCCAGAGTACCGAATTCATTGACGACCACAGCCAATCGGCGTCCGCCAGCGTTGCGGATCAGGTGGCTGATCAGCGTGGTCTTACCGGCACCCAGAAAGCCGGTGATGATCGTGACGGGTACCTTTGACAGGTCCGACATGGCAGTTCCTCCGCGCGCCAGAGCGACACCGGGCAGGGCTTGCCGGACAGGTCCGGTCGGCGCGCGACAACGGGCTGGCGCGACAGACGCCCGAAACCACGCGGCCGTGCAGCCCCAGCCGCACAGCTTCGTCGCTCAGACGGAAGAGTACCGTGCCTTGGCCATCCCCTGGACCCGGGCAAGAGCGACCAGAGCGCCGGCAGGTCTCCTGGCTCGCGGGTCACAGCTTGATGCACGCCTTCCCAGATGCGCGTTCATGCGCGGTCCAGTGGCTTTTCCTGCACGCGCAGGAAAAATGTGCATCGCGCTATCCGCTTACAGTTGCAGGGACAGCCGCGGATTTGGGAGCTACGCTCCCGCACCGCATTCCCGATTAAGCCCCGTTGGGGGCACCGGCGCGATCATCGATGGCACGGGCAAACCCGCATCATCATTGAATATCTCTAGACCCAAACTTCGATCATGCCAATCAAAGTTCGCGCTGAAATTGCAGGCGCAACCTCACTGTTCCGTTTCATCGGTTTCAACGGGAGCGCGGTCGAACCAGACGCGCCAGGGACCCACGTGCTCGTGACCGGCAGCGGCAAGACGGCGCAGGACGATGCGGGCTTTCGTTCGGCCCCGCCGTGTGTCGGGCCAATCAAAGAATTCAGGGTTTGCGCCTTCAGCCACAGCGGTGCGGATATGTGCGTCCACGGCACGATCCTGATCAAGGCCAAAGCGTTCAAGCATAGGTGAAAAGGCGGTGTCCGTATCGGGCACGAAATCGTGCCGTTCACCCAGTGCGTTCCGCCAAGGTGAGCGAGGGTGAATGTTCAGGATCGACTGATAGCCATCCGGAATGGGGACGTTGGCGCCATGTGGCCGACCCTTCCCGATAAGCTTGGCAAGCAGATGGGTGTGCGGGCCTTCCGGCGATTTCCCATCCGGAGGCGGAATCGGTTGGAAGACTTCGATCCGTCCGGCAGGCGAGAGCATGACCCGGTGGGGCTGCGCACGCAGAACCTCGGCCATGACTGTTGGCGAAGACAGCAGGTCCTGACCTTCAAGAGCCTCGAGAGCCCCGATCAGCGCTTCGTCGTCAGTGCGGGCGCACATCCTTATGGTGCCGTTACAAACGCCCATGTCGAACAGGCGGCTCGACTGGTCTTCCCTGCGAATGGCGTCGGTATCGGCGCCCAAAGATACGACAGCCCGATCGACCGAACCAGTCAGAGGCGCGCAGAGCGCCATTGCATGACCCCAGCTTTCGCCATCAGAGGACAGGCTATCCCAGGCAAGGCATTCAAAGCTATCCGAATGCCTGATCCGCAAGGCACCGCGAGCGGTCACGATTTCGATATTGTCGCGGTCGTTTTGAACCGTGGCCGGCTCATCCTCGTCGCGAATGAATTCGCCGATCGCACCGAATGTGCCGATGCTCCAGCCATGGCCAGGGTCGCACGCGAGACGTGCCAGTTCGTCAAAGGAAATCTGGTTCATGATGATACCCCGGACTTGAGAAAGCGGACGGAAATGCCGTCCCCGTCACGAGATAACCGGACCGGAACGTCATAGAGCGAGGTGAGTAGGCTTTCGGTGACGACTTCGTGCGTCGGACCGTGTGCAAGCAATCGCCCATCGCGGATTGCGAGGATCGAGTCCGCGAAGGCCAAGGCCAGATCAAGATCGTGGATCGCCATGACAACCGTGCACCCGGCCGTGGTCCGGGCCTTGAGACGCTGGACGGCATCGATGGCATGGCGTGGATCCAGACCCGCGGTTGGTTCATCAACGATCAGAAGCGCTGGATCGCCGACAATCGCGCGGGCCAGCATTGCCCGCGCCAGTTCGCCACCCGACAATTGCGTGGCTGGCCGATCCCGCAAACCCAGCAGATCGCAGGCGAGCAGTGCATCGTCGATGGCGGGAAGCAGAGCGGACGGTATGGTGCCGAATGCTGGCAGCGCCGGAGTCAGCCCGAGCGCAACCACGCGCTCTACGGTGATCGGCCAATCAACCCCCGCACGTTGCGGCAGATAGGCACGCAACTTGGCAAGTTCCCGGCGGCCAAGGCGGTGGAGGTCCTTGCCATCGAGTTCGACCGAACCTTGCACCGGGCGTTTGAGGCCCGATGTGATGTCCAGCAAGGTGCTCTTGCCGGCGCCATTGGGGCCGATCACAGCAGTCAGATGGCCCGATGGAACACGCGCCGATATCCCGTCAAGGACCAGACGCTGCCCCCGGCGCGCCGAAACACCATGAAAGTGCAGCGCGCTCATGCGGTGCGTCTCCGGACATGAAGGACCAGCCACAGGAAGAACGGTGCCCCGATCAGGCTGATGAACACCCCGAGATTTAGCGGCATGCCCCGGAATACCAATGTGCGCGACGCGATGTCGGCGAGGGTTACCAGAACGGCTCCAACCAGCATGGCCGGGATGAGCACCTTGCCTGGACGATGGGCGACCAGAGGCCGGACAAGGTGAGGCGCAATCAGGCCTACGAAACCGATCGTTCCGGATACGGCGGTTGCGCCTCCGACGCCAAGGGCCGTACCGATCAGCGCCAGCATGCGCGTTCGTGAAACCGCAATCCCCAGGCTTTCAGCCTGCGCTTCACCCAATGCAAGAGCATCCAGAGCTCGGCCCGTCAGCAGAAGCATCGTACCCCCGGCAAGGATAAAGGGTGTGGCAAGGCGGACATGATCCCAGCTTCGATCGGCAAGCGAACCCATCAGCCAGGTCATGATCTCGTAAGCGGCATAAGGATTGGGGGAGAGGTTGAGCGCCAGACTGACGCCTGCACTGGCTATGCTGCTGACTGCTGCCCCGGCCAGGATGAGCGATAGGGTACCGCCTCCCCGCGCAAGGATGAAGGCAATGCCTGTGGTGACGAATGCACCTGTCAGACCAAACAGCGGAGCGGCAAGGGTAAAACTGGCGGCAAAGCCGAAATAGATGGCGATGACCGCACCGAGCGAGGCACCTGCCGAAACGCCCAGCAGGCCGGGGTCAGCCAGCGGGTTTCGCAACAGCCCCTGCATGACGGCACCCGAGAGGCCAAGGATGCCACCGATGGCCATCGAAAGGACAACCCGTGGCAGGCGGATCTGGGTGACGATCTGGCCAGCCAGATCCGCATGATCGAAAGCCAGCGCCTGAAACGCTTCGCGTGGTGTCAACCAGACGGAGCCAGCCAGCACCGAAGCGAAAGCGCTGGCGAGCAGACAACTGACCAGCATGGGAACAAGCCACCGGGTCATAGCGATTTCCCACCGGCAAAGGGAAGGGGAGAGCGGGCATGGAGAGCCGCTGAACGAAGTTCGTTGCGCAACTGCATCGCGGCTTCCGTCACCATCGGCGTTCCGCAAACGTAGTACGCCTGTCGGATCGTCAGCGTACGGTCACCGTCCCAGTAGCGACGGATTAGAGGGTGTCGCTCGACGTTTTCGCGAAGCCCCGGGCGGCGACCTACCCCGGCGCCTTTCACCAGCAGGGACGGAGCAGAAAGGAGCAGGATTTCGATATCCGGTTTGCCGTAGCTGCTCTTCTGCAGTGTGTTGGCAACATTGGTCGCACCGGCTGTCTTGAGCACAGTGTCATAGAGAGACCCCGTGCTTGCATTGAAGCCAGCACCATCCCACGCAGCCACTCGTAGCGGCGGGCCCGGATCGCGCGCAAGGTCGGCCAGTTGGCGGTCCATTTTTGCGATCAATTCCTCGCCGCGAGCGGGCTCTCCTACTGCCTTGGCGACCTGTCGGGTTATCTTGCGGATATCTTCGTAGGTTTCCGCATGATCGACCTCGATCATTGGAAACCCTAATCGCTTAAGCAGTCCGCGTGTTGCCGGCGTCGTAAATGCCCCGGCAATAACCAGGTCCGGCTTCTGGCGCAGGACCTCCTCCGACATTCCATGGTTGATGTCGACACGCGCAGCCTCGCGGAACATGAGGGAGCCGTCGGGATCGCGCGACAGCCAAGTGACCGACGCGATCCGCTCAGGTGGCAGCAATGCCAGGACAAGCTGATCCGTGCACTGGTTCATCGACATGACATGGACTGGCTTTGCTGCCGCCTGGCTGCGACTACCAGACGGCTCCGTGCAACCGGCCAGAGCCGGAAGCACGGAGATCATCCAAAGGAGGCAGAGCGCCTTGCGGAACATCAGAAGCGGACGCGAACGCCACCATAGCCTGCGCGGCCCGGAGTGGCGAAACTGAACACCTCTTCGTATTGCTCGTTGATGAGGTTTTCTACGCGCGCAAACAACGAAATGTTGGGGCGCAACTTGTATTCGGCATTCAGGTTAACCAGTACATATTCCCTCAGGGACACGCGCACCGGAATGAAGCTTGGATTTGTAAACGCGACATCGGTCTGACGCCCGTTGTAGCGCACTGTCAACGTACCCGAAAAGCGCTCATCCTTGCTGAACACTGTCGCGTTGAAACTGCCGATATGCTTGGGGCGACGCACCTCGACTGTGCCGTTTTCTCGCGCATGAAGCCATGTGTAGGCGGCGTCCAGCCTGATCTGGGGAATTGGACGGGCGGCAAGGGCCACCTCAATGCCATGCTGTTTCGACAAAGTTGCACGGTTTGATGGCGTCGCTATGAAGGTCGGAGCGGGGAAGGTCGTGAAAATTTCGTCCTTCAGGCGGCTATCGAAATAGGTCGCGCTTATGGTGGCCTTGCCATCGCTGAAGCTTTGCTCGATGCCGGCTTCCCACCCTTCCGACTTCTCGGGCCTCAGGTTAGGGTTGCCAATATAGCGGCCATCGGAAAATCCATAGAGCTCGAAATAGCCCGGATTCTTGACCCCCGTTCCATAGGCACCGCGAACACGGGTACCAGTCGGGAGCGAATAACTGCCTTGAACCCGCCAAGTTGTGGGGTCATCAAAGCGATCATTTTCGTCATGGCGGATCGATGCACCAAAAGAGAATGCGTCGTTGATCAGCAGTTCATACTGCCCGACAATCCCGACATTGTCGGTCGATCTTTTTCCCTGAAACGCGAAGGATGACGGTGTGGTGTTCTGGAATTCTTCGCGCTCGACGTCGATTGCGGCGGTCAGGCGATGCCGGATGGCGTCGGTGCCCAGCCGCAGGCTCGATTCGAACGAGCCTTTGTAGCGGTTACCCTTGTTGCCGTAATCGAAGCCCGCAGCGTCGAAGCCCTTGCGCTCGCTCAACGCGACTTGCCCTGTCACTGCGTTCGTCCAGCGGCCGTCGAGCCCGATCAGTTCAGCTCTCACAAGACCATAGAAGGCCTTGTTTCTGAAGAACACGCCGGGGCTGTCGACGGTGAATCCGAATAGCGGGCTCGCCGGATTGTTCTCGCTGTTGTTGGTATCGGCTTCCGTGAAGCTGTAGCGGGCAACGCCGGTCAGTTTGAAGGTTTCGGACGGCGACCAGATGAGCTTGGCCGAAAGGCCTGCGATGTCGGAGCCGACATCCCTGCTGCCATTTCGTGCCGTGGGATAGCCGCCGGTGTGATAGTAAGCGCCAGACACAGCATAATCGAGATCGCCAGACACTCCGCCAGCACGCGCGCTTCCGGTGAAGGTGTTGAAGCTGCCGCCCTCTGCGCGCAAGCTGACCCCCGGAGCCTCCTTCCCGGTCAATGTCAGATACTGGATAACGCCGCCGATCGCGTCCGAACCGTAAAGCGAGGACTGCTGCCCTCGCAGGACTTCAACGCGGGCTTCGGGATCGGCAATGAGAGTGGCGAAATCGAACTCGCCAAAATACGGGTCCGAAGCTTCTATACCGTCAATCAGAACGAGGACGTGGTTGCCCTCGGAGCCGCGAAGCCGGAGCTGGGTGAGGCCGCCAGCAGCGCCGGTGCGGCTCACGGCAACGCCCGGCACATCGCGCAGAATGTCCGAAACAATCCGGGTCTGGCGCTGCTCCAACGCTTCGCTGTCCAGTACCGTCACCGACGCACCGAGCTTGTTTACGGCCACGGCCTCACCGGACCGTGACGCCGTCACGACAATGGTTTCTCCGCTGTCATTGGTTGTAGGCTGTCCCGGGTTCGACTGCGCGAAGGCCGGGCAGCTGGCTAGCGCCAGCGCAAACGTGGATACGAGAACAGGTTTCTTCATCGGGATACCCCCTTGGTGCCGAGCAACTGCGCGACGAAAAGGGGCAACCGGATCCATCAACTCCCAAGGCGAGTCGGGAGAGCGCACGAACGGTCGGCCAGGCCAACGCGAGTGGGCACAATTCACCCGCGCAGGACTAACCCTGCGGCCCCAGCCGCAATGGTTCGTCGCTCAGACGGAGGTTACCGTGCCATGGCCATCCCCTGGACCGCAGCAAGAGCGACCAAACGCCGGCAGGTCTCCTGGCTCGCGGGTCATAGCTTGATGCACGGCCTTCCCAGGCCGCGCTTGGACAAGCGTAAGGCCCAGTGGCTGCTTCCGCCCGAAGGTGGAAGCGATGTGCATCGCGCTCGCCGCTTACAGTTGCAGGGACAGCCTCGGATTCGGATCAGCCAAGGCCGCTCCTCACCGTGTTCCCGAATTAAGCCCTCTCGGGCACCGGCGCGATCTGTTGACAACGGTCTTAAACCGTTGACGTTGATCCACTAGTCGAAAGTCGCCCGAAAGCCAATCCCTTAACGACTGGCATCGGAACGACGCCAAGCCTCAACGATGGCAGGATTTTCAAGCAACCGTTCCACCGCATCCACATTATAGGTCGCGAGCGAAATGAGGTTGTCCCCTCGGCGTATTTTGGATGTCCCGGAAATTTGCAGTCGGCCATCTTTCGACCACCGGTTGCGTTCGGCGGGGGTGAGCGACAACAGCTTCTCAATCTGCTTGAGACTAAGGGGTTTCGAAGCGATCCGGCGGAGCCTGTCGCGAAGCTCATCGACAAGCATTTCAGCAGAGCCCAACTGTGATCTGCCCCCCGCTGAGTGGCCCAGAGACTATGATAGTCTGGACCATGAAA
>NZ_LSJM01000103.1 GCF_001557215.1 Sphingomonas sp. CCH9-E2 | reverse complement strand
CCCCTGCCGCCCCCCCCGCTCAGCCACAGCGCAAGCTGTCGAGCCTGACGATCGTCTGGGGCTATACGCGCCGCTATCCGCTGCAGCTGACGCTGGCGATCGTGGCGCTGCTGCTGGCCGCCGGCGCGACCTTGTGGATCCCCCGCACGTTCAAGGAAGTGGTCGACAAGGGGTTTGGCGCCGACTCCGATCCGGCGCAGATTGGCGGCTATTTCCAGGGGCTGTTGCTGGTCGTCGTCGTGCTCGCCTTTGCGACTGCGATGCGCTTCTATTTCGTGTCCTGGCTGGGCGAGCGCACGGTGGCCGATATGCGCGCGGCGGTGCACCGCAACCTGCTGCGCCTGCCCCCGCGCTGGTTCGAGGAGAACCGCCCGTCGGAAATCGCCAGCCGCCTGACCGCCGACACCGCCGTGGTGGAACAGATCGTCGGCACCACCGTGTCGGTCGCGCTGCGCAACCTGCTGATCGCGATTGGCGGCACGCTGTACCTGTTCGTGCTGGCGCCGAAGATCGCGGCCTATCTGCTGGTCGGGATTCCAGTGATCGTGCTGCCGATCATGTGGCTGGGCGGTCGCGTGCGCCGCTTTTCGCGGACCAGCCAGGATCGCGTCGCCGATATCGGCTCGATTGCGTCCGAAACGCTGGGCGCGATGCGGATCGTGCAGGCATTCGGGCAGGAAGACCGCGAGAGCGCACGGTTCCAGGACGCGGTCGATCGCGGCTTTTCCACCGCGCGCAAGCGGTTCGCGACCCGCGCGGTGATGACGGCTCTGGTCATCTTCGCGCTGTTCACCGCGATTACGCTCATCATGTGGGACGCGGTCTATGGCGTCGCGCAGGGGCGCATCTCGGGCGGGTCGATCACCGCCTTCGTCATCACCGCGGGCCTCGTCACCGGTGCGTTCGGCGCGCTGACCGAAGTCTATGGCGACCTGCTCCGCGCATCGGGCGCCGCCGCCCGCCTCGCCGAGCTGCTGTCGGAGGAGCCGGAGATTGCCGCGCCCGCCGATCCGGTGGCGCTGCCAGAGCCGGCGCGGGGCGCGATCGACTTTGCCAACGTCACCTTCCGCTATCCGACGCGGCCCGAGGTGTCGGCGCTGAACGACTTCACCCTGTCGATCGCGCCGGGCGAGACGGTGGCGGTGGTCGGCCCGTCGGGCGCGGGCAAGTCGACCTTGTTCCAGCTGGTCCAGCGCTTCTACGACCCCGAGGCGGGCGAAGTCCGCGTCGATGGCGTGCCGCTGCCCAAGGCCGATCCGGCGCAGGTGCGCGCGCGCATGGCGATGGTGCCGCAGGAGACGGTGATCTTTGCCGCCAGCGCTCGCGACAACCTGCGCTATGGCCGGTGGGACGCGACCGAGGAGCAGATCTGGCAGGCCGCCGAAGCCGCCAATGCCGCCGAATTTCTGCGCGAGCTGCCGCAGGGGCTCGACACCTTCCTCGGCGAGGACGGCGCGCGGCTGTCTGGCGGGCAGCGCCAGCGCATCGCCATCGCCCGCGCGCTGCTGCGCGACGCACCGATCCTGTTGCTCGACGAAGCGACCAGCGCGCTGGACGCCGAAAGCGAGCGGCTGGTGCAGGATGCGCTCGAGCGGCTGATGCAGGGGCGCACGACGTTGGTCATCGCCCACCGCCTCGCCACCGTCCGCGCGGCGCAGCGGATCATCGTGATGGACGAGGGGCGCATCGTCGAAACCGGCACGCATGGCGAGCTGGTCGCCAAGGGCGGCCTCTATGCCCGCCTCGCTAGCCTGCAGTTCAGCGAAACAGTCTAGTAACGCGAGAAATACCAAGCCGCGAAGACAAGCACCGCACCCAGCGCGAGCGCGACCTTGAGCTTGGGATTGCGCGACGTTTCGCGCTCGCGGCCCATGCGGTCGAGGTCGAACCAGTAGTGCGCCGGATGCGCCTCGCGGATCACCCCGCTCGCGCGCAGCCGGTCGAATGCCGCACGCTCGACCGGGCCGGGCGCGTACTCGATCGCGGTGCCCGGCGAAATCGCGCGATGCTCCGCGAAATGGCGCTGGACGCGAAACTGGCCAAGATCGGAAGCGCCGTTGAGCGGCATGGTGTGCGGGTCTCCGTTGAAGCGCCCATAGTCGGGAAGCGCGCGACGGGTTTCAAGGCCGGACAATGCCTCCGCTTTCCTCCGCGCAAGAATCGCCTGTTCCCGACATGGTCCTGTCCCCGTTAAGTCGCGGCATGAACTTTCGCCTGTTTCACCCGATCCTCGCCGGTGCGCGCCCGCTCGACCGCCTTGTCGCGTCGATCGGCGCGACGATCTGCATCGCGCTCACCATGGTCGTCAGCGCCGGCCTTGAGCTGACGACGGCGGACCTGCCGCTGATCGTCGCACCGATGGGCGCGTCCGCTGTGCTGATCTTCGCCGTCCCTGCCAGCCCGCTGGCCCAGCCATGGCCGGTGGTCGGCGGCAACACTATCTCTGCCTTGGTCGGTATCGCAATGTTCCGTCATGTCGCCGACCCGATGATCGCCGCGGGCCTCGCGGTAGGTCTTGCCATCCTTGCCATGTCCCTGCTCCGCTGCCTCCACCCGCCTGGCGGCGCCGCTGCGCTGACCGCAGTGATCGGCAGTCAGGGTATCCATGACGCGGGCTATGCCTTCGCCTTCGCCCCGGTCGCGCTCAACTCGATTGCGCTCGTCTCGCTGGCGATGGTGTTTCACCGCATGTCGACGCACAGCTATCCGCATCAGCCCGTACCGCTGCCGGTGCCGCCCGTCGCCACCGGGCTGCATTTGGAGGACATCGACCGCGCACTCGCCGACCTGCCCGACAGCTTCGACATCAGCCGCGAGGATCTCGACGTGCTGCTGTCGCTGGCCGAAACCCATGCTCAGGCGCGGCGCGGGCACTGACCCGGCCTTTCAATTTTTGGAAAGCGCGGTACGCTCGGCCAAAAAGCTGAGAGAGGATGGCATGACCCGCGAGTTCGATCTGATCGTCTATGGCGCGACCGGCTTCACTGGTCGCCTTGTCGCGGAATATCTGGCGCAGCGTTACGGCGACGGGTCGCTGCGCTGGGCGATGGCGGGACGGTCGCTGACCAAGCTCGAACAGGTCCGCGACGAGATCGGCGCACCGGCGGATACGCCGCTGCTCACCGCCAATGCCGACGACCCCGCCGCACTACGTGCCCTCACCGCGCGCACGACCGTCGTGCTGACCACGGTCGGACCGTATCAACTCTATGGCAATGATCTGGTCGCGGCGTGTGTCGAGACCGGCACCGCCTATGTCGACCTGTGCGGCGAGCCCAACTGGATGCACGATGTGATCGCGCGGCATCAGGATGCGGCGAAGGCGAGCGGCGCGCGCATCGTGCTGTCGTGCGGGTTCGATTCGATCCCGTTCGACCTGGGCGTGTGGACCGCCGAGCAGGCGGCAATCGCCAAATGGGGCCGCCCCGCCCCGCGCGTGAAGGGCCGCGTGCGCAAGATGCAGGGGACCTTTTCGGGCGGCACCTTTGCCAGCGGCAAGGCGACGGCGGCTGCGGCGGCAAAGAACCCCTTGGTGTTCAAGATCCTGCTCGATCCCTTCGCGCTCACCCCCGGCTTCACCGGCCCGGATCAGCCCAAGGGAATGATGCCGGAATATGACGAAGCGGTCGGCGGCTGGGTCGCGCCGTTCGTGATGGCGGTGATCAACACCAAGAACGTCCACCGCACCAACTTCCTCGCCGGCCACCCCTATGGCACCGATTTCCGCTATGACGAGATGATGGTCGCGCCGGGCCTTGGCGACATCGGCAAGGCGGCGGCGGAGGCGATTGCCAAGATGAACCCGATGAACGCCGATAAGGGCCCCGCCCCCGGCGAGGGCCCGTCAAAGGAAGAGCGTGAGGCGGGCTTTTACGAAATCGACTTCATCGCGGAGATGCCGACCGGGGAGTCACTGACCTGCACCGTCACCGGCGACCGCGATCCCGGCTATGGATCGACGTCGAAGATGATCGCCGAGGCGGCATTGTGCCTGATCCGCGACGTCGCGGGCGACGGCGGGGTGTGGACCCCCGGCGCGCTGATGGCCGAGCCGCTGAAGGCGCGGCTGGAGGCGAATGCGGGGCTGAAATTCGTGGTGAAGGGCTGAGCGCACACCCCCTTAAATTCCCCTCCCTGACAGGGAGGGGCTAGGGGAGGGTTTAGCGGCGGA
>NZ_LSJM01000102.1 GCF_001557215.1 Sphingomonas sp. CCH9-E2 | reverse complement strand
CGCCCAGTCCCCCGGACTGGGCTTGGACTGCCGGGGGCAGTCCAACCCGCCACTCCTAAAGGGGAGGGGCTTAAGGAATGAACATGAGCGAACCGGAAAAACGTGCCGAGACCGCTGCCGAACAGGTGACCCAACTCGTCGACCTGCTCGACGTCGAAACAATCGACGTCGACCTGTATCGCGGCGCGCGTCAGCCCGGCGGGGTCGGACGCGTGTTCGGCGGGCAGGTGATCGCGCAGGCGCTTCAGGCGGCGCAACGCTCGGTCGAGGGCAAGGACGCGCACTCGCTCCACGCCTATTTCATGCGGCCGGGCAATGAGGATTTCCCGATCATCTATCGCGTCGTGCGCGACTATGACGGCGGCAGCTTCGCCAATCGCCGCGTCATCGCGCTGCAACAGGGCGTGCCGATCCTCAACATGATCGCGTCGTTCCAGCGGCCTGAGGACGGTCTGTCGCATCAGGCCGATATGCCGGACGTACCGGGGCCGGAAGACCTGCGCTCCGAATTCGACCTGCGCGAGGAAATCCGCGATCATGTGCCGGAGAAGTTCCGTCCCTTCTTCCTGCGCCCGCGCCCGATCGAAATCCGCCCCTGCAATCCGCGCAACTGGTTCAAGCCGGAAAAGCGCGACCCGGTGCAGCATAGCTGGTTCCGCACCGCCGCCGCTTTGCCCGACGACCCGGCGCTGCACCGCGCGGTGCTCTCCTACGCCAGCGACATGATGCTCCTCGGCACCGCGACGATGCCGCACGGCGTCAACTGGATGACGCGCGGGTTGCAGAGCGCGAGCCTGGACCATGCCGTGTGGCTGCACGAGCCGCTGCGCGCCGATGACTGGCTGCTCTACACCACCGACAGCCCCTGGGCCGGCCATGCGCGCGGGTTCAACCGCGGGCGGATCTACAGCCGCGACGGGCGACTGGTGGCAAGCGTCGCGCAGGAAGGGCTGATGCGGATGCGGGAGGGGTGAGGTGCGGGCAGCAAGTCCCCCTCCCGCTCGCGGGAGGGGTTAGGGGAGGTCCTGTTCAAACAGGCCGTCCGCTAATGTGACAGGCCCTCCCCCGGCCCCTCCCGCTCGCGGGAGGGGAGATTACGCGGGCCCTCACGCCTTCGGCACGATCACATACGCCGCCGGCAGGTACAGAAACACCTCGGTCAAACTCGCGCGCGACCATTCGACCGGGCGGTCCAGCCCGCGCACTTCGACCCCGTAACCTGGACCGAAGCGCGCCGCGGTGGCGGCGGCGTCGGCGGCGATCATTTCGATGATCTTGTTGCGATACTGGTCGGGGCTGAGCACCGACAGCGTCATGTCACCGCTCTTTTCGATCTGCGCGCGCCCGGCCGGCGGCACCGCCTTGATGAACTTGGCGATACGGTCGAGCGCCGCGCGGGCGTCCATACCGGGCTCCAGCTTCACCTTGATGATGAAGCTGGTCCGCTCCGAATCCGGCCGCCCGTCGCGGCTGAGCAGCAGGTCGCCATAATTGGCGAGCGTCAGCGCCTCGACCACGTAGTCGCCGGTGGCCAGTTCGACGCCATGCTTGCCCGCCTGCTCGATCGCGCTGCGCACCATCGTGTAGATTTCCTTGCGCCGCAGCGCCTCGTCGCGCGTATCGCCGGTGATCGACACGCGCTGCACCGCGAAATCCGCCGTGCGCCGCAACGTGATGATCGGGATCGACGTGCCCTGAAAGCCGTCGCGGTTGCTCGGCGATCGGGTGGCCGTCACCATCACCTCCTGCGCCGCAACGGGCAGGATGCTCGCGACCATCAATGATGCTGCCGTCAGTGCCCGAATGATCCGCATGATCCTGCTCCCGCTTGGTGCCGGGTGCAGGGTCGGTCTTTGCCCACGCCCGGTCAACCGGCTGTCAGGACGCGTCAGAAACCGGGCGCGTCGTCGTCGGGATCGTCGCGCCCGGCCATGCGATAGTGCACGCGCGCGATACAGCCCTGCGCCCCGTTCGGCGCGGCTTCGGCGCGCGCGGCGATGATCATGCGGCGCGCCTGCTCGCCGAACTCCGCAGCGGGTTCGCTGGCGAGCACGGTCACCGCCCCGGTCGCTCCCCAGGGTGCAAGGTCGTAGCGCACGATCGCCCAGCCCTCGATCGCGCGGCGGCGAAAGGCGTCGGGGAATTCGAGGTTGAGCGGGCGGGCCCAACGCACCGGTTCGGGGCAGCGTGCCTCTGGATAATCCGTTTTGGGCGGCATTGGCGGGGCGGGAACCGGATCGGTCGCCGCGCGGCGGAAGGGGATGGTGCAGCGCGTGCGCGGCGCGTTGCCGACATAGCGGCTGCGCGCCGCCGCATCGCTCGCCGCAGCCTCGAGCACGCGGTTGCCGTCGCTGGCGACGATGCCCGGATTTTGCGGTACGCCATCGGCATCGACATCGAAACTGGCAACGGCATAGGACGGCACGCCCGGCGTCTGGGGAATGCGGCGATCGTCGATGAACGCGCGCAGCAACATGCGCGGACGCCCCGGCCCGGCGCAGTCGCCCGACTTGCGGATTTGCTGGATGATTGTCTGGAACTCGGACGGGTTCGCCATGCGCAGCGCCGCGATGCGGTAGAGATCGGCCGGGGCCGCGCGGTCGAGCGGGACGCTCCGCGCGGTGAAGGTCATGGTGCAGGCGGCTCCGACCGCGCTGGCCGGAAAGCGCCACAGGCTGAACGCCGGGGCAAGGTCGGTGGCTTGAACATAGCCCTTGGGCCCCGACGCCGCGACCCGCTGCGTGATCCCGAGCGGGCGGCCATCCTCGCCGACCGTGAACCCCATTTCGTAGGACCGCGCCGCTTCGACCCCAAGCCGGGCGACCTGGGTGAAGGGCGCGACGGCGGCCAGCGGCGTTACGATCTGCCCACCGCATTGTGCGGTCGCACCCTCATAGTCCACGAGATGCGGGCGATAGGGCGGCGTCTGGATGACCGGCGCCGCCAGATGCGTGGGAGACCGCGGCGGTGCTGGCGGCGGCACGGAGATGGTCGCGGTCTGGGCGGCGGCGGCGAGGAGCGTCAGCATGAAGCGCAGCGTCGGCGCTTTTTGTTACCGGATCAAGGCATTAGCTCGCACGCATCGAAAACGCCGCTGGATGCGGGAGCGAGTTTGCAACAGCGCGTGTCACCTGTCCTCCCCGCAATGACGCCGCGCTTGCTCGGCAAGATGGGCGTAGATTGCCGCCTGATCGAGGTGGAACTTGCGGTCCGCTGGGCACGTGGCACGCTTGGCTTCGTCGAGGGACTGCTCGGCACAGCGCGTGCTGGCGATGCTGGACAGGTTTTCTGGCACTGATTGTCCGATTGGTTGCCAACCGGCAGATCGGTCAGTGGAAAGAACAACTTACGGGCGGTCACAATATTCAAACCACCAGCGCTTCGGCGCCTTGCGGTGTCATAAGCGCGTTGAAGCACCGATGGTCGGTTATACCGCCGTCTTCCCATATTCCTGTCGCGTCACCGGGTGGCTCGACGATAGCCCGCCATCGACTGCGAGCGCTTGGCCGTTGACATAGCTCGCATCGTCCGACGCCAGGAACAGCGCCGCACGCGCCAGTTCCTCGGGCTGAGCGCCACGCCGCAGCGGGTTCAACCGGCCGACGCGGTCCATCTTCCCGGCTTCGCGCGCATAGTCGAAGGTCGGCTTGGTCATCCCGGTTTCGGTGAGGCCGGGGCACAGTGCGTTGACGCGGACATTGGAGCCCGACAGCTGCTGCGCGGCGACGGCGGCGAGGTTGATGACCCCCGCCTTGGACGCCGAATAGGCCGGGCTGCCCGCGCCCGACCGGATGCCCGCGACGCTGGCGGTGAGGACGATCGCGCCCTTCCCTCTTTCCGCGATCTTCGGCGCGCCATGCTTGATCGCGAGCAGCGGCCCGATCAGGTTCACGCGCAGCACTTCGGCCATCAGCTCGGGCGTAGTATCGAACAAATTGGCCATGCCGCCCGAGATGCCGGCATTGGCAAACAGCACGTCGAGCCCGCCAAATTCGGCGACCGCGAGATCGACCGTGGCGATCACGTCCGGCTCGCTGCCCGCATCCATGCGGATCGCCTTGGCGGTGCCGCCCGCCGCAGCGATCAGCGCGACCGTCTCGTCCGCGCCCTCGGTCTTGTCGGCGACGATCACCCGCCCCCCTTCGGCGGCGAAGAGGATCGCGGCGGCGCGGCCGATCCCGCTGCCCGCACCGGTGACGATGATCGATTTGTCGTGAAAGCGCGCCATCAGATCGTCACCCCGCCATCGATCACCAAAGCCTGCCCCGTCGTGTAGCGCCCCGCCGCCGAAGCAAGGAAGACGACGCCGCCGGCAATGTCTTCCGGCTCGCCCAAACGGCGCAGCGGGGTCTGCTGGTTCACCCGCTTCTCCGCCTCGGGATTCTCCCACAGCGCGCGGGCGAAGTCGGTCTTGATCAGGCCCGGCGCGATGCAGTTCACGCGGACATTGTCGGGACCATATTCGACCGCATAGTTGCGCGCGAGCTGGAAGTCCGCCGCCTTGGACACGTTGTACGCCCCGATCACCGGCGACCCGCGCAGACCGCCGATCGAGGAGATGATGACGATCGCGCCGTCCTTGCGCTCGCGCATCTCGGGCGCGACCATCTGGATCAGCCAGTGGTTGGACAGGACATTGTTGTCGAGGATCTTGCGGAACTGCTCGTCCGCGATCCCCGCCAGCGGCCCGTAATAGGGGTTGGACGCGGCGTTGCAGACCAGGATGTCGATGCGGCCGAACACGCGGCGCGTCTCGTCCACCAGATGCTGGAGCGCGTCCTTGTGCGAGATGCTCGCGGCGATGGCGATGGCGGCGCCGTCGCCATGTTTGGCGTTGATCGCGGCGGCGACTTCTTCGCACGCATCCTGGTTGCGGCTGGAGATGACGACACGCGCCCCCTGATCGGCGAGCGCCTCGGCCGAGGCCTTGCCGATCCCGCGTGAGGATCCGGTGACGATGGCGACCTTACCGGTCAGGTCGAACAGGCTCATATCCTCTCCCCTCCCGCTTGCGGGAGGGGCCGGGGGAGGGCCTGTCCGCACACGGTGTATCCAGTTTGGAGGGACAGGCCCTCCCCTAACCCCTCCCGCAAGCGGGAGGGGGATTTCAGGCCCCAGCCTTGCGCGCAAACTCCCACGCGCTCGCGGCCAGCCCCGGCACCCGCGCCGCCGTCTCCTCGGCGTGGGCATTGCTGGCATTGCCGTCGAGCAGGCGGCGCTTGATCCCCTGCACGATGCTCATCAACCGGAACTGGCCGAACGCGAAATACCAGTTGAGGTCGGGGATGCCGTCGCGCCCGGTCGCGGCGCAGTAACGCTCGACCATCGCCTCGACGGTCGGAATGCCCGTCTCCGCCCCGGTAATGCCGCCGATGCCCGACGCGCCATTGGCCGGGATCATCCAGTTCATCAGCAGGTACGAAAAATCCGCCATCGGATCGCCCAGCGTCGACAGCTCCCAGTCGAGCACCGCCTTCACCTGCGGCGTGTCGGCGTCGAAGATCATATTGTCGATGCGATAATCGCCATGGACGATGCTGGTGCGCGTCTGCGGCGGGAGGGTGCGCGGCAGCCATTCGATCAGCTTCTCGACATCCTCCAGATCGTCGGTCTGGGCCAGGCGATATTGCTTGGTCCAGCGCCCCACCTGTCGCTCGAAATAGCTGCCCGGCTTGCCGTAATCGCCAAGGCCAGCCGCGACGTAATCGGTCTCATGCAGCTGCGCGAGCCGGTCGCAGATTTCGTGATAAATTGCCGTGCGCTGCTCCGGCGTCTTGTCGGGCAGCGATCCGTCCCAATAGGTTGCGCCCTCGACCAACTCCATGATGTAGAAGGCCGATCCGACGACCCCGTCATCCTCGCACAGCCCATAGGGCCGCGCCACGGGAAAGCCGGTCGGATGCAGCCCCGCGATCAGGCGATATTCGCGATCCACCGCATGGGCCGAGGGGAGCAGCGGCCCGAACGGCTTGCGCCGCAGCACATAGGCGCCGCTCGCCGCATCGATGCGATAGGTCGGGTTGCTCTGTCCGCCGGGGAATTTGGCGTAGGTGAGCGGGCCAGCGAAGCCCGCGACATTGGCCTCCATCCATGCGGTCAGCCGCGCGGTGTCGAGATCGTCGACCTGCTCCATCGGCTGCCCGCCGCGATGTCCCGCCGGGCTGGTCATGCGAACTCGATCACGGAGCGCACCGCGTCCCCCTGTCGCAGATTGTCGAAGGCGTGGTTGATGTCCTCCAGCTTGATCCGCTCGGCCACCATCGTGTCGAGGTCGAGCACGCCGTCGAGATACATCTGGACGAGGTGCGGCAGGTCGATCGGGAATTGCATCGACCCGGCGAGCGAGCCCTGCAGCTTCTTGCCCGACAGGAAGGTCGGACCCGGAATGCTGACCGACTCACCCGGCTTGATCATGCCCAGGATCGTCGCGGTACCGCCCCGGCGCAGCACGTGCCAGGCGGTCTCCGCCGTCTGCGGCCGCCCGACCGCCTCGATCGCATAATGCACGCCGCCATCGGTGAGCTTCAGCACCTGCTTGACCAGATCGGGGGCCATGGCGTCGAGATCATGCGTCGCGCCCATCTTCCGCGCCAGCGCGCGCTTCTCGGGCACCGGATCAATCGCGATGATCTTGCCCGCGCCCGCAATCTTCGCGGCGTTGATCGCCGACAGGCCGATGCCGCCGCACCCGATCACCGCGACCGTTTCGCCCGGCGTCACCTTGCTGTCGCGGAAGATCGACCCCGCTCCTGTCAGCACCGCGCAACCGAGCAACGCGGCGCGATCGAGCGGCATGTCCTTGCTGATCGCGACGCACGCATTTTCATGGATCAGCATCTGCTCGGCGAAGGCCGACAGGTTGAGGAAATGGTTGACCGGCGTGCCATCGGCGAGCGTCAGCTTGGGGGCAGCATCGGCCGGGCGGCGGGTCGAATTGTCCAGACAAAGCGACGGGCGGCCCGACACGCAGAACTCGCACGACCCACAGAAGACGGTGAAGAAGGTGATGACATGGTCGCCGGGCTTCAGCCGCGTGACCTCGCTCCCCACCGCCTCGACCACGCCCGCTGCCTCATGCCCCGGCACGGTCGGCATGGCGTGCGGATAGGCACCGTCGACGAAATGCAGGTCCGACCGGCACACGCCGCATGCGGCGGTGCGCACCAGCACCTCGCGCGGACCGGGCTTGTCGATACGGATATCGTGGATCTCGAGCGGCTTGCCGGCCTCGAACAGGACTGCTGCTTTCACATCTTCTCCCTTCTTAGCCCCTCCCCTTCAGGGGAGGGGTTGGGGT
>NZ_LSJM01000101.1 GCF_001557215.1 Sphingomonas sp. CCH9-E2 | reverse complement strand
CCGCCGGCCTCTTCTTTTGTCTAGCTATTGGTCAAGCGAACGGGCCGCGCCTGGCGCAACCGCGCCTGCCCGCGCTCAACGCGCGTCCTTGACCTTCGTGTACGGCACGAAATCGCCCAGTACAACGAACCCGCTCCACATCCGCGACGTGCGATCGACCAGGTCGATCTTGTCGACGTTGCACAACTGGCTGCCATGGATTTTGGTGACCAGAATTTCGTCATCGCTCAGTTGGTCGGCGCCGCCCCGCGGGCGGTTGACATACAGCTTCGATCCGACGCGATAGACGATCGCGGTCTTGTCGATCACCGTACTCTGGCCCAGCGACGAACTGGAGACGCACTTCACCGGCTTCCCGGCAACGCGGCCTTCCAGCATCTTGGCGAGTTCGGCTTCGCCCTTGGGATAGGGCTTTTCATCGGCCGTTGCGGCGCCCGGCAGGGCCAGGGCGGCAAGGGCGGCGGCGGCAAAAGCAATACGCATGGCTTTCCACTCCTCTGTTACCCAAGATGGTATCCGATCGCGCCTTTCGCAACGCTGAACCAAATGGCGCGCTAAATCCAGATCCGGTCATAGCGCGCGCCCAGCCCGGTCAGCAGCTCATATTGCGACAAGCCCGACAGCGCGGACATGGTCGTCAGGTCGTAATCCAGCGCGAGCCAGTCGCCCTCGGCCAGCTCGGGCGCGGCGCTCACATCGACCGCGGTCAAATCCATCGACACACGCCCGATCAGCGGCACCGCGCGATCCCCCACCCACGAGCGCCCCTTGCCCGAAAAGCAGCGCAGATAGCCATCGGCATAGCCCAGATTGACGATCGCCACCTCGGTATCGACGGTCGCGGTCCAGGTCGCGTTATAGCCGACGCTCTCCCCCGCCGGCACGAGCCGCCGCTGCAGGATCTGCGCCTCGGGCGTCACGACCTGCCGCGTCCGCCCGGCCAGCGCGGGCACCGGCACGGCGCCGTACAGCGCGATCCCCGGGCGGGTCAGGTCGAACGCATAATCGGGCCCCAGCGCGATCCCCGCCGAATTGGCCAGGCTCATCCGCCGCGCCCCGCTCCGCCCGCGTAACGCGGCGAACGCATCGCGCTGGAGCGCATTCGACGGCACATCCGCGTCCGCACTGGCGAGATGGCTCATCAGCGTCTCGACCTG
>NZ_LSJM01000010.1 GCF_001557215.1 Sphingomonas sp. CCH9-E2 | reverse complement strand
CCGCCACCGGCGACGAATCGCTGTTCAGCCAGGCGAAGGAAGCGCTCAACGACGCCGGTGAAGCGATCAGCGAGGCATTCGACGACGTCGTCGATGCCGCCAAGAAGAACCCCGTCGCCGCAGCCGCCATCGCGGCCGGCGCAGCTGCAGCCGTTGCCGGGGCCGCGTTCGGCGTCAGCAAGCTGCTGGAGAAGGACGACGACGCCAATTGATCCGGTCGGGCACGTCGGTCACGATGACCGGCGTGCCACGGATGCTACATGCTGTGGTCTTGCCAATGTCATCGCGGCAAATTAGCCGTGAAAGATGACACAAGCAGAACAAATCGTCGCCGAACTGGATCGGCTGCACACCGCCTCCGTCACGCGCCTACGTGAGGCTCTCGATCTCTATCTGACCTCGGGGATTGCCCCGGACCCGGAGCGCCGCACCGACGGCAGCTTCGCCTATCCCGAAATTCGCGTGCGATATCGCAACGAAATCAACCGCCCCACCCCGGCGCGCAGCTTCGGTCGGCTGGTCGAGCCGGGCGACTATGCGATCAGCGTCACCCGCCCCGCGATGTTTGCCGATTATCTGGTCGAACAGCTGACCCTGCTGATCGAGGATTATGATGTTGAGGTTACCGCGGCCACCGGGCGCCAGGAAATCCCCTTCCCCTATGTGATCGACCCCAGCCATGTGTTGAAGATGGATCAGGTGTCGGTGCTCGAACTCGCGCGGCATTTCCCGGCGACCGAGCTGGCGCATATCGGGGACGAGATCGCGGATGGCAGCTGGATCAGCCAGGACGGCACCCGCCCGCTCGCGCTGTTCGACGCGCTGCGCACCGATTTCAGCCTTGCGCGACTGCGCCACTATACCGGCACCCCGACCGAGCATGTGCAGCAGTACATCCTGTTCACCAACTATCACCGCTATGTCGACGAATTCGTCCGGTGGGCGTCGGAGCAGGTGGGTGAAGGCAGCCGCTTTACCGGCGTGTCCGGGCCGGGCGGCATCGTGTTCAAGGCTGGCGACGATCCCGAAATGCTGCTGACCGACAGCGCGTGGCGCCGCCACCAGATGCCGGCCTGGCATCTGATGGCAGAGGATGGCAGCGGAATCACTTTGGTGAACATCGGCGTCGGCCCGTCCAACGCCAAGACGATAACCGACCACCTCGCCGTGCTGCGCCCGGAGGCATGGCTGATGATCGGCCATTGCGGTGGCCTGCGCCCCAGCCAGCGGATCGGCGACTATGTCCTCGCCCACGCCTATCTGCGCGACGACCATGTGCTGGATGACGTGCTGCCGCCCGAAATCCCGATCCCGGCGATTGCCGAAGTGCAGCAGGCACTGGCCCGCGCTGCCGAAACCGTCTCGGGCCAGTCGGGGGATGAGCTCAAGCGCCGCCTGCGCACGGGCACGATCGTCACGACGGACGACCGCAACTGGGAACTGCGCTTTTCACGCTCGGCGTTGCGCTTCTCGCTCAGCCGCGCGGTCGGGGTGGACATGGAAAGCGCAACGCTCGCAGCGCAGGGCTATCGCTTCCGCGTCCCCTACGGCACTTTGCTGTGCGTGTCGGACAAGCCGCTGCACGGCGAACTCAAGCTGCCCGGCCAGGCCAACCGCTTCTACGAACGCGCGATTGCCGAGCATCTCAAGATCGGCATCGAAACCTGCGAGGAATTGCGGCGCGAGGGCGCAAAGCTGCACAGCCGCAAGCTGCGCGCGTTCAACGAGCCGCCATTCCGCTAAACTTGTGCCAAATGCGCGCTTTTCATTGACGCGGGAAACCGTTTGGCCGCAGGCTGGTTACAGCCACGAAACCACTGGAGTTGCGTGATGGCGAAAGCCCCGACCACATCGAATGACGGCGACACCCCGACCGAGGCCAAGGCTCCCGCGAAGCCGCGCCGCGCGGCAGCGAAGCCGAGCGTCAAGGCGGACGACGCGAGCGCGCCTAAGCCGGCCAAGGCCCCGGCCAAGGCGAAGGCACCGGCCAAGCCCAAGGCCGCGCCGAAGCCAAAGGCTGCGGCCAAGCCAACGCCTGCGCCCAAGCCCGCTGCCGAACCACCCGCCGCCATCGATGCGCCCGCCCCCCCGACCAAGGCACCGGCGCGCAAGCCCGCTGCGGCCAAGGCTCCGGCGGCAGTTGACAAGGCTCCGCCTCCGCGCCGCACCGCCGCGACCCGCAAGCCCGCTGCCTCGACCAAGCCGCGCGCCTCGACACGCAAGCCTGCCCCCAGCCGCCCGCGCGCTGCGGTCGAGGCTGCGGCAGCCAAGGTCTCCTCGGCGGCGCATAGTGCCGCGCAGACGGTCACCGACTCCGCTCCGGTGCAGTTCGTTGCCGAAACGCGCGAGAAAATGGGCGACCGCAACTTCTTCGCGACGCTGATCGGCGGCGTCGCGGCGATCGGCGCGACCGTCGCCGGGATCTTCTACGCGGTACAGAAGGGCCAAGGCGGACCGAAGAGCGACGCAAAGACCCCCGGTACGACCGCGCATCAGGCCGACGGCACCGACAGCTCGGCCTCGTTCGAGGCGGGCATCGCCGACGAGGGCACGATCCCGGACAAGCTGCCCAGCTGACCGCGGCGCAACGTCACAAGGAAGAGGCCGCCGCGACTCAGTCACGGCGGCCTCTTCATTACCAGCCCTTTGGCTTGCCCTTGTTCTGCTCGTCGAGCCACACCTTCAGCGGCGCGAAATACTCGACCATCGCCGCGCCCGACATCTCGCGGCTGCCGGTGAATGCCTCCAGCGCGTCGGGCCAGGGCTTGGACGCGCCCATTTCCAGCATCGCGTTCAGCTTCGCGCCGACCTCCTTGTTGCCATAGAAGGAGCAGCGGTGGAGCGGCCCCTTCCACCCGGCCTGATCGCACGCCGCCTTGTAGAACTGGAACTGCAGCAGCCGGGCGAGGAAGTAGCGCGTGTAGGGCACATTCGCGGGGATATGGTATTTCGCGCCCGGATCGAACTTGGTCTCGTCGCGCTTCACCGGGGGCGTAATCCCCTGATATTGCAGACGCAGCGCATCCCATGCGCCCTGATAGCCGCTCGCCGGGATACCGCCCGAGAACACGCCCCAACGCCATTTGTCGATCAGCAGCCCGAACGGCAGGAACGCGACCTTGTCCATCGCCTGACGCAGCAGCAGCCCGGTGTCCTTGTCCGCGCTCGGCACCTTGCTCTCCTCGAGCAGCCCAATCGAGACGAGGTAATCCGGCGTGATC
The DNA here is from genome assembly GCF_001557215.1 of Sphingomonas sp. CCH9-E2. Classification (GTDB taxonomy): domain Bacteria; phylum Pseudomonadota; class Alphaproteobacteria; order Sphingomonadales; family Sphingomonadaceae; genus Sphingomonas. Next base: position 3,731 of record NZ_LSJM01000010.1, on the reverse strand, counting down.
GACAGCGCAACGAAATCGCCGATCGCCTCATGGAAGCCGTCATTCGCACCGTTGCGATAGAGCAACGGTTTCTGATTATACGCGCGCTGGTAGTAGTTATGGCCCAGCTCGTGGTGGATCGTGACGAAATCGTCGCCGTTCACCTTGATGCACATCTTGATGCGCAGGTCGTCGACATTGTCGAGGTTCCACGCCGACGCATGGCACTGCACCTCGCGATCGGCTGGCTTCACGAACTGCGAGCGTTTCCAGAAGGTTTCCGGCATCGGATCGAGCCCGAGCGAGGAGTAGAAGCCCTCCCCCGCCTTGACCATCTTGATCGCGTCATAATCCTTGGCGACGAGCAATTCGCCGACGTCGAAGCCAAGATCACCCGACCCAGCCGGGGCGACGATATCATAGATATTGCCCCATTCCTGCGCCCACATATTGCCGAGCAGGTCGGCGCGGATCGGACCCGTCTTCGACTGGACCGCATCGCCATATTTCTCGTTCAGTTTCCAGCGGACATAGGTGTGCAGCGATTCATAGAGCGGCTTCACCTCGTTCCACAATTTGTCGGTGAGCTTGGCAAACTCCTCGGGCGGCATGTCGTAGTTCGACCGCCACATCGCGCCGACATCCTTGAAGCCCAGCTCGCGCGCGCCTTCGTTCAGCAGGCCGGCGGCGCGCTGATAGTCCTGGCGCTGCGGTGCGCCGACATTGTCGTGCCAGCTGGTCCACATTTCCTTGAGCTCGTCGGGATTGCGGCTGGTCCCCATCGCCGCCTCGATGTCGCTACCGTTGATCGGCTTGCCGTTCAGCGTGCCCTTGCCGGTGCCATAGACGGTCTGCATGTCGGTCTGCAGCTTGGCGAGCGCGGTCGCCGCCCCGGCGCGCGTCGGCGCGGGCGAGGTGATCGCGCTGCGCAGAATGTCGAGTTGACGACGCGTATCGGGTGACAGGCCCTTCACCTTGTCGAACTTCGCCGCCTCCAGCGCGAACTTGACCGCCAGTTCGGTCCCCTTGGCGCCGCTCTTGGCGACCAGCGCGGACGTGTCGTCGTTGATATAGGTCGCATACAGCCACTGGATGCGCGCATCGTCGACCGAGAATTCCTCGAACTCCTTGGTCGCGCGCGCAACGAACGCGTCGGCTTCGGCTGCCGTCGGCGCGGTCGTGGGCGCCTTCGTCTGCGCGACGGCGGGCGTCGCCAGCAGGACCGCCAGCGCGATCGTGGAAATTCCGGTGCGGATCATCAAACCCTCTCAAACCCAGTGATGTTGAATGCGCGCAACCTGCGCCTGCCCCGGCAGGCGGTCAAGCGGTCAGAAATGTTACGATCGCGTCGCCTAGCTCGGGACGTGTGACCGCGCTCATGTGATTGCCAGGAACCTCGACGAAGCGCGCATCCGGCAGCATCTCGGCCAGTCCGGTGAACGATCCGACCTCGTCATCCTCCGCCCCTGCGACGATCAGCACAGGTACGTCCAGCATCGCCACGGCCTCGGGCGGCGTGTCGACAAATGTATCGAGGATGCCGAGCAGCGCCTTGGGATCCCCGCCGGTGGTCTTGAGGAACGCCTGCGACATGAACTCCTTGTCGCCGCGCACGAAGCTGCCGAATCCGGTGAGCACACGGCGGAAGAACCCCGCGCGGCGCCCGGTATCGGTCACCCCCTCATCGCCAAGGCCAGACAGCACCACGCGTCGCGGCTTCGGCGCGATCCCGCGCACCAGCAGCCGCACCGTCGTGCGCGCACCCAGCGAATAACCGCCCAGATCATAGTCGGTCAGGCCAAGATGCGCGATCAGCGCCTCCGCATCCTGCGCCAGCGCATCGGGCGGATAGGCGGCTAGGTCATGCGGCCGCGCGCTGTCACCATGCGCACGCAAGTCGGGCATGATCACCCGGAAACCCGCAGCAACCAGCTTCTCCGCCGTACCATATTTGATCCAGTTGGTCTGCGCGTCGGAGAAATAGCCGTGGATCAGCACCACCGGCCGCCCCTCACCCCGCTCGCGCCAGGCCAGGCGCTGGCCGTCGAAGCTCTCGAACGTTTTGAATGTGTCGGTCATCCGCGCCTGATGCACCGGATTGCCGCGCCGGGAAAGGGCGAGCGCTTGCGTTGGGCGCAATCGCATCCATCGCGAAATGCAACTTATAGCAGTAGTATTCTATAAGCATGCTTATTATATCGCGGCTCATGACCGACTCACTCGGATTTCTGATTAGCGACGTCTCCCGCCTGCTCCGCAAGCGCTTCGACGAGCGCGCGCGGCTGATCGGCGTCACCCGCCAGCAATGGCGGACCCTCAGCGTGCTCAAGCGGCATGAGGGCAGCAATCAGGGCATGCTCGCCGAGCTGCTCGAAGTCGAACCGATCACGCTCGGCCGCATGATCGACCGGCTCGAGGAAGCCGGCTGGGTCGAGCGGCGGCGCGATCCGGGTGACCGGCGCGTGTGGCGCATCCACCTGACCGAAGCGGCCCAGCCGATCCTGCTCCAGCTGAAGGGCATCGCCGACTCGCTGTTCGTCGACGCCGCAGAGGGCATCAGCGCCGCTGACCAGGCCAGGCTCCACGCGCTGCTCGAACAGCTGCGCGACAATCTCAACCCCGACCAGTCCAACGAGGCCGCCAATGGCTGAAGCCGACCCCCGCATCGAAACCACCACCACCGCCGAGCCGGTTGTGGCGAAGCCGAAGCGCAAGCTGCTGCGCCCGATCCTGATGTTCGGCGTGCCGCTGGTGGTGATCGGCGCGATTGCGCTGTGGTGGTCGCTGTCGGGCGGCACCGTCTCGACCGACAATGCCTATGTCCAGCAGGACAAGGTCTCGGTCGCGAGCGACGTCGCGGGGCGGATCGTCGAGGTCGCGGTCAAGGAGAACCAAAGCGTCAAGGCCGGCGACGTATTGTTCCGCATCGACCCCGAACCCTATCGCATCGCGGTCGCCCAGGCCGACGCCGCAATCGCCAATGCGCAGGTTCAGGTGACCACGCTGCAGGCCAATTATCAGGGCACAGGCGCCGATATTCAGGCCGCGCGCGACCGCATCGCCTCCGCGCAAGAGGATTATGCCCGGCAAAAGGCGCTGATGGATCGTGGCTTCACCACGCGCGCGCGCTTCGAACAGGCCGAACACGCCGTCGAACAGGCCCGCGCCAGCCTGCAAAGCGCGCTCGCCGGAGCCGATGAAGCCCGTGCCAAGCTGTCGAGCGGCAGTGCGGTGCCCGGGGTCAACCCCGCCATCGCCGCAGGCCGCGCCCAGCGCGCCAAGGCACTGCTCGACCTCGAACGCACGGTGCGCCGCGCACCGGTGGACGGCGTGGTCAGCCAGGCCGACCGGCTGCAGGTGGGGCAGATGATGATGTCGGGCCTGCCCGCCGTCACGCTGGTCCGCTCGGGCGGGTCGTGGATCGAGGCGAACTTCAAGGAAACCGACCTTGCCGACATGCGTATCGGCCAGCCCGCCGAGGTCCGCTTCGACGCCTATCCCGGCCTGAAGCTCAAGGGCCATGTCGCATCGATCGGGTCGCAGACCGGCTCCGAAACCTCGGTACTCCCGGCACAGAACGCGAATGGCAATTGGGTCAAGGTGACGCAGCGCGTGCCGGTGCGCATCGCGATCGATGAAAAAAGCCCGCGTCAGCTGATCGCCGGCCTCTCCGCCGAAGTCACGGTCGACACGAGCAAGTAAGCCCAGCCATGGCCAGTGCCGCCGCCCCCGCCGTCGATACGCCCCCTGCC
>NZ_LSJM01000100.1 GCF_001557215.1 Sphingomonas sp. CCH9-E2 | reverse complement strand
GGCGGGTGGTGACCGCCACACCGAACATGGGCTGGATCGCCGCGACGATGCGCCCCGATGCGTCGAGATCGAGCCGCATGATCCCGCGTAGTCCGGTGCCCTCGAAGCGCTTGCGCAGAACCGTCAGCGCGCCGGGGCGCTGGGTCGGCGCGCGTTCGATCGTCATGCGCTCGACCAGCCCCGCCGCGGGGTTAAGGTTGAGGAAGGCGAGTGGCGTGTCTCCGGTCCAGCCGCGCATCAGCCCCTCGCCATTGTCGAAACGGGTGCCGGGGGGCAGCGCGACACGGGTGACGTGGCGACCGCTTTCGCTCTGGCGGGTGATGGTGGCGCTGGTCGCCGCGATGCGGGTTTCGGTGCGGCGGATAACGCGGCCGTCGCGCGATTCGGTGACGATCAGCAGCGGGCGGCCCGATCGGTCGAAGCGGGTCGTGGTCGTATCGGTCAGCGTGGTGCTCGGCCGTTCGCCATCGGCCAGCCGGAGTTCGCGCCGTTCGATCGTCTCGCGGCCCTCGGGTAGCGCTTGGCTGGCGGTGCTGGCATGGCCCAACACTGCGCCGGCATCGTCGGCGATGACATACCAGCCCTGTGGTTCGGCTTCGCGCTGGGTCGCACCGGGCAATAGCGCTGCGGCAAGGATAAGGAACGACATGCGGCGGAGCATCCGGTGATGCTAGGGCGAGAGCGCGCGGCGGGCTAGGCCACATCCAATTCCCCTCCCTGAAAGGGAGAGGCTAGGGGTGGGTTTAGCGGCAAGCGAGGCTCGATGCCTCAGTTGCCGCTGTTTTGTCGGGCGGTCGGTTGGGTCTTTTGAGCGCGCGGACGCGCGCACCCACCCCCGACCCCTCCCTTTCAGGGAGGGGAGATGCGGTGGAGACTCATCCCG
>NZ_LSJM01000099.1 GCF_001557215.1 Sphingomonas sp. CCH9-E2 | reverse complement strand
TGCGTCTCCAGCAACAGATCGCCCAGCGCGCCCAGCGCCAGCGCACCGGTCAGCAACCACCCGTCCGCACTCCGCGCCCGCGTCGTTGCCCAGATCGCCAGCAATGCCACCCCACTGGTCTTCCACGCCGGACCCCACACGCCCGGATCGACCAGCCCCCACGCATGCAGGCAGTAACTCGCCCCCGCGATCACCGCCGCCCCGAACAGCCACCCCATCGCATCCCCTTTCCTACAAGCCTCCCCTTGGCGTAAGGGCTTGGCAGGGGTCCGGCACCGCCGGACACGTGTCAAGCACGCGCATGACAACCCGCATTTTTTGTCAGTTTCCCCACCAAAGGGTGTCAGGCTCGATCCTCATGAATAGCCATCAAGTCCATATCATCGGCGGTGGCCTCGCCGGGTCCGAAGCGGCGTGGCAGCTCGCCAACGCCGGCGTCCGGGTAAAGCTGTCCGAAATGCGTGGGTCAGGCGACATGACCCCCGCGCACCAGACCACCGGCCTTGCCGAACTCGTCTGCTCGAACAGCTTCCGCTCGGACGATGCCGAGCGGAACGCGGTCGGCCTGCTGCATCAGGAAATGCGCGACCTCGGCTCGCTGATCATGGCACAGGGCGATGCGCACAAGGTGCCGGCCGGCTCCGCGCTCGCGGTGGACCGCGACCTGTTCTCCGACGGCGTCACCGCCGCGCTCGAAGCGCATCCCAACATCACGATCGTGCGCGAACGCATCGACCAGCTTCCGTCCGAGGGGCTGACCATCGTCGCCACCGGGCCGCTCACCGCCCCCGGCCTGGCCGACAGCATCGGTGCCGCGACCGGCAGCGACGCTCTCGCCTTTTTCGACGCCATCGCCCCGATCGTCCATTTCGAGAGCATCGACATGGACAAGGCATGGTTCCAGTCGCGCTGGGACAAGGTCGGCCCCGGCGGGAATGGCAAGGATTATATCAACTGCCCGATGACGAAGGAGCAGTATCTCGCCTTTCATCAGGGCCTGCTCGACGGCGAGAAGAGCGAGTTCAAGGACTGGGAAAACGTCCCCTATTTCGAAGGCTGCATGCCGATCGAGGTGATGGCCGAGCGCGGGGTCGACACGCTGCGCTACGGGCCGATGAAGGGCGTCGGTCTCGACGATCCGCGCACCGCGTGCGACGAATTCCCCAATGGCCGCTGGCCCTATGCCGTGGTCCAGCTGCGTCAGGACAATGCCACCGGCACGTTGTGGAACATGGTCGGCTTCCAGACCAAGCTCAAATATGCCGAACAGGTCCGCCTGTTCCGCACCATCCCCGGCCTCGAAAATGCCGAATTCGCCCGATTGGGCGGCCTGCACCGCAACACCTTCATCCGCTCGCCCGAGCTGCTCGATCCGACACTACGCCTGAAGAGCCGCCCGCATATCCGCTTCGCCGGCCAGGTGACGGGGTGCGAGGGCTATGTCGAAAGCAGTGCCATCGGCCTGCTGGCGGGCCGCTTTGCCGCGGCCGAGATCCTCGGCCGCGACCTCACCCCGCCCCCGGTCGAGACCGCGCTCGGCGCGCTGCTCGGCCACATTACCGGCGGCGCGGAAGTCGAAACCTATCAGCCGATGAACGTCAATTTCGGCCTGATGCCACCGATCGAGGGGCGGACCAAAAAGGCCGACCGCAAATTGCTCTACACCGCCCGCGCCCGCGCGGCGTTCGCACAGTGGCTCAAGGCGGCCTAGCTTACTCCTCTGCCTCGGCGAGCGCCTTGGCGACCTCCGCCCGGCAGTCGCAGCGCGGCGCTGTCTTGGGCTTGCGCTTCGGCGCGGTGGTCGCGAATTCGGCGCGGGTCAGCGTCCCCGACTTGTCCTTGTCGGCGGCGGCAAAGCGGGTCGAGGTGCGCACCGCCCATTCCTCGAACGACAATTTGCCGTCGCCATTGCTGTCCAGCTTGGCAAAGGCCTTGCGCCGCGGCTGCTGCAGTTCGGCGAGCGAGACCAGCCCGTTCTTGTCCTTGTCGTTGCGATCGAAGCGTTTTTCTTCCCGGGTCCGGTCCGGGGCCTGCGGCACTTCCGCCGTCTCAGCCGCCGGTTCCGCCCCGGCCTGGGCAGCCCTAGCCGGCGGCGGCGTTGGCAAGGGTTCAGGAGTCGCCCGACTCTGGAACAGGAACACCCCGGCCCCCGCCAACAGCAACGCCGCAACCCCGCCTGCAAGATATCGCCACATCCCGACTCTCCCCCGTCGCAGCGCCAGGCTAACGCCTCCAGCAGCGGCAGCAAGCGCTCAGCGCCCGGTCATCCGATGCCACAAGGCCCGCAACGTCCGTTTCGGCGATCCCACCGGCACCCCGGCCAGATCCATCCGTGCCAGCAGCGCCATCGCCCCCAGCGCCCGTCCCTTCCCGCTCCACCGCGCCGAACCGGCCTCGGCCAGCGCAGCCTCAGCCATCCGCCGCGCCGCTGCCGCCTCGGCGGGATCGCTCAATTTCCCCGCCAGATCGGCCAGCGCCCAGCCCTCCCCGGCCTGTTCCAGCGGATCGGAAGCGGCAGCCCCC
>NZ_LSJM01000098.1 GCF_001557215.1 Sphingomonas sp. CCH9-E2 | reverse complement strand
CTTTCATGGTCCAGACTATCATAGTCTCTGGGCCACTCAGCGGGGGGCAGATCACTCGAGGCCCGGTTCCGGAGCGCTCGAGAAGCGGAAGCTCTCGCGGAAGATTCGTTGAAGATCAAACCCCGGGCTTGGGCCTCCCACGGCGCGTGGCGCGACCCCTCGAAAGTAGTCGGGAACGGACTCGAACATGAAACGGCGGAAGTGGCGGTAATCGCCGCTGAGAAGCATGTTTGCCGGTTGACGCAGGGACATGGCCTGGAGCCAGACGACTAGAGTGTTCGCCCACCAGTCCTCCCAATCGGTGACATGTCCCTTAGCCTTCGCATCGACGACCCAATGGAACTCCGTCAGCTCCTTTGGATGCCGCTGGCAGTGGTAAAGGATTGACTCCTCCAGTACTCTGTGGAGCAGGTCGAGCGTCACCATCATCTGACAGTAGAGCTGATGCGAGAAGGCACTCATACGTCGCTGAAGCTCCGCGACGTTGGCTCGCAACTCCTCGGGGTGCCCGTTCACTGGATTCGCAGCGAGTGCCTTTACACCGTCTTGTCGGTGCTTTTCCACTTCCTCGCCGGTGTGCTCGCCGGTGTCGATCATTGAGGCGCAGAAAATTCCCTCGTTGCGGCGCAGTAGGTCGATAACGGCTGCCACCTGCGCTTCATTGAGCAAGCTGCCTTTCACCTCCCCTTTGCGTTTGGGCAGGTTCGCTCGGAGCCGCGTGTATTTTCTAAATAGCTTGGGAAGACGGTGCGAGGCTAAGATGAGCGCCCCTTGCACCGAGATAGACGACCGACCACTGCCAATCGCCCCGAAGGTGCCGGACTCGTCTATAAAAATATGCACGTGCACGGATTAGACGGTTTGTGAAGCGTGGGCGAGCGTCGAGCATCACCGTCGGCACCTCCTTCGCAGTTTCAAGCCCCATCGTCGCCCATCCAACCCCGCCTACACGAGATATTGGCGACCCTATCACAGGCTTGAAAAGAGATGGACCTCACAAAGGCGCCGATGAAGTCTTCCGCGCACATCTAAAGATTTCACAAGAAAGCCGGGGCTCTCACCCCGGCTTTCCCGTAACCAAAACTGTATCGAAGCCTTACTTCGACCGCTCCACCTGATCGAAGTCCAGTTCGACCGGCGTTGCGCGGCCAAAGATCGACACCGAAACCTTGACCTTCGACTTGTCGAAATCCAGTTCCTCGACCACCCCGTTGAAGCTCGCGAACGGGCCTTCCAGCACCTTGACCGCGTCGCCGATTTCGTAATCGACCTTGACCTGCTGCTTGGGCGCGGCGGCGGCTTCTTCCTTGGTGTTCAGGATGCGCGCGGCCTCGCTCTCGCTGATCGGCTGCGGCTTGCCCGACGAACCCAGGAATCCGGTCACCTTCGGCGTATTCTTGACCAGGTGATAGACGTCGTCGTTCATGCTCAGCTTGGCAAGGACATAGCCGGGGAAGAACTTCCGCTCCGACTGGATCTTCTTGCCGCGCCGCACTTCGGTGACGGTCTCGACCGGCACTTCGACCGATTCGACCAGCGCGTCGAGGCCCAGCCGCGTCGCATCCGCCAGGATCTGGTCCCGAACCTTGTTCTCGAAGCCCGAATAGGCGTGAATAATGTACCAGCGCGCCGCCATGGAATGTTTCCCGTTATCTGGCCGCTCAGCCCGCGAGGCTGAGGAGGAAGTTCACGATCGCGCCGAACAGACGGTCGACGCCGAAGAAGAAGAGGCCGAGCAGCGTCGCCATGATGAACACCATGACCGCGGTCATGATGGTTTCCTTGCGCGTCGGCCACACGACCTTCTTGGTCTCGGCCTGCACCTGGCGCATGAATTCCAGCGGATTGGTCTTCGCCACGTTCTGCCTCACGAATGATTTGCCCGGCTCCGGGACAGGTTTCTCCGCCCGGCTCCTTCAGCAAGGAACCCGGCGAACCCCATCACGATGTCGGATTGGGGACGCTATCTAGCGACTTGGGCACAGGGGGGCAAGGGGCTTGGGCAGGTCCCTAATTCCTCCCCTGAACCTGCCTGTGCGGGAGTTCACAAACCCAATCGTCACCCCCGCGAAAGCGGGGGCCCATCTCCCGGACTGCCCACCTGCCGCGCCGGCGCGATGTGACGATCGGTCAGGAGATGGGCCCCCGCTTTCGCGGGGGTGACGGATTCGTGCATGCCGAACGCACGCAGTCCCCTCACCGCAAATCCACCACCTCGACCACCGGCAGCGTCACGCTGGCCCCCTGCTCGCCCCAATGCGCGTGGTTGAACACCGCCCCCTCGGCCCGCACCCGCGCGACCCGCGCCGGGTCGATCTCGCCGAACACCCATCCCGGCGCATCCATCGCGCCCATCGCCACCACGCCATCGGCGGGAAAGCCCAGGTCAGGCGGGCCATAGA
>NZ_LSJM01000097.1 GCF_001557215.1 Sphingomonas sp. CCH9-E2 | reverse complement strand
GCGGCGGCGGGACAACCGGCAGCGGCGGGCAACAGGTGGCGCAGCAAAAGGCATGCGATACGCCCGAGGAGCTGCAGGCGTGCCGCGTGATGACCAGCACCGAACAGACCTGGACCAAGCTCTTCGCCGATCAGGGCCAGCGTTACCCCGCCCCGGTGCTCAATTTCTACGAAGGTGGCGTCCAGTCGGGCTGCGGTCAGGCAAGCTCGGCGGCCGGGCCGTTCTATTGCCCGGCGGATCGCGGCATCTATCTCGACACCGGATTTTTCCGTGAGCTGGCGACGCGGTTCGGCGCGGCGGGCGATTTCGCGCAGAATTACGTGATCGCGCACGAGGTCGGCCACCATATCCAGAATGTCAGCGGCACGATGGAGCAGGTGCGCGCACGCCAGTCGCGGATGAGCCAGGCCGAGGGCAATGCGCTGTCGGTGCGGGTCGAGCTGCAGGCGGATTGCTATGCCGGCGTGTGGGCGGCGCAGAATCGCGACCGGCTCGATCCCGGCGATATCGAGGAAGGGCTGCGCGCGGCCGAGGCGATCGGCGACGATACGCTGCAGAAGCAGGCGCAGGGGACGATCGTGCCGGAGAGCTTTACCCATGGCACTTCGGCGCAGCGCATGAAGTGGCTGAAGCGCGGGCTGGACAGCGGCAATCCTGCCGCCTGCGACACGTTTAGCGGCGCGATTTGAGGATGAGTGAATGAGTGTCGCATTCCGCCGCGAGAGCGACGAGGAGCATAAGGAACCCCGATTCGAGCTGCCGATCCCTGCTGGCCCCAATCTGGTGACCGCGCGCGGGCTGGCGCTGATCGATGCACAGGTGCGCGCGCTGGAGGCGCAGCTCGACGGGCTGGAGGGTGAGGAAGCGCGTGCGCCGGTGCTGCGCGACCTGCGCTATTGGCATACCCGCCAGACCACCGCGCAGCTGGCGCCGGTGCCGGAGGCGGATGTGGTGGCGATCGGATCGCGGGTCGGCTTTCGCCTGAACGGGCGGGAGCGCGCGATCGACATCGTAGGCCATGATGAGGCCGACCCCGCGCAGGATCGCATCGCGTTTCAGGCGCCGCTTGCAGCCGCGATGCTCGGCGCGGAAGTGGGCGAGCGCGTCGATTTCGGCGGGCGCAGCGAAGCGATCGAGGTCCTGTCGGCCGGGCCGATCCCCGACTGACACCAAAAAGCCCGGGTGTTGCCACCCGGGCCAAAGGATGCGGACCGGCGAACCGGCTCCGCCTGGGAGTTCCGGTCAATAGGTGCCGGAAAAGCTGCGATTGAGATAATGCGGGCCGCGATTGTCGTCGCGCTCGCGCTCACCGAACATCGCGCCGCTGCGGTCTTCGTCGCGCCACGCCGCCTTGGCTTCGTCGGCGGTCTTGCGGATCGTCACCTTGTCATCGACCGACTCGATCCAGCGCGACGGGATCGAATGGTGATGGCCGCCCGCATCGGGATCGCTCTTGGTCAGCACGATGCGGTCGCCGCGCACCTTGTCGACCGTGCCGATATGCGCGCCGTCGGAGCCGACCACTTCCATATGCTCGGCCACGCGGGCGAGCGAACTGCGCTGACCCTGGCGTTCGGTGCGCCATGCACCGAACTCGTTTTCGAACCGCGTCTGATTTTCGCGGCGATATTCGTGATAATCGCGGTCGAGATCCTCGATCTGGCGGCGGCGCCAGCCATGATAATTGTCGTCACGCCCGTCATCGCCGTAGCGCGCGTCGTAACGCGCATCGGCCGCGCGGCGGCGCTCCGCTTCGTCGTCACCGAACCATGAGCGGACCTCATCGCCCGCACGGTCGAAAAAGCCGCGATCCTCATAGCGATAGCCTTCGGGTCCGCGCTCGCGCCCGCGACCGCTGCGGCCCTCATCATATTGGTTGCGATAGCCGCGGCTGCCGCTGGTGTAGCGATCGTCATAGTCGCGCCCGCCGCGGTAGCCCTGCGCGCCATAGCGGTCCTCGCCACGACCGCGCTCGTCGTGGTCGGCCGCATAATATTCGCGCGCGCTCGACCGATATCGGTCGCGATCCGGGTCGTAACCATAGCCATAGCCGGAACTGCGCGACGACGAGCGGTCACTCACGCCCCAGTCATTGCGATTGTCGTTGCGATAGGGTTCGTAGCCCATCGGCTCCTCCTCATCCTGCCGGTTTCCGGGCACGCGCCATCCGCGCGCCCCACGGCAAAAAAATGAATGAGTTGCGGGGCTTGTTCCTGCCACGTGGGGGCCAGGTGCGACGAGCGGGGGCAGAGACCGGCCCACCGGAAAATCGAAGCGTTTGGCGTTGCAAAGCGAGGGGAGGAAAGCTAGACGAACGGCCTTCCGGCAGTGCCGGGGCGTGGAGCGGGGCTGTAGCTCAGATGGGAGAGCGCTGCAATCGCACTGCAGAGGTCAGGGGTTCGATTCCCCTCAGCTCCACCAGCCTGATGCATTGAACCCTTCATCGACTGTCGATCGGCCGGCGGCCCCGCCGCCCGGCACCGTATTTATACCGGAATCGCGTGTGGTTCGTTTAACGATAAGATAGTCGGCTTGCGCTAGGGCGAGGGGATGGCCGCCGAGGTGATCAGCACAGCAACCGGGACGCGCGCGCCTGCGGTGGACGCAGGATGATCGCGCTGCAGCGATACGTTCCGGGCATTGCGCCAGCGCGTGCGGCGGGGGTCATGCTGTGGCTTGTGGCGCTCGCGGGCGCGGTGTGGCTGTCGAGCAGCCGGTTCGTAGTCGCCCCGGGGTTTGAGTTCTATCTCGGGCCGCTTTTCTACCTTGTCGCCTATCGCTGGTTCGGGGTGCGCTGGGGCCTGGTCACGGCGGCGCTGACGATGGCGCCGTCGGTCCTGTGGTGGGGGCACGGCTACTCCGTGATGCTGGCGGTCGGCCATGTGCTGGCGGTCGCCTGGTCCCGCC
>NZ_LSJM01000096.1 GCF_001557215.1 Sphingomonas sp. CCH9-E2 | reverse complement strand
ACCCCCAACCCCTCCCCTGAAGGGGAGGGGCTTATCAGCCTCATACCCGAACCCCAGCCGCCAAACCCCGCCTTCCCATCCGTAATGCGTCTCCGCAGTCACGGTGATGGCCAGGTCCATGCCCTCCAGCCCCGGCCAGGCCTGTGCCTGCGCGATCAGCGCCGGAATATCGAATTCGCCGTCCGCCGAATGCGCGATCACGCCGTTCGGCGCGCCCTTGCCGCGGATGCGCCGCGTCAGCGCGCGGGTGTCGATCCCCGACAGGCCGATGCGGTTGTGCTTCTTCATCCAGCTGTCGAGATGCTCGACGCTGCGGAAATTCGACGGCTCGGTCACATCCTCGCGCACGATCATGCCCAGCGCGTGCGGATTGTCCGCCTCGACGTCATCGGGGTTCGCGCCGACATTGCCGATATGCGGGAAGGTGAAGCAGATCATCTGGCCCGCGAACGACGGGTCGGTCATGATCTCCTGATATCCGGTCATCGCGGTGTGGAAGCAGACTTCCCCCGCCGCCGCGCCCTCGGCCCCGAATCCACGGCCCCAGATGACCTCGCCGCTGGCGAGAACCAGAACGCCTGTAGCTCCTTCAGGCACGATAATAGGCGTGGCTTCGGCCATCAGAGAAGGTCGCTCCTGTCAGTTTTTCCGGCGATGTCGCTAAGCGCTGCCCGCTAGACCCCTACCCCCCTCGCGTCAACCGCCTGTCGCGACTATCTGGGGACAATTCCGATTCAGTTGAGAGATAAACCAAATGATCCGCGACGACATCAAGGCCGCCCTCGTCACCGCCATGAAGGGCGGCGACAAGGAAGGAACCGCCGCCATCCGCCTGATCCAGAGCGCGATCAAGAACCGCGACATCGAAGCGCGCACCCAGGCACCGGTCACCGACGACGACGCGCTGGTGGTCGAAGTGCTGCAGAAAATGGTCAAGCAGCGCCGCGAATCGATCGAGATGTACGAAAAGGGCGGCCGCCAGGAACTCGCCGACGCCGAACGCGCCGAAGTCGCGGTGATCGAACGCTTCCTCCCCGCCCAGATGAGCGCCGAAGAAACCGCAGCGGCGATCGAGGCGATCAAGGCCGACCTCGGCGCCACCGGCATGAAGGACATGGGCCGCGTCATGGCGGAGCTTAAGGCCCGCCACGCCGCGAGCCTCGACATGAGCAAGGCGAGCGGTCTCGTGAAGGCGGCGTTGAGCTGACGGGCGGTGGACAGGCCCTCCCCTAGCCCCTCCCGCAAGCGGGAGGGGAATGGACTGCCGCAAGGGCACGGCGCTACAACCCCCCCTCCCGCTTGCGGGAGGGGTCGGGGGAGGGCCTGTCAAAATGGACCGAATGCCAAAGGACAAAGGCTCCACCCGCGACACCCCCCGCGCCCGCGCCCTCCGAAACAATCCCACGCAAGCAGAAAAGCACCTTTGGGAAGCCCTCAGCGCACGCAAGACAGCCGGTGCCCGCTTCAATCGCCAGGTCCAGATCGGCCCCTATTTCTGCGATTTCGTGGCGAGGTCGTTGAAGCTCGTCATTGAGGTGGACGGCGGCCAGCACGGCGATGCGTCGGATGAAGCACGGACCGGATTTCTCGAAGCCCGAGGGTATCGTGTGATCCGATTCTGGAACAACGACGTGTTGAGCAATTTGGATGGCGTAGTGTCCGAAATCGAGCGCGTGCTGGCGGACAGGCCCTCCCCTAACCCCTCCCGCAAGCGGGAGGGGTACGGATAAGCG
>NZ_LSJM01000095.1 GCF_001557215.1 Sphingomonas sp. CCH9-E2 | reverse complement strand
ACCCAACGACAGTGTATTCTATGGGTGGCCGGGTGGGGGAGCGGGCCGGTGCCGCCATACTGAAAACGACTTTAGAACACCGCTGCGACCAGCTGCGCGAACGCATCGGCGCGATGGCTCATCGCGTGCTTCGCCGCAGGGTTCATCTCGCCAAAGCTGCGCTCATGCCCCTCGGGCACGAACATCGGGTCATAGCCAAAGCCCTTGTCCCCGCGCGGCGGCCAGATCAGTGTGCCATCGACCCGCCCCTCGAACCATTCGACATGCCCGTCGGGCCACGCCAGCGCCAGCGCGCACACGAAATGCGCGGCGCGCGACGTCCCCTCGGGCAGCGCGTCGAGCTTTTCGTTCACCCGCCGCATCGCCAGGTCGAAGTCGCGGCCCTCACCGGCCACCGGCTCCAGCCCCGCAATCCCCGGATCGGCCAGCCCCCAGCGCGCCGAGAAAATCCCCGGATCGCCGCCCAGCGCCTCGACGCACAGCCCGCTGTCATCGGCGAGCGCGGGCAGCCCCGACAGGTCAGCCGCCTGCATTGCCTTCAGCTCGGCATTGGCGACGAAGGTCGTGCCGGTCTCTTCCGGCTCGGGCAGGTCCAGCGACGCCGCGCTGATCGGCTCGATGCCATAGGGGGCGAGCAGCTCGCGAATCTCGCGCACCTTGCCTTCATTATGGCTGGCGATGACCAGCTTGCCCGGCTGGAGCTTGCGGATCGCCTGCGGGGTATCGCCCTCGCCGCTCACCGGCCCGCCGCCTTCAGCTGCGCCGCGAAAATCTCGCCGCAGCCGATCCGCGCGAGACGCAGCAGCCGCAGCAGGCCTTCCTCGTCATAGGTCGCGCCCTCGGCGGTCGCCTGCGCCTCGGCGATCTTGCCGTCCGCCAGCAGCACGAAGTTCGCATCCGCATCCGCCGCACTGTCCTCGTCATAATCGAGGTCGAGCACGGGCGTGCCCTGATAGATCCCGCACGACACCGCCGCGACCTGCTGCGTGATCGGATCGCCGGTCAGCTTGCCCTCGGCGATCAGTCTGTCGACCGCGAGCCGCAGCGCGACCCACGCCCCGCTGATCGCCGCCGTGCGCGTGCCGCCATCGGCCTGGATCACGTCGCAATCCAGCGTGATCTGGCGCTCGCCCAGCGCCTTGAGGTCGGTCACCGCGCGCAAGGATCGCCCGATCAGCCGCTGAATCTCCTGCGTCCGCCCCGACTGCTTGCCCTTCGCCGCCTCGCGGCTGCCGCGCGTATGCGTCGCGCGGGGCAGCATGCCATATTCGGCCGTGACCCAGCCCTCGCCCTTGCCGCGCAGGAACGGCGGCACCCGCTCCTCGACGCTCGCGGTCACCAGCACCTTGGTATTGCCGAAACTCACCAGCACCGATCCCTCGGCATGGATGGTGAAGTTCGGTTCGATGCTGATCGCACGCATCTGATCGGGGGCGCGGCCGCTGGGGCGCATAGGGTATTCTCCAAGGTTCGTTTCGCAGCGGACCTAGACGCACGGGAACCAACGCGCCAGTCTGACGCTTCGCTCCGTCGGAGAAATCGCATGAAACGGCTTGGATGGATCATGGTGCTGGGGCTTGCGGTGGCCGGCTGCGCACGCACCCCCGCGCCGAACACGCCCGGTCTAGGGGCGGACGCTGTGACGTCGATCGAATACACGACCGGCCCCTGCTTTGGCGCGTGCCCGGTCTACCACTTCAGCATTTCCAGCGACGGGACCGGGAC
The DNA here is from genome assembly GCF_001557215.1 of Sphingomonas sp. CCH9-E2. Taxonomy (GTDB): domain Bacteria; phylum Pseudomonadota; class Alphaproteobacteria; order Sphingomonadales; family Sphingomonadaceae; genus Sphingomonas. Next base: position 9,658 of record NZ_LSJM01000095.1, on the reverse strand, counting down.
GTTCGAGGGCCGCAAGCACACCAGCGTCACCGGCACCCGCCAATTCCGTCTGACGCGCGTCGAATATGATCGTTTCGTCGCTGCCCTGTCGCGTTTCCGCCCCGCGCCCGAGACCGAACGGGAGATCGTCCCCGGAAAGCCAGAATGCAAGGTTGCCGCCACGGATCTGCCGAGCGTGGAACTGCGCTGGGAATATGCCGACGCGCGCACCAGCCGCCTCGACTATTATTTCGGCTGCGACATGGAGGCGAACCGTGCCATGGCCGACGCCATCGGCAACGCCCCCGACCTGATCCCGGCCCTTGCCCCGCTGATCGGGGAGCGGCCTTGAGAGCACGCGCCAACACGCTACATTCGCATTCGTGACCACCCCACCGATCACCGAGCTGACCGACCGCGCCCGCGACATCTTCCGCGTCGTGGTCGAATCCTATCTCGACGCGGGCCAGCCGGTCGGGTCGCGCACCATCTCGCGTGCTCCCGGCCTCAACCTCTCCCCCGCATCGATCCGCAACGTGATGCAGGATCTGGAGGAGCTCGGCCTGCTCGCCGCGCCGCATACCAGCGCGGGGCGGATGCCGACCGAGCTTGGCCTGCGCCTGTTCGTCGACGGCATGATGCAGGCCAACGAGCCCTCGGCGGAGGAACGCGCCGCGATCGAGGCGCGCGCCGACGCGCGCGGCCCGGTGGAGGAGGCGCTCGCCGCCACCACCGCCGCGCTGTCCGGCCTCTCGGCCTGTGCCGGTATGGTGCTGGTGCCCAAGGCGGAGCGCGTGCTGCGCCAGTTCGGCTTCGTGCCCTTGGGCAACGACCGCGCGCTCGCGGTGCTGGTGGGCGAGGACGGGTCGGTCGAGAATCGCGTGGTCGAGCTGCCCCCCGGCCTGCCCCCCGCGACGCTCGAACAGGCCGCCAACTACCTCACCGCCACGCTCGGCGGCCTGACGCTCTCGCAGGCCCGCGCGCGCATCGCGAACCAGATCGCCAGCGAACGCGCCGCGCTCGACGATGCTGCCCGCACCCTGGTCGAGCGCGGTCTCGCGGTCTGGTCGCAGGATGGCGACGATCGCCCGGTGCTGATCGTGCGCGGTCAGGGCCGCCTGCTCGAATCCGCACTGGCCGAGGATCTCGACCGCGTCACCCGCCTGCTCGACGAGCTGGAGGGCAAGGAGGAAATCGCCCGCCTGCTCGACAGCGCGCGGGAGGCCGACGCCGCCCGCATCTTCATCGGCAGCGAGAACAAGCTGTTCGCCCTCTCCGGCTCCTCGGTCATCGCCAAGCCGGTGCGCGCGATGGACGGCCGCGTCGTCGGCGTGGTGGGGGTTATCGGCCCGACCCGGTTGAACTATGCGCGCGTCGTGCCCATGGTGGATTTCACGGCATCGACCCTGGCCAGATTGTTGGCCTGAACCATAAGAAAACACGCAGGAACCATGACCGAAGAACCCAAGACCGAAGCGACCGAAGACCTCCGTCAGGAAACCGCAGAGGCCGCCCCCGAAGTGGCCGAACAGGACCGCATCGCCGCGCTCGAGGCGGAACTCGCCGAAGCCAAGTCCGCAACGCTCTACGCCCGCGCCGAGGCGCAGAACCTGCTGCGCCGCGCGCAGAAGGAGGCCGAGGACGCGCGCAACTATGCCGCCACCGGCTTTGCCCGCGATATCCTCTCGGTCGCCGATAATCTCGGCCGCGCACTCGCCGCAATCCCGGAGGAGCTGCGCGAGGACGACAAGATGAAGGGGCTGATCACCGGCCTCGAAGCCACCGGGCGCGAACTCGACAGCGTCTTCGCCCGCCACGGCATCTCGAAGATCAGCGCGCTCGGCGAAGCGCTCGACCCCAATCGCCACCAGGCGATGATGGAAGTGCCGAGCGCCGACGCCGAACCCGGCACGATCGTGCAGGAAATCCAGTCGGGCTACATGATCCGCGACCGCCTGCTCCGCCCGGCACTGGTGGGCGTCGCGAAGAAGCCGGATTGATCCTCGGTTAGTCACCCCCGGCCTTGTGCCGGGGTCCACTGCGCCGCGCGCCCGGTGATCGCGGCTCGGGCATCGCACCTGCCGCCCGGTGGATCCCGGCACAAGGCCGGGATGACGAACGAGGTAGCGCGACCGCGCGACCTCCCCTATCTCCTCCCCATGTCCGGCCGCTTTGACTCCATCCCCCACCGCCGCGCGATCGTCGACCGGCGGGCGCTGGCGGACGATCTCGCCGCGCTCGATGCGCCCGATGCGATGCGGCTGCGTCAGGCCGCCGCGCTCCGGCTCAAACAGGCACTCGAATCCGGCCGCGCCGAAATCGCCCGCCGCCTGATCGAACAGCCCGCCAAGGGCCATGAAAGCGCGGCCAGCGGCGCGTTCCTGATGGATCAGCTGCTGCGCACCCTGTGGGACTTCACCCTCACCCGCCTCTATCCCAACAGCAACCCCAGCACCGCCGAACGCATGACGCTAATCGCGGTCGGCGGCTATGGGCGCGGCGAAATGGCGCCGCACAGCGATGTCGATATCGGCTTCATCACGCCCTGGAAGCAGACCGGGTGGAGCGAGCAGGTCATCGAATCGATGCTCTATTCGCTATGGGACATGGGGCTCAAGGTCGGCCACAGCTCGCGCTCGCTCGACGAAATGGTGCGGGAAGCGCGCGGCGACATCACCGTCCGCACCGCGTTGCTCGAAGCACGCTACATCTGGGGCGACACCGCGCTCTATGACGAGGCTGCCGCGCGCTTCAAGGCGGAAATCCAGAATGGCAGCGCGCGCGACTTCATCGCGCAGAAACTTGCCGAGCGTGACGAGCGCCACCGCAAGATGGGCGACAGCCGCTATGTCGTCGAGCCGAACGTCAAGGAGGGCAAGGGCGGCCTGCGCGACCTCCACACCCTGTTCTGGATCGGCAAATACGCGCATGGCGTGCGCGAACCCGCCGATCTGGTCGAGGTCGGGCTGCTCACCAAGCTCGAATACCGCCAGTTCCGCCGCGCCGAGAATTTCCTGTGGGCGGTGCGCTGTCATCTCCACAACCTCGCCGGGCGCGGCGAGGACCGCCTGACCTTCGACTATCAGCGCGAGATCGCGGAGCGGATGCGCTACGCCGACCGCCCGGGCAAGTCGAAGGTCGAGCGCTTCATGCACTTCTACTTCCTGCAGGCGAAGATGGTGGGCGACCTCACCGGCGTCTTCCTCGCGCATCTGGACGAGAAGTTTGCCGCGCGCGGCAGCCGCTTCGGCCTTCCCCGCATCCGCCGCAGCCCCCGCAAGCTCAAGGGCTTCGTGCTCGATCGCGGCCGCCTCGCCCTGCCGAACGACGATTTCTTCCGCGAAGACCCGGTGCGGCTGGTCGAGCTGTTCCAGCTCGCCGATTTGCACAAGCTCGAAGTCCACCCGCTCGCGATGCGCGCCGCCAACCGCGATGCCAAGCTGATCGCCGACTGGCGCGACGACCCGCGCGCCAATGCGCTGTTCATGGACGTGCTGACGTCCCCGCGCGATCCCGAAACCGTGCTGCGCTGGATGAACGAGGCCGGGGTGTTCGGCCAGTTCGTGCCGGACTTCGGCCGTGTCGTCGCGCAGATGCAGTTCGACATGTACCATCATTTCACGGTGGACGAACACACGATCCGCGCCGTCGGCTTGCTCAACCGCATCGAAAAGGGCGACCTCAAGGAGGATCACCCGCTCGCCAGCGGCATCCTCGATCAGGTCGCCTCGCGCCGCGCGCTCTATGTCTCGGTCCTGCTGCACGACATTGCCAAGGGGCGCGGCGGCGATCACAGCGTGATCGGCGCAGAGATCGCGCTCAAGCTCGGCCCGCGCTTCGGCCTGACCGCGGCGGAGACCGAGACGGTGTCGTGGCTGGTCCGCTATCACCTGCTGATGTCGGCCACCGCGTTCAAGCGCGACCTCAGCGACTTCAAGACGATCCTCGACTTTGCCGAAGTGGTGCAATCGCCCCAGCGGCTGATGATGCTGCTGATCCTGACCGTGGTCGATATCCGCGCGGTCGGCCCCGGCGTGTGGAACGGGTGGAAGCGCCAGCTGCTCACCAACCTGTTCGAAAGCGCCGAGGAAGTGCTGCGCCTCGGCCACAAGCAGCGCGGGCGCGGTGAGCGGATCGCGGCTAAACAGGCCGCGCTGGCACAGGCGATCGGCGGCGACACCAGCGGTTTCGTCCGCCGCCTCGCCGACCCCTATTGGGTGGCGGAGCCCGAGGATGTGATCGAACGCAATGCCCGCTTCATCACCCGCGCGGGTGACGCGCAGCTCTCGGTCGAGGCGACGGTCTATCCCGATCGCGGCGCGACGCTCGTCACCGTCTATGCCGCCGACCATGCCGGCCTGTTCTACCGCATCGCCGGCGCGATCCATGCGGCGGGCGGCAACATCATCGACGCGCGCATCCACACCACGCGCGACGGCATGGCGCTCGACAATTTCCTGGTTCAGGACCCACTGGGCCGCCCGTTCGACGATCCCGGCCAGCTCGCCCGGATCGAGACCGGCATTGCCGAGGCGCTGGCGAACCGCGCCAAGCTCACCGAACGCCTCGCCGCCAAGCCATTGCCCCGCCTGCGCGCCGACGCCTTCACGATCGAGCCAAACGTGCTGATCGACAACAAGGCATCGAACCGCTTCACCGTGATCGAGGTGCAGGCGCGCGACCGCCCGGCCTTGCTCCACCACCTCGCCTATGCGCTGTTCCAGTCGAAGGTGACGATCCACAGCGCGCATGTGGCCACCTATGGCGAGCGCGCGGTCGATACCTTCTATGTCACCGACCTGACTGGCGACAAGATCACCGCGGTTCTGCGCCTGAAGTCGCTCGAACGCCGCCTGCTCGACGCAACCGCGGGGCAGGGCGAGTTCGCGAGCGCGGCCTAACCCCATCGTCTGCCCAGCCTTGAGCCGGGCCAGGGCTTCTTCTTCAACGCCAACCAAGAGCGCCCGCCCCCGGGTCAAGCCCGGGGTGACGAGAGGGGTGGATTTACCCGATTACGCCCCTACACTCCTCGCACCACCACGGGGGAGCGACGACAATGGGCGTACTCGGCATGGGCGGGCTGTTCTTCCGGGCGCAGGACCCGGACGCGCTCAACACATGGTATCGCGAGCATCTCGGCATCGGCGCAGGCTGCGTCGCCGAGGATAGCGGGGGCGAGGTCAACGAATGGACCTGGCACACCCAGGGCGGCCCGATGGTCTTCGCCCCGTTCAAGGCGAACACCGACTATTTCGCCGCCGACAAGCAGTTCATGATCAACCTGCGCGTCCGCGACCTCGAAGGCATGCTCGAACAGCTCAACGCGGCGGGGATCGCGATCCAGACCGATCCCGCATGGGATTCGCCGGAGGTCGGAAAATTCGCCCGCATTCACGACCCCGAAGGCAACGCGATCGAACTGTGGGAGCCGCCGCTATGACCGCCGTGTGGATCGCACTCGGCGCCGTGGCGATTTCGCTGATGGCCGTGTTCATCTCGCTGAACGCGGCGAAGGAGGCAAAGCGGCGGAAGGAGGGCGACGACGGCGGCACCACCTACGCCAGCGACACCGGCGACCGCGACCGCACGGATAGCGACTCGGGCGGGGATGGTGGCGGCGACGGCGGCGGCGACTGAAAAATCCTCCCCCGCCAGGGGGGAGGTGGCGCCGAAGGCGACGGAGGGGGAGGACGGCTGCGCCCTCTTGATCGTCGTGCTTCCGCCGCCTCCGTCAGCTACGCTGGCACCTCCCCCTTGCGGGGGAGGGTTGCACACACCCCCATCGTCAGCCCGGCCTTGAGCCGGGCCAAGGCTTCTTCTTCTCTGCAACGCTGCCAAGAAAAGCCCAGCCCCGGGTCAAGCCCGGGGCGACGGGAGAGGTGCCAACGCCCCCGCTACACCACCGTCATGCTGAACTCGTTTCAGCATCCACCGCGCCACAAGCGGCTTCCTGGAAACTTCAGAACGCGCCTCGCAACCAAGACCCGGGGAACGCGCGGAAGGCCGGAAGCAGCGTAACCGCGTCCCTCAATCCCGCTGCCAAACCCGCACATAATCGACTTCCATCGCCGCCGGGAATGCCTTGGGGTCGATCCCCTTCTGCCCGCCCCAGCCGCCGACCGCGACGTTGAGGATCAGATATTCCGGCGTCCCGAACGGCCAGGTCTGCGGATCACCCTTCTTGTCATTCTCGAACCGCATATAGGCGCGCCCGTTCATCCCCACGAGGATGCGGTCGGCGTTCCAGTCGAGCTGATAGGTGTGGAACGTCTCGCACACGTCGTTCTGCACGACATGCGCGCCCTTCTGCGTCCGGGCGACATGGTTGTACGCGCCGGTGTGCACCGTGCCATGGACGCGGCCATTGTCCCAGCCGACATGCTCCATGATGTCGATCTCGCCCATTGCGGGCCAGCCCTTGCTGTCGTCCGACGCGAGCATCCAGATCGCCGGCCAGATGCCGCGCCCGCACGGCAGCTTGGCGCGAATCTCGAAAAAGCCGTAGCGCCAGTCGGCAATCCCCTTGGTGAAGATCTTGCCCGACGCATAATCCTGCCCGCCATGATCGGGCTTGTCGGACAGCCGCTCCTGCGTCGCCGTGATGATCAGCCTGCCATTCTCGACCCGCACATTCTGCGGCCGCGCGGCGGCGTAATATTGCTTTTCTTCATTGTGCCAGCCCAGCTTGTTGCGGGCGGTGTCATAGGCCCAGCGCTTGGGATCGGGCAGGCCGTCGACATCGAACTCGTCCGACCACACCAGCTTGGCATCCGCCGGACGGACGAGCGGTTCGTCCGTCCCGGCGGTGATCGCGGGGCTGTGCACAACCTGCGCCGCAGCGGGAAGCGGCGCGGCCAGCGCCAGCACCGCAAGCGCCGTCACCCTCATTTGGGCGACAGCACCATCAGCATCTGGCGGCCTTCCATGCGCGGATAGCTTTCGACCTTCGCCACTTCGGCGGCGTCTTCCTGCACGCGCTTGAGCAGGTTCATGCCCAGCTGCCCATGGCTCAGCTCGCGGCCGCGGAACCGCAGCGTGATCTTGACCTTGTCACCCTCGCCGATGAACTTGTGCACCGCCTTCATCTTGGTCTCATAGTCATGATCGTCGATGTTGGGACGCATCTTGATCTCCTTGATCTCCTGCGTCTTCTGCGACTTGCGCGCGAGGTTTGCCTTTTTCTGCGCCTCGTACTTGTACTTGCCGACATCGAGATATTTGGCGACGGGCGGGTCCGCGTTCGGCGACACTTCGACCAGGTCGAGACCCAGTGCCTGCGCCTGTTCCATCGCCTCGCGCGTGAACATCACGCCCAGATTCTCGCCTTCATGGTCGATCACGCGAACCTTGGGCGACTGGATGAATTCATTGAAGCGCGGGCCGGTCGGCACCGGGGGCGCGAAACCGCGCCGGGACATGGGGGGACGTATAGGAACAGCTCCTGTTATGATTTCGACGACTTACGATAACGCATGAACGCGCAAACGGGTAGCCCCGCCGCGCGATCCTGACGAAAAAGCCACACGCTGTGGCGCGCGGGTTACGCCTTCATATCGGGAGGGGTCGCCGCATCCGCAAGCATCGCGATGGCGTCGTCGAGCGACATCACCTTCTGCCCCTCGCTGCCCAAGGTGCGGACGGCGACCGTGCCCTCCTCCGCCTCGCGCTTCCCGACCACCAGCAAATGCGGAACCTTGGCCAGCGAATGCTCGCGCACCTTGTAGTTGATCTTCTCGTTGCGCAGGTCGCTCTCGACCCGGATCCCCGCCGCCTTCAGCTTCGCGACCGCGTCCTTCGCATAGTCGTCGGCATCCGACACGATCGTCGCCACCACCGCCTGCACCGGTGCCAGCCACACCGGCAGCCGCCCGGCGAAATGCTCGATCAGGATGCCGATGAACCGCTCGTACGACCCAAAGATCGCGCGGTGCAGCATCACCGGCCGGTGCCGCTCGCCATCCTCGCCGACATAGGACGCGTCGAGCCGCTCGGGCAGCACGCGGTCCGACTGGATCGTGCCGACCTGCCACGTCCGCCCGATCGCGTCGGTCAGGTGCCACTCCAGCTTGGGCGCATAAAACGCCCCCTCGCCCGGCAGCTCTTCCCAGCCATATTCGGGAGTCGCCAGCCCCGCGCGCACCACCGCGTCGCGCAGCTCATTCTCGGCCTTGTCCCAATCGGCGTCTGAGCCAAAGCGCTTCTCGGGCCGCAGCGCCAGCTTGATCGAATAGGTGAACCCGAAATCGCGATACACTCGATCCGCCAGCTCGCAGAATGCCTGAACCTCGGCGACAATCTGATCCTCGCGGCAGAAGATATGCGCGTCGTCCTGCGTGAACTGCCGCACGCGCATCAACCCGTGCAGCGCGCCATGCGGCTCGTTGCGGTGACAGCAGCCATTCTCGTACAACCGCAGCGGCAGCTCGCGATAGCTCTTCAGCCCCTGCCGGAAAATCAGCACATGCGCCGGGCAGTTCATCGGCTTGAGCGCCATCCAGTCGGCCTCGCCGCTGATCACCGGGCCTTCGTCATCGACGTTCGGCACCTCGTCGGGGATCACGAACATATTCTCGCGATACTTGCCCCAGTGCCCGGACTGCTCCCACTGGCGCGCGTCCATCACCTGCGGCGTCTTGACCTCGCGATAGCCGGCCGCGTCGATCGCGCGGCGCATATAGGCCTCGAGCTGACGCCAGACCATATAACCCTTGGGGTGCCAGAACACGCTGCCATGCGCTTCCTGCTGCAGGTGGAACAGGTCCATCTCCGCGCCCAGCTTGCGATGGTCGCGCTTCGCCGCTTCCTCCAGTCTGTGGAGATGCGCGTCGAGTTGCTTCTTGTTGAGCCAGCCGGTGCCATAGATGCGCGTCAGCTGCGCATTCTTCTGGTCCCCGCGCCAATAGGCGCCCGCAACCCGCATCAGCTTGAACGCCGCCGGATCGAGCTTGCCGGTCGATGCCAGATGCGGCCCGCGACACATGTCGAGCCAGTCGTCGCCCGACCAGTATACCGTCAGCTCCTCGCCCTCGGGAAGCTCCTTTGCCCATTCGGCCTTGAAGCTCTCGCCCTGCGCCGTCCACCGGTCGATGAGCGCCTGCCGGCTCCACACCTCGCGGCGCAGCGGCTTGTCGGCACGGATGATCTCGCGCATCTTTTCCTCGATCGCGGGCAGATCCTCCATCGAGAAGGGCGCGCGCGACGCCGGAGCCATCACGTCATAATAGAACCCGTCATCGGTCGCCGGGCCGAAGGTGATCTGCGTCCCCGGCCACAGCGCCTGCACCGCTTCGGCCAGGATATGCGCAAAGTCATGCCGCGCCAGTTCCAGCGCATCCGCCTCGTCCCGCGCCGTCACCAGCGCGAGCGCGCTATCCTTCTCCAGCGGCCGGTTGATGTCGCGGAGTTCACCATCGACCCGCGCGGCAATCGCCGCCTTGGCCAGCCCCGGCCCGATCGCGGCGGCAATGTCGCCAGGCGTCGTCCCGGGCGCGACCTGTCGCACGGAGCCATCGGGAAGCGTGATCGAAAGAAGCTGCGCCATATCAGTCCTGCATGTTTGACGTGCCTATGCACGGGGCAGCGCTGGAGGAAAAGAGGCAGGATCGGGAGGAGCAGCGCCATCTCACCCGATTCCGGGCAAGAGGGCGGCGGTGCGGCTCTAACCGCGCACGCCAAACCC
>NZ_LSJM01000094.1 GCF_001557215.1 Sphingomonas sp. CCH9-E2 | reverse complement strand
CCCTCGGCGTCAGCACTCCCCTCCCGCTTGCGGGAGGGGCCGGGGGAGGGCCTGTCCGCACGCGAACCGCCGAGGATACAGCCCCTCCCCTAACCCCTCCCGCAAGCGGGAGGGGAACCGGTGCCGTCGCCCTCATCGTCCTCCCGCTCGACCACGGCTTCACCTCGCCCGACATCGCGCTGCTGACCGAACAGGACATGCTCGGCGACCGCCTGGTCCGCCGCAACAAGCGCAAGAAGTCGACCGACGCCTTCCTCGCCGAACTCGCCACCCTCTCCCCCGGCGACCTCGTCGTGCATATCGAGCATGGCATCGGCCGCTACGAAGGGCTCACGCAAATCCCGGTGCAACAGGCACCGCACGACTGCGTCGCCCTCTCCTATGCCGGCGGCGACAAGCTCTACGTTCCGGTCGAAAATCTCGAAGTCCTCTCCCGCTACGGCTCCTCCGAAGAAACCGCGACGCTAGACCGCCTCGGCGGCGAAGCCTGGCAGCGGCGCAAGGCCAAGATGAAGGAGCGCATCCGCGAAATCGCGGGTGAACTCATCGCCACCGCCGCCAAGCGCGCGCTGCGCCCCGCCGACGTGGCCGAGACCGATCCCGGCAGCTACCCCGTCTTCGTCGACCGCTTCCCCTTCCAGGAAACCGACGATCAGGACCGCGCCATCGGCGACGTGCTCGAGGATCTCGCCGCCGGCAAGCCGATGGACCGCCTCGTCGTCGGCGATGTCGGCTTCGGCAAGACCGAAGTGGCCCTGCGCGCCGCCTTCGTCGCGGCGATGGCGGGGATGCAGGTCGCGGTCGTCTGCCCCACCACGCTCCTCGCGCGCCAGCATTACACCAACTTCGTCCAGCGCTTCGAAGGCTTTCCGATCCAGGTCGGCCGCCTCTCCCGCCTCGTCCCTGCGGCCGAGGCCAAGGCGACGAAGGAAGGGCTCGAAGCCGGCACCATCGACATCGTCGTCGGCACCCACGCCGTCCTTGCCAAGGGCGTCGAGTTCAAGCGCCTCGGCCTCGTCATCGTGGACGAGGAACAGCGCTTCGGCGTCACGCACAAGGAGCGGCTGAAGGCGCTCAAGACCGACGTCCACATGCTCACCCTCACCGCCACGCCGATCCCGCGCACGCTGCAGATGGCGATGTCGGGCCTGCGCGAACTCTCCGTCATCCAGACCCCGCCGGTCGATCGCCTCGCGGTCCGCACCTATGTCATGCCGTGGGACCCCGTGGTCCTGCGCGAAGCCCTGCTGCGCGAACATTATCGCGGCGGGCAGAGCTTCTTCGTCACCCCGCGCATCGCCGACCTGCCCGATATCGAGAAGTTCCTGCGTGAGGACGTGCCCGAAGTCCGCTACGTCGTCGCCCACGGCCAGATGGCGGCGAGCGAGGTCGAGGAGCGCATGTCCGCCTTCTACGACAAGAAATATGAGGTGCTGGTCTCCACCACCATCATCGAATCCGGCCTCGACATCCCGTCCGCCAACACGATGATCGTCAACCGCGCCGACCGCTTTGGCCTCGCCCAGCTCTATCAGCTGCGCGGTCGCGTCGGGCGCGCCAAGACCCGCGCCTATGCCTATATGACCACCGCGCCCCAGCGGCTGATGACCGAGGGCGCGGAAAAGCGCCTCAAGGTCCTCTCCGACCTCGATTCACTGGGCGCGGGGTTTCAGCTCGCCAGCCACGATCTCGACATTCGCGGCGCGGGCAATCTGCTCGGCGACGAACAGTCCGGGCATATCAAGGAGGTCGGCTACGAACTCTACCAGTCGATGCTGGAGGAAGCGATCATGGACGCCAAGGCCGGCGGCATCCGCGACGACGCCCGCCCGCGCGACCTGTCGCCGCAGATCACCGTCGACGCCCCGATCCTCATCCCCGAAACCTTCGTCCCCGACCTCGACCTGCGCATGGGCCTCTACCGCCGCCTGAACGAGGTCGAGGACAAGCGTGGCATCGACGAATTCGCCGCCGAGATGATCGACCGCTTCGGCAAGCTGCCCGAGGAGACCGAAAACCTCCTCACCCTGATCGAGGCCAAGCTGAACGCCAAGCGCGCCTGCATCGCCAAGATCGACGTCGGCCCAAAGGGCGCGCTCGTCACCTTCCACGAAGACAAATTCCCCAGCGTCGAAGGCCTGATGGCCTATGTCGAACGCCTCGACGGCACCGCCAAGCTGCGCCCCGACATGAAACTGGTCGTGGCGCGAGCGTTCGCGACGCCAAAGGCCCGGCTGAACGCCGCGCTGCAGATTTCGCGGGGGTTGGCTAAGGCGGCGGGGTGAGGGGTCTCGCGCTGCGCAGCCGCATCTAACCTCGGTGTAACCGCATCGCGTGTCCCATATCAGGTCTGTCAGTTGACTTTCGCTCTTCATTGCGCGTGTAAATTGCCTTTGATTCGGGGAAGATAGAGCGCTTTTCGCAAGACGAGCTATTCGCGAAACGCGGTCGGTTAGACTTGGGGGCAGTCTGGAATGAAGCGGTGGATACCCGCGCTCGCGATCGTGGCGAGCGCCAATCTTGTGATGGCTTCCGATGATGCAAGCGCGCAGCGGCGCAAGGGTGGAAAGCGACCCGTTGCGGCAGCTGCCGTTCCCGCCGCCTCACAGATTTGGGGTCCGCTGACACCGCTCGCAGGAACTGCATGGCTCGATGAAAAATCCGGCGACGTCATCCAGTATCGCTGGAAGCTGCGCAATGAGATCCTCGCCATTGAAACCTATTCGCGGTCCGAAACGGAGCCGCAAATCGACGAAGTCCGGCTCGCACCCAATGGACTGTCGCTTACCCGGGTAACCGTGCAGCCGACCTCCGCAATGCAACGTCAATATGTGCTGGAAATGCCGCGCGCAGGCGTTCTGATCGAAGCCGAGGCAGTCGGCGCGACGATTACGCGGCGAACGCTCAGGCTAACTCCTGAACGGATCTTCGTCGATAGCGAGATCACCGTGAACGGCGCGACCCGGCCGGGCGCAAGCGTCGAATGGCGTAAGCTCAGCTCAGCCGAATTGCCTGAGCAACTCGGCCGAATTGCGGCAGCGCAGGCAGCCCAACGCGCCGAGCAGGCGGAGCTGGCCAAGGTCTGGGGGCCGTTTGTCCAATTGGCAGGCACCGACTGGAAGTGGCGATCGGGCAAATCGGATTACGTCTCGGAATATCGCTGGCGCGAACCCGGAAAATCGCTCGTCGTCACCCATAATGCGTCGCGAAAGGGGGAGAGCTATCAGGAGATCGTGACGCTCGACCCCGCAAGTGGAGCGTTGACGGGCACCGGAGCCGGAGGCGAATATCGCTATAGCCTTGAGGACGGCGCCATCGTTGCGACGGCGTCGAGCAACAAGATTCGCACCACCCGCAAGCTGATCGACGCGACCAGCTATCAACTCGTCACGCATAAGCGGAAGGGCGAAAGCTGGATACCGGACGAGAATATTCTCGTGCAAAGCGCGGTTGGCGGAGTTCCCACCGTCCCCATTCAGTTGATGGCGACGAGTGGTGCCATCGTATCGAGCGAAGCGCTGCAAGTGGCGGTGCCGATCGCGCCACCCGCGGCTCCCGACCGGGCCGAGCAGGTCGCTGTGCAGCAGGCTGCTCCTCCCGCGCCTCCTGAGCCCGCAAAGAAGAAAGGGGGCGGATTGCTCGCGACCCTCGGCCGGGTCGGAGAGGTCATGGTGGCGACGACGGGTGCCAACCTGCTCACGAACGCACTGACCAAGGAAACCGGCATTGCAATGGACCCGACCGGAGCCTCTCCGGGCGGGCAGTCAATCCTCGGCGCGATTCGCGGAAACCCTGCCAGCGCATCCGGCGGCGGCGCTCCTTCGGCACCCGCAGGCTCGGCAGCACCAGCTGGAAAGGGCTATGCTGCGCGCCCCAATATCCTGTCGGGGCATCCAGCCTGCCGGGGCTATACCGTCGACAACTACAAGCAATACTTCCAGCAGAATTCGAAGGGGCCGGATGTTCAGCTCCATTCGCTCTGTGCTGGAGCCTATAATTATTACTGGATGTATTTGAATGCGATCAGGCAGGGCTACAGCCAGGCTGATAGTGATCGGACTTATGCCGCGTTTACGGATTCCGCCAAGGTCGCGATAAACTTTTACGAAACCGCGCGCTGAGCGAACGGGAGACGCGATGCGCCGATTCGCCTTCATGCTGCTGGCTGCACTTGTGCTGCTATGGGCGGGCACACCGTCGACGCCTGCGCAAACGCCGCTCAGTGTCTATTATTGCACGCTGCACAATGTGAGTTCGGACATTCTCTACATGTCCCCGGTTCGGTCGGTCGGGCCCGTGGCCGAACGTGCCTCCTACGGCCCCGCTTATGCTGCCGAACTGGAAGCTGCCGGTTTGGTACCAGCGGGTTCCGCACCGAAGTGCACGATGCGCGCTACCGATGCCGAGATTGAGGAAGGGCGCGCCAACGCCCTGCGCCACTGCGGCACGTGCGGGCCCGCGACCCGCCTCGTGGTTGCTGGCCGGGGCAGCGGCGGGCCGACGGGCGCGCCACCTGCAACACGCCGCACACAAGGTTCCGGCGCTTCGCGCTTCGAAGCTCCAGAAGTGTCGATCAGACGCCAGTTTCAGCAGAACTCGCCCGGAACATGCCTCGTCGATCGCGGCGGCGGGGTTCGCTGCACGGGTGGCGTGCAGGACGGCAAGCCGCTGCCGGGCTTTTCTGTAGACCCTGCACCTCGACCACAAGCAATGATCGAGTCACCACCGGCCGGTCGGGCATATCTTTGCAAGAAGCGCGTGGCCGGACGGTGTGTCGATGCGCCCGTGACAACGCCGACGCCGATGCCCAGGCCATCCCCCCTGCCTGGTTCCGGCACGATCAGGCCGACGCCCAAACCGACACCCGCGCCGAGCCCGAAGCCAAAGCCCACCCCGGCGCCGAAACCGAAACCCACGCCCACGCCACTGCCGCAACTGCAGACCGTCTGCGCCACTTTGGACGTCTACGGCAATGCCCAGTCGGTAACGATCACGCTGCGATGGCCCGAGATTCAGGTCCACGTGTCGGGTCACACCCGGCTGTTCATGCGCAACCTGGGGACCGGTGCCGAATATAAGCTTGGCGCGACGCGCTATTCCATCCCGGCCGGGACCTATCGGCTTTGGGCAAACGGACCGGCAGTGGGAGGACCCTTCGGAAATGGCAACATCTCGGCCTGCGCGACCTACCGGGTGGCGTAGGGCGGCGGTTGAAGTCATGGCAGACGGGGCTCGCGCCTGAACGATCGAGGGCGTCCAGCCGGCCGGAGCGCCCTTCCCCGCTTGCAATGTTGGACCCGATATGTTCTCATTCCCCGGTCGCATTTCGACCGCTCTTTGACCCCGTCGATCGCCCCGCCGCCGGACCCGCGCTGTCCGTGGTCCGAAGCTGACACCCCGCCTGACACACGCGCATATTTGTCAGCTTCGTCAGCCCCGCCCCGGCACCATCCGCCCGCAACCCGGCGCAAGCTGACAGGATGCAGCGCGTTC
This sequence comes from Sphingomonas sp. CCH9-E2, assembly GCF_001557215.1. Taxonomy (GTDB): domain Bacteria; phylum Pseudomonadota; class Alphaproteobacteria; order Sphingomonadales; family Sphingomonadaceae; genus Sphingomonas. The sequence continues at coordinate 10,077 of NZ_LSJM01000094.1, read as the reverse complement.
CGCGTAACTTCGTCAGTTTCGCGTTAGCCCTCTCCGGCCCCACCCGTACCGTGCCGGACTGCACGACAGCGTAAAGCCAGTGCAAACTTCCGCGCCGCCGCCCGCCGATCCGGCCATGCGCCGCCGCGCGGCCCGGTTCGGCGCTGCGCCCGTTTTCCCCGCCATCCGCCGCGCAAAACTTGGTGCGGACCGGTCCGCGTCTGCGTATGACGGCGCAGCCCTACGGGATTCGGCTCGGCACGGATGCGCGCGACTTATGACGGTGATTGAGGGACTCGCGGCGCCCGCGACGACCATCTTCGAACGCATGTCACGCGCCGCCGCGGCGAGCGGCGCGATCAACCTTGGACAGGGCTTTCCCGACCTGCCCGAGCCGCCCGAGCTGATCGCCGCCGCGCAATCCGCGCTCAGCGGGCACAGCAACCAATATCCCCCGATGCGCGGCCTGCCCCGGCTGCGACAGGCGATCGCGGCCTTTTATGCCCGCGAACAGGGGCTTGAGCTTGCCGAGGACGCGGTGCTCGTCACCTCCGGCGCGACAGAGGCGCTGGCGGCCGCGATCCTGGCGCTGGTCCGCCCGGGGGATGAGGTCATTCTGGTCCAGCCGCTCTATGACGCCTATGTCCCGCTGGTGCAGCGTGCCGGGGGCGTTGCGCGGTTCGTCGATCTGACCCCGCCGGCCTGGACGCTGCCGCTCGACGCGCTGTTCGCGGCGACGAGTGCGCGGACGCGGATGTTGATCCTCAACACGCCCAACAATCCGGCGGGCAGCCGGATCGACCGGGCGACGCTGGAGGCCATCGCGACCTGGGCGCAGCGGCACGGCGTGATCCTGCTGTGCGATGAGGTGTGGGAGGCGATGCAGTTCGACGGCGCCGGCCATGTCTCGCCGCTCGCCATTCCCGGCCTGCGCGACCACACGGTCAAGATCGGGTCGGCGGGCAAGATTTTTTCGCTGACCGGGTGGAAGGTCGGCTGGGCCTGCGCCGCGCCGGAGCTGATCGCGCAGATCGGGGCCAGCCACCAGTTCCTGACCTTCACCACCCCGCCGATGCTGCAATGGGCGGTGGCGGAGGGGCTGGACCTTCCCGCCGCCTGGCACGCCGCGCACCGCGCGCGCTATCAGCCGGGCCGGGCCCGCCTGATCGCCGGGCTGCAGGATGCGGGCTATGCCGTGCTGCCCAGTGCCGCGACCTGGTTCGTGACGATCGATCTCGCCGCGTCGGGGATCGCGCTGGACGACCAGAGCTTCTGCGAGCGGTCGATCCCCGAGGCCGGCGTCGCGGCGATCCCGATCAGTTCCTTCTATGCCCGGGCGCCGCTGACGGGCTATGTCCGCCTCTGTTTCGCGAAGGGCGCTGACACGCTGGATGCCGCGGTCGAACGTCTGGGCGCGTTTCGAAAGAGCCTGTCGTGATGGATGATGCCGCCGCTGCCGCCGCGCTGATCGTCGAGACGGGTCGCCGCCTCGATGCCCGCGGCCTCGCCCCCGCCACCGCCGGCAACTATTCGATCCGGCTCGCCGATGGCAGCATCGCCGTAACCGTGTCCGGCGCGCACAAGGGACGGCTGACGCCCGACGGAGTGATGCGCGTCGATGCGACCGGCCGCCCGCTCGATGCCAAGCGCCCCTCCGCCGAGACCTTGCTCCACTGCCTGGTCTATGAATGCGACCCCGGCGCGGGGGCGGTGCTGCACACCCATTCGGTCTCCGGCACCGTGCTCAGCCGCGCGCTGGGCGACGCGATCGTCCTGAGCGGCTATGAATTGCTCAAGATCTTTCCCGGCACCGACACCCACGACACCAGCATCGCGATCCCGATCGTCGACAACAGCCAGGACATGACCGCCTTGGCGCAGCAGCTGCGGCCCGTGCTTGCGGCGCAACGCCCGATCGTCCCGGCCTTCTACATCCGCGGCCATGGGCTTTATGGCTGGGGCCCGACGATGGACGCTGCCGAAAATATGATCGAAGCCATCGAGTTCCTGCTCACCTGCGCGTGGGAGGAACTGAAGCGCGAAGGTGCCAAGCGATGACCAGCCTGACCCAGTATGACGACGCCGCGCCGTATGCCGTGCGCCAGCAGCTTTCCGATGATGCCGCCATCGCCGCAGCGCTGGCCCCGCACGGCATCCTGCTGGAGCGCTGGGTGCCAAAGGCGCCGCTGGCGGCTGCGTCTAGCGATGCCGATATTCTCGCAGCCTATGCCGATGACATCGACGCGCTGAAGGCCCGCGGCGGTTATCAGAGCTGCGACGTGCTGCGGCTCGACCCCGACCATCCCCAGCGCGCCGAACTGCGCGCCAGGTTTCTGGCCGAACATATCCACCATGACGATGAGGTGCGCTTTTTCGTCGAAGGCGCTGGCCTGTTTTACATCCATGCCGGCGGGCTGGTCCATGCGCTGGAATGCACGGCGGGCGATCTCATCGCGGTACCGGCCGGCACGCACCATTGGTTCGACACGGGGGAACGGCCGAGCTTTACCGTGATCCGGCTGTTCACCTTGCCCGACGGTTGGGTGGCGCAGTTCACCGGCGATCCGATCGCCGACGCCATCCCGCTCTATCAAGGCATCGCCGCGTGACGCCCAGCGCGATCGTCACCGATATCGAAGGAACCACGTCGAGCATCGCGTTCGTCCATGACGTGCTGTTTCCCTATAGCCGGGCGCGGCTGGCGGCCTATGTCGCGGCGCACGCGGCCAGGCCGGATATGGCGGCGATCCTCGACGCCGTGCGCGCCGAAGCCGGGGTGCCCGCGCTCGACACCGCTGGCTGCACGGCGCTGCTGCTCGAATGGCACGATGCCGATCGCAAGATCGCGCCGCTCAAGGCGCTGCAGGGGCTGATCTGGGCAAATGGCTATGCCACGGGCGCGCTTCAGGGCCATGTCTATCCAGACGCGGTTGCGGGGCTGAAGCGCTGGCATGCGCGCGGGATTAAGCTCTACGTCTATTCCTCCGGCTCGGTCGCCGCGCAGAAATTGATCTTCGGCCATACCGCCGATGGCGACCTCACGCCCCTGTTTTCCGGCTATTTCGACACCGCCATCGGCGGGAAGAAGGAGGCCGCTTCCTATGCCGCCGTCGCCGACGCCATCGGCGTTCCGCCGGGCGAAATCCTGTTCCTTTCCGATGTCGCTGCGGAACTGGATGCAGCGGCCTCGGCGGGGCTGATGGTGACGTTGCTGGCCCGCGATGCTGCGCCGCTGGCATCGCCCTATCCGGTGGCCGAGGGCTTCAACGCAATTTTGCCGGAAGGAGCGTTCGCATGAGGATCGACGGCGTCACCACCCGCTCGATCTGGGTCGAGCCGGATGGGTGGTCGGTCGGTATCTTCGATCAGCGTCTGCTGCCCTGGACGGTCGAGCGCATGGTACTGCGCAGCGTCGAGGATGCCGCCACCGCGATCGCCGACATGGCGACCCGTGGTGCACCGATGATCGGGGCGGTCGCGGCCTATGGCCTGGCCTTCGGGCTCAAGGCCGCCCCCTCCGACGCCGGTCTGGTCGCCAGCTTCGATCGGCTGCGCAACACCCGTCCGACTGCGGTCAACCTGCTCTGGGCGCTGGACCGCGTGCGCCGTGCCGTCTCCCCGCTGCCGCCCGCGCAGCGTGCCGCCGCTGCGCATGACGAAGCGGCGCGCATCTGCGACGAAGATGTGGCGATGAACCGCGCGATCGGCGAAGCCGGGCTCGGCATCATTCGCGACATCGCCGCGCGCAAGGGTGGGGCACCGGTCAACATCCTCACCCATTGCAATGCCGGCTGGCTGGCCACGGTCGACTGGGGCACGGCGACCGCGCCGCTTTACCGCGCGCATGACGAGGGCATCGCGCTGCACGTGTGGGTGGACGAAACGCGTCCGCGCAACCAGGGCGCGCTCACCGCCTTCGAACTCGCCGCACATGGCGTGCCGCACAGCTATATCGTCGACAATGCCGGGGGCTTGCTCATGCAACGCGGTGAGGTCGACATGGTCATCGTCGGCACCGACCGGGTGACCGCCAATGGCGATGTCTGCAACAAGATCGGCACCTATCTGAAGGCGCTGGCCGCACAGGCGCACGGCGTGCCCTTCTACGTGGCGCTGCCATCATCGACCTATGACCCGGCGACCCCGACCGGGGCCGGCGTCCCGATCGAGGAGCGCAATAGCGAAGAGGTCGCGTTTGTTGTCGGTGAGGGCGGCCAGAAGCTGCGGGTCACAAGCGCTCCCGTGCGCAACCCTGCCTTTGACATCACCCCGGCAGCGCTCGTCACCGGCTATGTGACCGAGGCGGGGGTCGCGGCGGATGCCGCCGCACTGGCGGCCATGCTCGACGCGCGCATCCTGCCGACCTGATCGACGCGTCACGACGCCCCTGACCTTGACTTATGTCAACGCTGCTGCCATATCGCGGCGCAGCGAGGCGTTATGCAGCGTGATCGGGTTCCGGTGACCATCCGGCCCCTGGCTCCGCCTCGGTTGATTGCTCGGCTTCCCAAATCACGCGGGTCGTCAATTTTTTGACCCGCCTGCGCGCGCGCATTCCGCATGCGCGCTGGCCGTTATGCAAAGAGACTCCATGACTGAATTCAAGACCCTCGGCCTGTCCGAGACCACGCTGGCTGCGCTGTCGGCAAAGGGGTACACCACCGCGACCCCGATCCAGGCGCAGTCGATCCCCGCGCTGCTCGAAGGGCGCGACCTGCTCGGCATCGCACAGACCGGCACCGGCAAGACCGCCGCGTTCATGCTCCCCTCGATCGAGCGGCTCGTCGCGTCGAACAAGCGCGCGCAGCCGCGTGGGTGCCGCATGCTCGTCCTCGCCCCGACCCGCGAACTGGCCAGCCAGATCGCGCAGAGCGCCCGCGACTATAGCAAGGGCACCAAGCTCAGCGTCGCGACCGTGTTCGGCGGCACGTCGATCCACAAGAACAAGACCGACCTGGCCCGCGGTGTCGACATCGTCGTCGCGACCCCCGGCCGCCTCGTCGACCTGATCGAGCAATGCTACGCCATCCTGCTCGGCATCGAGATCCTGGTGCTGGACGAGGCCGACCAGATGATGGACCTGGGTTTCATCCACGCATTGAAGCGCATCGTCCGTGAGCTGCCCAGCAAGCGCCAGACCCTGTTCTTCTCGGCCACCATGCCCAAGTCGATCCGCGACCTCGCGACCCAGTTCATCAAGGATCCGGTCGAGGTTAAGGTGACCCCCGTCGCCACCACTGCCGAGCGGGTCGAGCAGTTCGTGACTCACGTCAACCAGAGCGAGAAACAGTCGCTGCTGACGATCGCGCTGCGCGACGCGAGCATCGACCGCGCTTTGGTCTTCACCCGCACCAAGCATGGCGCCGACCGCGTCGTGAAGCTGCTGGCGGCGAGCGGAATCGCGGCGAACGCGATCCACGGCAACAAGAGCCAGCCGCAGCGTGAGCGTGCGCTGGGCGAGTTCAAGTCGGGCAAGGTCAAGATCCTGGTCGCGACCGACATCGCCGCGCGCGGCATCGACGTGTCTGGAGTGAGCCATGTGTTCAACTTCGAACTGCCCAATGTGCCCGACCAATATGTCCACCGCATCGGCCGCACCGCGCGTGCCGGCGCGACCGGCATCGCCATCAGCTACTGCGCCGATGACGAGCGGCCGTATCTGCGCGACATCGAAAAGCTGATCCGTCAGAAGGTGACGATCCAGCCGCTGCCCGAGGACTTCCTCGCCGAATCCGCCCGGATCAAGTCGAGCCGCGGCCCGATCCCGATGAGCCGCGACGAGATCAACGGCCGCAACGGCCGCACGATGCAGGACCGCAACGCGCATCACCGCGCCGCCCAGCGCGACCGCGGCCCGCGCGGCAATCCGGCGGGTGAGCGCCGCGAAACACTCGGCACCGCCCCACGCGGTGGCGAAGGCGCAGCGGCCGGCGACAAGCCGCGCTTCTACGGCCCGCGCAAGAAGAAGTTCACCCCGCGTCCCGCTGGCGCCACCGGCGGCCAGCGCAGCGGCGGCGGCCAGGGCCAGCGTCGCGGCTAACCGATCCCCGCTCCTCCCGGCCCGGCCGGGGGGAGCGGATCAGTTGGCGGAGACCGGCTTGATCGCCTTTGCGAACGCCAGCACCGACGGCATCAGTGCGCGGATATCGGCATCGGTCGTGCCGGGCGCATATCGATAGATCGTCACGACCTTGCCCGACACGACGGTCATGCACCCGCTCATCGCCAGCGTATATTTGATTCCCCGCTCCGGTGCGACCATGTCGAGGACCGCGCCGAGATACAGGCAGTGGGCGTCCTGGCCATAGCCGAGCACCTCGCCCTTGACCTGAACCGGGCTGCCCATGGTGCGCGACAGGTTGGTGCTCGCCTCTTCCACATCCTTAGCCGAGGAGGCCGCTTTCAGCGCCGGCCCTACGGCTCGCTGAAATTCGGCGGTATTGGTGCGGACGGCCAGCAGTTCGTTCGGCGTCTTGAGGATGAAATAGTCCTTCCACGCCTTGTCCGCGTCGCACGATAACGCGGTCAGATGCGTGACGTTGCGATTGTCCGCACTCGCCAGCATTTGCGCGACAGCAGCAGCCTTGCCTTCCGTCGCAGAACAATAGCCCGCCGGCAGCGCGGCGGTGAACTCGACCAATCCCACGCGAAAGCGGCTCTGGGCGACGGCGGGGGTGACGATAGCGGCGACCAGGCCGGCCATAAGAAGCGATTTCATGGGGCGATGCTAACGCACTTCCATGCGAAATCGAGCGCCCTTACCGCCGCGTCGGCCTACGCCCGCGCTCCCGTGCCAGTTCATCCGCACGCCCGGCGATCAGCCGCGCGACCCGGTCGGCACCGATTGTCGCCTCGTTCCCGCCACGCCCGATCAGCGGCGCAGCGCGGCGATACAGCGCCAGCGCCTTGTCGAATTCGCCTGCCGATTCGGCGCACAGGCCAAGGTCGAAGGTGATCGACGGATGGTTCGGCGCCTGCGTGTCCATCGCCGCCCAGGCTGCGCAGGCGGCGGGCAGGTCACGCTGCGTCTGCTTGACGATATCCTTGAACGGACGCTCGAGCGGCTTGGGCAGGCCGCGCGTGCTTTCGCGAAAGCGGATCGAATAGAGTTCGACCGACGGAACGATGTCGCTGCGGACGGATTCGGCGATGTCGATGATCATCCCGCGAATCGCCTCTTCGGTCGTGCGCGCCGGGTCCTGGCCGCGGCACCAGCTGGTTTCATCGCGGCGCGGACGCGACACGCCATAGACGACGCGCGCCCGCGCATCGGTGATGCGCAGATCGGCATTCACATTGATGATGCGCCGGGTGCAATCCTTTTCGACTTCTTCCTCGCGCAGGCATTTGCCGTCGCGTTTGCCGCCCTCGCGCTCGACACACTCCTTCTCCTTGCGCTTGAACCGCGTTTCCTGAACGCCGGTGACGACATTGCCGTTGAGCAGGCCGTCGGCATCGCCGCCGGGTCCGCCAATCAGCTCGAAATGAGTCCGCCCCTCGATATCCGGCCGCCCCAATGCGCGTTCGATGGCCAGCGCGAGCTGCATCCCGTCCTCGCCCCCGATCCGCCCGACCCGCAGCGAATCGAGCATCGCGGCGTCGCGATAGGGCGCTGCGAAGCGTCCGGTCATGCGCACGCTTTCGGCATAAGCGGCGGTCGCAAACAGGCTGGCGGCGGCAACGGCGAGTCCGGCGCGGATCGGCAACGGAAGCATGGCATTTCCCCCTGAGCAATCTCAGTACGCCGTTGTTTCGCACCCGGCGCGATCTGCGGCAAGCCCGCTGAGCACCCGCCGCCGTCATCGCACGGTCACACAGGTTGCATCCGGGCCACCCCTTTGCTAGGCGCGCGCCAACCCATCGGGGGTGCCGCACCGGCACACCCCCGAATCCCCATGGGGCCATTCTAGAGTCCAAGAGGAAACACGCGTCCGTGGATAATTCCGGCGGTATCCAAGCCAGCTTAAGCGGTCGTTATGCGACTGCGCTGTTCGATCTGGCGCGCGAGAGCGGTTCGATCGCGACGGTCGAATCGAGCCTCGCCACGGTCCGCCAAGCGCTGACCGAATCGGCCGACTTTGCGGCGCTGACCAAGAGCCCGCTGCTCGGTCGCGACGAAGCGGCGCGCGGCGTCGCTGCGGCGGCGGGCGCGATGAAGCTCGATCCGCTCACCATCCGCTTCGTTGGCGTGCTGGCCCAGAATCGCCGCCTGTCGGCGCTGCCCGGCATGATCCGCGACTTCCGCACGCTGGCCGCGCGCCATCGCGGCGAAGTGACCGCCGAAGTCGTGTCGGCGCACCCGCTCGACGCGGCGCAGGTCGCTGAACTGAAGACGCAGCTGCGCACCCGCGTCGGCCGCGACGTCACTGTCGACCTGTCGGTCGATCCCTCGCTCCTTGGCGGGCTGGTCGTGAAGATCGGCTCCCAGATGATCGACAGCTCGATCAAGACCCGTCTCAATTCCCTCGCGCATGCGATGAAAGGCTGAAAGCTAGAACCATGGATATCCGCGCCGCAGAAATCTCCAAGGTCATCAAGGACCAGATCGCCAATTTCGGCACCGAGGCAGAGGTCAGCGAGACCGGCCAGGTACTGAGCGTGGGTGACGGCATCGCGCGCGTCCACGGCCTCGACAATGTCCAGGCGGGCGAAATGGTCGAATTCGCCAATGGCGTTCAGGGCATGGCGCTGAACCTCGAAGCGGATAACGTCGGTATCGTGATCTTCGGCTCGGACTCGGAGATCAAGGAAGGCGACACCGTCAAGCGCACCGGCACCATCGTCGACGTGCCCGTCGGCAAGGGCCTGCTCGGCCGCGTCGTGGACGGCCTTGGCAACCCGATCGACGGCAAGGGCCCGATCGTCTCCGACCAGCGTTCGCGCGTCGAAGTGAAGGCGCCGGGCATCATCCCGCGCAAGTCGGTGCATGAGCCGGTGCAGACCGGCCTCAAGGCGATCGACGCGCTCGTCCCCGTCGGCCGCGGCCAGCGCGAGCTGATCATCGGCGACCGTCAGACCGGCAAGTCGGCCGTCGCGATCGACACCTTCATCAACCAGAAGACCGTCAACGCCGGCACCGACGAGAGCAAGAAGCTCTATTGCGTGTATGTCGCCGTCGGCCAGAAGCGCTCGACCGTCGCACAGCTCGTCCGCACGCTCGAAGAAAATGGCGCGATGGAGTACTCGATCGTGGTCGCCGCGACCGCATCGGACCCCGCTCCGCTGCAGTTCCTCGCGCCCTACACCGGCTGCGCGATGGGCGAATATTTCCGCGACAACGGCATGCACGCCGTGATCGTCTATGACGATCTGTCGAAGCAGGCCGTCGCCTATCGTCAGATGTCGCTGCTGCTGCGCCGCCCGCCGGGCCGCGAAGCCTATCCGGGCGACGTCTTCTACCTCCACAGCCGCCTGCTGGAGCGCGCCGCGAAGCTCAACGAAGCCAATGGCTCGGGCTCGCTGACCGCGCTGCCGATCATCGAGACGCAGGCGGGCGACGTGTCGGCCTATATCCCGACCAACGTGATCTCGATCACCGACGGCCAGATCTTCCTTGAAACCGACCTGTTCTTCGCGGGCATCCGCCCGGCGATCAACGTCGGTCTGTCGGTGTCGCGCGTGGGTTCGTCGGCACAGACCAAGGCGATGAAGAAGGTGTCGGGCTCGATCAAGCTCGAGCTCGCCCAGTATCGCGAAATGGCCGCGTTCGCGCAGTTCGGTTCGGATCTCGACGCCTCGACGCAAAAGCTGCTCAACCGCGGTGCGCGCCTGACCGAGCTGCTGAAGCAGCCGCAGTTCTCGCCGCTGCCATTCGAAGAGCAGACCGTGTCGATCTTCGCCGGCACCAACGGCTATCTCGACAGCGTCGCGGTGACCGACGTCGTCCGCTACGAGGCCGCGATGCTCGCCGAAATGCGCAGCAAGCACGCCGACATCCTCGCCGCGATCCGCGACAGCAAGGATCTGAGCGACGACACCAAGGCGAAGCTAAAGGATGCGCTCGCCGCGTTCGGCAAGACGTTCGCGTAAAGCAAAATAGCCCTCTCTCCGCTCGCGGGGAGAGGGTTGGGAGAGGGGCATGAAAGCTCCACTCCCGAC
>NZ_LSJM01000093.1 GCF_001557215.1 Sphingomonas sp. CCH9-E2 | reverse complement strand
GCGCGGCTCGATGCGGCGGTCGCCGCCGAGCTCGCTCCGCTCAAGCTCGACGCCGCCCGCTTCCGCACCACCGTCGAACCGCTGCCGCGCGATTTATGGTCGGCATCGGGCCGCGACCGCGTGGAGTTCGAGGTTTCGACCAACCCCGGCGCCCCCTTCGCGCCGCTGATCAAGATCGCGTCAGGCGGCGAGCTGTCGCGCTTCATCCTCGCGCTCAAGGTGGCGCTGGCGGAGGAAGGTGGCGCACGCACGCTGATCTTCGACGAAATCGACCGCGGCGTCGGCGGCGCCGTCGCCAGCGCGATCGGCGAACGCCTCGCGCGCCTCTCGACTGGCGCACAATTGCTCGTCGTCACCCACAGCCCTCAGGTCGCAGCCCGCGGCGCGGCACACCTGCTGATCGCCAAGAGCCACGACGGCACCGTCACCCGCACCGGCGTGCGCCAGCTCAGCGAAGACGAGCGGCGGGAGGAAATTGCGCGAATGCTGTCGGGCGCGCAGGTGACGGATGAGGCGAGGGCGCAGGCCGGAAGATTGCTGGAGGCGGCGTAGGTCGCCGGAGCATCAATAGCCGCATTGGGTGGGAAGCGGACATTGCTGTATCCAGCCTGTTTGGGCACACTCACAGCATGGCCGCGAATGTGAATATCGAGCATGTGCGATGGGCGCTTGAAGAGCTGTCTGACGAACGTGAGCAGGTCCGGCTATGGCTCTCGGATGGCAGCGCTGGAAAGGAAGTCTCGTCGTTCGTCGAAGTGCAGTGCATTCTTTTCGACGACAGCGGTCTTGGCTATGCCTTAGAAAGAAACTCAACCGGGCTTGGCGAGCAAATCGATAGCCAACTCGTTTTGATCGGAACGTTGCTGCGCCGGATAGACTCCGGCAGAGCTCCGCAAGACATCATTGCTGACCCGCTAATGAGCCGTGTGCGGGCCGCCGCCGCAGCAACTCTCCAAGCCTTGCAGACCTGACGCTTCTACGTCCGCAACGGGGTCGTCTCCCGACGGACCGATTTGCCTAATTGCCCCTGTTCGCGATCAGATCGATCTCCGTCCCGCCGTCGCCGCGCGCGGACAGGAACACGACATATGCGGCATCGTCCTTCGCGCGCGTGCCGCCCAGCACATGCTGGCCGTCCTTCAGCTGATGTTCGGCCGAATAGCCGCCACGGACGGCGCGGGTGTAATACCAGTCGATCATCGTCTGCAGCGGTTGCGGGGTCGAGAAGCTGACGACGCGCAGGCCGCATTGGCCGCCTTCGGCGCCCGCTGCCTCGGTCACGCGGGCCTGCGGATGCAGCGGCATGTCGGCGGGGAGGCGGGCGGCCCAGCTGGCGGAGTAGCTCAGCTTCGCCGCGCAGTCGGCGGTGCGGCGGTCCTTCTGGCCTGCCGCGAGGCCGCCCAGCGTCACCGACTTGTCCTGCGCATCGCACGCGTCGCACTTGCCCTCGACCGGAGCCGGGGCCTTGAGCAATTCACCCTCGGCCGGCATCGCGGCCTTGGCTGCGGCGACGGTGTCCGACGGGATCGGCGCGGAATAGGGCTGGCCCGGCGGGCGGATCGCGTCCTTGTTCGATTGCTGGGCGAGCTGCGGATCGACCATGATCTGGTCCTGCAGCGCGCCCATCAGCGCCGGATCGGTCGAATTGCCGCCAATCTCATTGTCGAGCGCATCGACATTGCCCGCCTCGCCCCCGCCACAGGCGGCAAGCGCCAGCGGCATCAGCAGGACGGCAAAACCATTGGCCCGACGGCTCATCATCACGCTCCGCATCCCCGCACAGGCTGCGGGATTTGGGGCAAAGGGATGACAGGCCAGGGTTAAGGAAGCGTTTGCCGGACCTTCACCCCGCCTTGCCGACCCGCGCCTTCTCCGCCGCGATGAACGCGTCGATCTGCGCATCCAGCACATCCAGCGGCACCGCGCCTTGCTCCAGCACCGCGTCGTGGAAGCGCTTGACGTCGAACTCGACCCCCAGCGCCTTCTCCGCCCGCGCGCGCAGTTCGCGGATCTTGATCTCGCCCAGCTTGTAGCCCAGCGCCTGCCCCGGCCAGCTGATATAGCGGTTCACCTCGGCATCGATATTCGCCGCCGACAGCGCGGTGTTGTCGAGCATGAACTGGACCGCCTGTTCCTTGGTCCAGCCCTTGGCATGGATGCCGGTGTCGACCACCAGCCGACAGGCGCGCCACATCTCGTAAGACAGCCGCCCCATTTCCTTTTCGGGCGTGTCGTAAATCCCCATCTCGATCCCGATCCGCTCGGAATAGAGGCCCCAGCCTTCCGTAAAGGCGGTGAAATTGGCGAGGTAGCGGCGAAATTTCGACGTCTCCAGTTCCTGCTGCAGCGCGATCTGGTGGTGGTGCCCCGGCACCGCTTCATGCGCGGTCAGCGCGGGCAGCTCATAGAGCGGGCGCTGGTCGAGCTTCGAGGTGTTGACGTAATAATGCCCCGCCAGCCCCAGCTCGGGATTGCCCGGACCGTAATAGGCGGTGGTCGTCCCCTCCGCCGTCTCCGCCGGGATGCGCTTGAGACCATAGGGCAGCCGCGCCATGCGGTTGAAGAAGCCCGGCATCTTGCCGTCGATGTCCTTGGCCTGCACCGCGGCGGCGGCCATCAGCTCCTCGGACGTTTTGGCGTAATATTTGGGGTTGGTGCGCAGCTCGGCGACGAACGCCTCGCGCGTCGCGAAGCCCGCCTTCTTCGCCACCGCCGCCATCTCGGAGCGGATGCGGGCGACCTCGTCCAGCCCGATCTTGTGGATCTGCTCCGCCGATAGGTCGGTCGTGGTCAGCTGGCGGATGCGGAAGGCATAGTATCGCGCGCCATCTGGCTGCGCCGACACGCCGACCGCCTTGGCGCATTTGGGGGCATAGCTGGTGCGGTAGAACGCCGCCGCCTTGGCATAGGCCGGGTTGATCACCTCGATCACCATCTTGCGCGCGCGTTCCTGCAACGCTGTCCACTCTGCCTCTGTGGCATCGACAGGGCGTTTACGGGTGAATGGCGCGTAAAAGCGCGACTTGTTCGCATCCTGTTGGATCACGCCGGTGATCGTCTGTTCGAACCCCACCAGGCTGACACAGGGCTGGATATAGCCGCCCTTCACCGCCTGCGCCGTGATGTCGATCAAAACATCGTTCGTTTCCGGGAACTTGGCGAGCCGATCGAGATAATGGCCATAATCGGCCTTGCGCCGAAAGGCAGTGCGCTCCCCCTGCCC
>NZ_LSJM01000092.1 GCF_001557215.1 Sphingomonas sp. CCH9-E2 | reverse complement strand
GGCAGCGGCCTGTTGCTGCGGGTCGGCATGCAACCGGACCCGGCAGCGGCGCCGGTCGCTTATGCCAGCAACGCCGATGCGGTTCGGACCGTGACGCTGGCGGACGGCTCGCGGGTCACGCTCGATCGGGGCAGCGCCGTGCGGGTCGCCTATAGTGCGTCCCAGCGCCAGCTCGAGCTTCTCAAGGGACGTGCGCGGTTCGATGTCGCGCATGATAGCGCTCGGCCGTTCGCGGTGCGCGCGGACGGCGGGACGGTCATCGCGCATGGGACGATCTTCGACGTCGCGCTCCGCCCGGGGCTTGTCCGCGTCGTCCTGTTGCGCGGTTCGGTCGAGGTCCGTCCCGACCCGGTGATCGCACGCGGCGCGCCGGGCCGGATGCTCGTGCCGGGCCAAGCATCGGTCTATGCACCTGGCAAGGCGCCTTCGCCGCCGGTCGCCGCCGATCCCGCCGACACCGCCTGGCCGGGAGCCATGCTCTCGTTCGAGGCAACGCCGCTGCGCGAGGCGGTTGCCGGGTT
>NZ_LSJM01000009.1 GCF_001557215.1 Sphingomonas sp. CCH9-E2 | reverse complement strand
GGCGGTCGCCTGGTCCCGCCCGCGCCAGATGAGTTTTTCGACCGTTACCCTGTTCTACCAACTCATCTTCGGCACAGCGACGGCGGTGCTCTTGTTTCGGTTCAGCCTGAACAGTCCGATGGAGATCACCGCCGTCGTCCTGCTGCGCAAGATCCTGTGCGAGGTGACCCTGGCGGGGATTGCCGAGATCGTCACCCTGCTGGTCGTCCGCCGTGCGTCGGGGCTGGGACTGGAGCGCGCGCGAATGCTGTCGCTGCAGCTGTCGCTCAACGCCATCGTATCGCTCGCCGTATCGGGTGCCGCGACCCTGTTCCTGATCGGCAGCCTGACCAATGTCCGCGAGCGGCTAACGATCGTCGAGGATCAGATTCATACCGTGGTGGTCGATGCGCGCGCGACCGCGCCCGACCGGCCATTGCCGTCGCACATCCGCGTCGCCGGGTCGGCGGTCCAACTGCCGCTGATCGTCGTTCCGACCCGCGACATCGCGGCCGGGGCCAAGCAGCTGGGATGCACCCGGACCGATCGCGGCGATCAGGGCGGGCCGGACGATCGCAATACCTTTCTCTATTGGCTGCGCGTCTGCGTGATCGCCGATCGCTTTGGCGACAAGACCGTGCTGGTGTCGCCTCGCGCGCTGGTCGTTGAGAGCTTTGGGACCATCTTTACCGGCCTGTTGCCGTTGATGGCCTATCTGGTGCTGGCAGAGCTGGTGCTGTTCGGATTTCGCCGCGCGCTGGGCCGGTCGATGAAGCTGTGGGATGAAGCGGTGCAGGGCTTTGCCGCGCGACAGCGGTTTCCGCGTGGCGAGGCACCGTTCATCGAATCCAATGCGGTGCTCGGCATGCTGCGCCAGGCGACCGACGATTATCTCGATGCGGACGAGGAGCGCGAGCGGCTGGCGCGAACCGTTGACGAACTGCGCACCGCGATCGACCTGCGGCTGCTCAGCGGCCTGCGGATCGAGGACGCGGCGCTGCGCTTTGTCGAGCTGACGCCGGGTGCCGGGGTCTGTCAGCGGGTGGTGCCGTTCAACCCGGCCGACCGCAGCGCGCTGCTTCCGCTGCGCGGCACCAACGACATCATGGCCGAACTGCGCCTTGCCGGTGCGGACAGCCAGCACTGGTTCCTGTTGCTGGCGCATGACTATGACGTGGAGGCGGAGGAGTGGCGGTTCGGCTGCCTTGTGCGCCTGCGCGCGTCGCAGGCGATGCAGACCAAGATGCTGCATAACGCCCGGCTGATCGAACTGGGCGGCATGGCGTCGGCACTGAGCCATGAGTTGCGTCAGCCACTGTTCACCATCTCGCTCGCGGCGGAAAATGGCGCGACGATGCTGCAGCGCGATCCCCCGGCGGTCGGGCGCGCGCGCGAGAAGTTCGCGCGCATCCTGGAGCAGGTGGCGCGTGCCTCGGCGATCATCGAGCGGACATCGGCCTATGCCCGCGAAGAGCGCGGCGATCGCGAACAGACCGATCTGGTCCAGGCGATCCACGATGCCGCGCGGTTCATGCGTCCGGTGCTGCAAAATCGCGGGATCGAGCTGATCATTACCGGGGGTGCCGGGGTCGAGCCGATGATGTTGCCGCGCATCGGGATCGAACAGATCATCGTCAATGCCCTGCAAAACGCAGCCGACGCGATCGAGCAGGCGCGTACCGAGCAGATAACCGCCGGAACGATCGGGATCGAGATCACCAGGTCCGCCAAGCATGTCGCGGTCGCGATCCGCGACGATGGCAGCGGGCTGGTCGATGATCTGGCATATTCGCCGTTCGACGCCTTCAGCACCTCCAAGCCGTCCGGCAAGGGCACCGGGCTTGGCCTGTTCATCTGTCGCCAGATCGTTGATGAAATCGGTGGCACCATCAATCTAGCCAATAATTCCGACGCGGTGGGGGCCACGCTGACGCTGACCTTCCCGCTGTCGCATCCGTGGAGGCTCACATGACCGACCCCGACGCCATTCCCGCCGACCCGGTCTATCTGGTCGATGACGATACCGATCTGCGCCACGAGCTTGCCGATGCACTCGAGGAAGCGGGCTATGCGGTGCAGGGCTTTGACAGCGGCGAGGCATTTCTGGCGGTGCAGGCCGATCTGGCACCGGGCTGCGTCGTGCTCGACCTGACCATGCCGGGGATGAACGGGATGCAGGTCCACACCGCGCTGGTGGATCGCAGCAGCCGCCATGTCGTGGTGATGCTGACCGGGACCGGGAGCATCGCGACCGCGGTTGCGGCGTTGCGGACGGGCGTCGTGGATTTCGTCGAGAAGCCCGTCCAGCTCGACACGCTGAAAGAGTGTATCGAGATCGCGCAGGTGCGCAGGATGGCGGTCGCGGCGACGCGCGAAAAGCTGGACGCGGCGCGCGCGCGCTTTGCGCCGCTGACGCCGCGCGAGATGGACGTCGTGTACGGCATGATGATGGGCCAGTCCGCCAAGATGACCGCGCGGCGGCTCGACTTGTCGTTCCGGACGGTCGAGAGCTATCGCGCCAACCTGATGGTCAAGCTGGGCGTGCGCACGCTGGCCGAAGTGGTGCGGATGGCGATTGAGGCGGAGATCACCCCGACCGGCCCGATCCTGGTGGAATGAGCCGGGTCAGCTGAGCGCTTCGAACCGGAAATTGCTGAACCGGGCGGTGCCTGCCCCGGCTGAATAGAGGCCGGGGCGCAGCATCAGGAAGCCGCCACGGACATTGTGGTGGTATCCCGACACCTCCATGCCGCGGTCGAAACGGTGCCATGTCGTTCCGCCATCGCCGCTGGTGTCATAGGTCACGATGTGGCGGTCGTTGGTTACCCGCATCCGCAGCTTGCGCCCATGCGGATTGGCGGGCCGGCCGCGTTCGATGCCATATTGGTGCGTGACGAAGCGCTTCTCGTCGAAGCCCAGGCCGCAATAGAGCTTGTCGTCGTAGAACAGGATCAGGCCCGCAGTACCGCCCGGTGCGATCTCGATATCGCATTCGAAACGATAGGCCGGGTCGCCGGCGATCAGCAGCAGCGGCGACGAGCTGGACGGCGCGGTGCCGCGTGCGTCGAGGTGCAGGGCATTGTTCGCGACCCGCGCGCGCGACCGTTCATCGGGGGCGGGGCGGAAGAAATTCCATTTCGGCCCGATGTCCAGCGTCGAAAAATCGTCCGACAGCTTCATGCCGTGCGGGCCGCTCTTCGTCCCGCCCTTGGGCTTGGGAAGCGGCTGCGACAGGTCGCCGCCCTTCATCCGCAACCAGCCGTCATCGGTCCATTCGATCGGATCGAGCAATGCCTGCCGCCCCAGCGTCCAATAGCCGTTTTCATAGCCGTGATAGACGCTCCACCAGTCGCCGCCCGGCCCCTCGACCAGCGTCGCATGGCCGCGCGACCACCATTTCTCCTGGAGCGAGGTGGTGCGGACCAGCGGGTTGTGCGGGCAATTCTCCCACGGCCCGTGGATCGAGCGGGAGCGCGCGGCGATGACCATATGCCCGGTCGGCGGCCCCGCCGTCCCGCCGACGGCGGTGATCATGTAGAACCAGCCATTGTGCCGGGTGATCTTCGGCCCCTCGGGCGCGAAGCCCTCGACGATCCAGTCCTTGGGATAACGCCACGGGTCATAGACATGCTCCGGCTCACCGATGCGGCTGAGGCCGTCGTCGGACAGGCGCACGCGGTCGCCGCCGGACAGGAACAGCCAGCGCGACCCATCCTCACCCACCGCATGGCCGGGATCGATATGGTTGGGCAGCTTGAGGTCTACGGGCTCGCTCCACGGCCCCTCGATCCTGTCGGCCCAGATCACCCAGCTGGTGTTTGGCCCCTTGGTCGGAATGTAGAGGAAATAGCGGCCATTATGCTTGCACAGCTCCGGCGCCCAGACCGACCCGATATTCTTGGTTAGCGCCGCGCCGACCGGCTGCCAGTTGATCAGGTCGCGCGAGTGCCAGATGACCAGCCCCGGATAGGAGTCGAAGGTCGAGAAGGTCATGTAATAGTCCTTCCCGTCCTTGAGGATCGTCGGATCGGGATGGTCGCCTGCCATCAGCGGGTTGAGGAAGCGGCCGTCGCCAAGGTCCGGGATGCGCTGATTGTCGAAGCCGCGCTTCCAGTCGGGGGCGGGCGGCTGGGCCTTGCCCTGCGCGATGGCGGGGGTGGCGGCGGCAGCGCTGGCGAGCGTGGCGGCGCCGATCAGGTCGCGGCGG
>NZ_LSJM01000001.1 GCF_001557215.1 Sphingomonas sp. CCH9-E2 | reverse complement strand
GGGTGGCGGTGCGGTCGTCGCCGTCGCGGAAGGACAAGGTGCCCGCGCCTTCGGGGATCGCCGCATAGAAGACGCCGGTGACGATATTGGCGTCGCGGTGCCAGTCATTGGTCGCGCCGCCGCCGCGCAGGATGTTGAGCGTGGTTGCGGAACTCAGCCGGTTGCTGGCGAAGACCGGCTGGCCAAGGCTGGTGCTGGCAAAGTCGCGCATCACGCCGTGGTAGAGGGTCCAGAACCAGGGAAGCCGGGCGCGCAGCACATCGCCCTCGACGATGGCGAAGTTCCAGCCGGGCGCATCGATGATCGCGATTTTCTCGGGTGTTTCGGCGAGCGCCGCGACCTGTTCCGCCCAGCCATCGGGCAGCAGCCCGGCTGCGGCGAGGTCGAGCGTGTGAAAGGGCTGCCAGTCTGATTCCATGATGTGCGCCGACCTACCGCTTTGCCGCCTTGCCGTCGATCAGGACGGCCTGTTGCCATGCGCCCGGTGCCTTGTCGGTGCGGTGGATGCAGCCGGCCCAGCAGCAGGGGCGGCGCTTGCCCGCGCGCAATTCCTCGACCATCCGCGCGATGCGCCGCGCGCGGGTTGCGGCCTGTTTCGCATCCTCGATCCAGCACAGAAACTCGTTGCGCCCGAGCGGCGTCAGGCCTTCCCAGCACGTGAGCAGATCGGCGTCGGCGCGCAGGGCTGCCGCGACATCATCCGCTACGGCATGCACCGTGCCGGGAGCGATCGCGGCGGCCACCGTGCTCAGGCGGCCGCCGCGCGTACCGCGTCGCAGATGCGGTCGACCACCGCCTCGACCTGCGCCATGTCCTCGCCCTCCGCCATCACGCGGATCACCGGTTCGGTGCCCGACGGGCGGATGACGAGGCGCCCGGTGCCGGCCAGTTCGGCCTCGGCGGCAGCGATCACGTCCTGCACCGCGCCATGTTCGAGCGGCTTGCCGCCGGAGAAGCGGACATTCTTCAGCAACTGGGGCAGCGGGTCGAAGCGGTGCAGTACTTCGCTTGCCGGGGCCTTTGCGCGGACGATTTCGGCGAGCACCTGCAGCGCGGCGATCAGGCCGTCGCCGGTGGTGGCGTAATCGGACAGGATGATGTGCCCGGACTGTTCGCCGCCGACATTATAGCCCGAGGCGCGCATTTTCTCGAGGACGTGGCGATCGCCGACCTTGGTGCGGACGAGGCCGAGGCCCTGTGCCGCGAGATGGCGTTCGAGGCCGAGGTTCGACATGACGGTGGCGACGAGCCCGCCGCCCGCGAGCCGCCCCTGCCGTGCCCAGCCGCCAGCGATCGCGGCCATCAGCTGATCGCCATCGACGACCTGGCCGCGCTCGTCCGCGACGATCAGCCGGTCGGCGTCGCCGTCCAGCGCGATGCCGATATGCGCGCCCGATGCGACCACCGTCTCGCACAAAGTGAGCGGCGCGGTCGAGCCGACCTGGTCATTGATATTCTTGCCATTGGGCGAGACGCCGATCGCGACGACCTCGGCACCGAGCTCCCACAGCGCGGAGGGCGCGACCTGATAGGCGGCGCCATTGGCGCAATCGACCACGACCTTGAGCCCGTCGAGGCTGAGTTCGGCGGGGAAGGTCGCCTTGGCGAAGTGGATGTAGCGGCCCTTGACGTCGTCGACGCGGCGGGCGCGGCCGATGTCGGGGGAGGGGGCGAGCGGGATGTCGGCGTCAATGAGTGCCTCGATCGCGGCCTCGTCGGCGTCGGACAGCTTGTAGCCGTCGGGGCCGAACAGCTTGATGCCATTGTCGCCATAGGGGTTGTGGCTGGCGGAGATCATCACGCCAAGGTCGGCGCGCATCGAATGGGTCAGCATGGCGACGGCGGGGGTGGGCATCGGGCCGACCAGGGTCACGTCCATGCCGACGCTGGTGAAACCCGCCACCAGCGCGCTTTCGAGCATATAGCCCGACAGGCGCGTATCCTTGCCGATCACCACGCGGTGGCGGTGATCGCCGCGCAGGAAGTGCTTGCCGGCGGCCATGCCGATCTTCATCGCCATCGCGGCGGTGATGTGCCCGGCATTGGTCTTGCCCCGGATTCCGTCGGTGCCGAAATATTTTCTTGCCATATCTGCCCGCTTTGCGACGTTGCACCTGTAGTGATGGCGCGGTCATAGCGCCGCTTTTTTCCAAGGGCGAGCATGTCGCAAGCAACCCGTATCTTCGTTGCCCTCATTCTGGCGCTGTCCATCGGGGTCGGTGCCGCTGCAATCGCGCCGGAGCGGGCTTTGGTCGTCGCCGACTGGGTGCAGCCGATCGGCACGATGTGGCTGCACGCGCTGCAGATGACGATCGTGCCGCTGGTCGTGTCGCTGCTGATCACCGGAATTGCCGCGACGGCGGAGGCGGCGCGGGCGAGCACGCTGGCCGGGCGGGCATTCGTGACTTTCATCGTGCTGTTGTGGATTTCGTCGGCACTGGGCGGAGCGATCGCGCTGGGGATGCTGTCGGCCTTCCCGCTGGGCGCAGACCTTGCCGCCGCGTTGCGCGATGCGCTGGGCAGCGCGCCGCCGACCGGCGAAGTGCCGCCCTTCTCCGCCTTCCTCGTCGCTTTGGTGCCGTCCAACCCGATCGCGTCGGCGGTCAATGACGCGTTCCTGCCGATGATCCTGTTCACCACCGTGTTCGCCTTTGCGATCACGCGGTTGCCGGTGGAGGAGCGCGAGCGGCTGACCGGGTTTTTCCAGGCGATCGGCAATGCGATGCTAGTCGTGATCAACTGGGTGTTGTGGCTGGGGCCGATCGGGGTCGGGGCGCTGGCCTATGTCGTCGGCGCGCGGGCGGGGACGTCGGCGTTCGGCGCGCTGCTCCATTATGTCGCGATCCTGTGCACGGTCGGCGTGGTGCTGTGGCTGCTCGCCGTGCCATTCGCCTGGGGCGTGGCCAAGGTGGCGCCGGGGCGGTTCATCCGCGCGATCCTGCCGAGCCAGGTGGTCGCGGCGTCGACGCAAAGCTCGCTCGCCAGCCTGCCCGCGATGCTGCGCTCGACCGAGGCGCTGGGCGTGCCGGTGGCGCGCGCGGGCGTGGTGCTGCCGCTGGCGGTCGCGCTGTTCCGCTGGACCGGGCCGGCGATGAACTTCGCGGTTGCGATCTATGTCGCGCACTGGTTCGGGATCGAGCTGACCGCGGGGCAGATCGCGGCGGGCTGGGCCGCGGCGGCGATCACGACGATGGGCGCGGTGGGCTTGCCGGGGACGATCAGCTTCGTCTCGTCGATCGCACCGATCGCGATCGCGATGGGCGTGCCGATCGCGCCGCTGGGGCTGCTCGTCGCGGTGGAGACGATCCCCGACATCTTCCGCACTTTGGGCAATGTGGCGATGGACGTCGGCGCGACGCGGGCGATTGCCGGCGAGGGCGAGGCGGACAGCGAGGCGGATGCGTTGTTGCGCGCCGAGTAACAAACGCCACCCCGGCCTTGTGCCGGGGTCCACTTAGCCTCACGCGCGGTGATGGAGCCTGAAGCTCCGCGCCTGCCTCCCGGTGGACCCCGGCACAAGGCCGGGGTGACCAGCGTTGTTTATTTCATCAACACCAGCTCTTCCGCCATGCTCGGATGGAGCGCCACGGTCTGGTCGAAATCGTCCTTGGTGAGGCCGGCCTTCACCGCCACCGCCGCCGCCTGGAGAATTTCCGGGGCGTCGGGGCCGATCATGTGGAGGCCCAAAACCTTCCCTGAATTGGGCTCGCAGATCATCTTGTAGAGCGCGCGTTCGTTGCGGTTCGCCAGCACATTCTTCATCGCGCGGAAGTCTGAGGTGTAGACCTTTACCGCGCCGAATTTCTGCTTCGCCTCGCTCTCGGTCATGCCAACGCCGGCGATCGGCGGGTGGCTGAACACGGCCGACGGGATGCAGCCATAGTCGACGGTGGTCGGCTTGTTGCCGAACACGGTGTCGGCGAAGGCCTGTCCCTCGCGGATCGCGACGGGGGTCAGCTGGACGCGGTTGGTGACGTCGCCGACGGCGTAGATCGAATCGACCGACGACTTGTTGTCCGCGCCGACCACGACCGCGCCCTTGGCGTCCAGCTCGACCCCGACTTCGGCGAGGCCCAGGCCGTCGGTATTGGGGACGCGGCCGGTGGCGAAGAGGACGCAGTCGACCTCCATATCGTCATGGTTGGTCATGCTGACCTTGAGCGAGCCATCGGCCTGCTTCTCGATCCCCTTGAACTCCGCGTGGAAGCGGAAATCGATACCCTTGGTCATCGAAATCTGCAGCAGCCGGTCGCGGATCTGTTCGTCATAGCCGCGCAGGATGACGTCGCTGCGGTTGATCAGCGTCACCTTGCTGCCGAACTCGTTGAAGATCCCGGCAAATTCATTGGCAATATAGCCCGCGCCCGCGATCAGCACGCGCTTGGGCAGTGCATCGAGGTGGAACACCTCGTTCGAGGTGATGCCATGTTCGTGGCCGGGGCAGGAGGGGACCAGCGGTCGCGCGCCGACCGCGATCAGGATCTTGGCCGCAGTGATCGTGCGCCCGCTCGCCAGCGTGACTTCATTGGGGCCGGAGACGGTGGCGCGTTCGTGGACGATCTCGACCCCATGGCTGTCGAGCGTGTTGGTGTAGGCGCCGTTGAGCCGGTCGACTTCGGACAGGACATTGTCGCGCAGCACCGTCCAGTCGAAATCGCATTCGGGCACGTTCCAGCCAAAGCGGCGCGCGTCGTGCAGATCCTCGGCGAAATGCGCGCCATAGACGAGCAGCTTCTTGGGCACGCAGCCGCGAATGACGCAGGTGCCGCCGACGCGATATTCCTCGGCAATCGCGACCTTCGCGCCGTGCGCGGCGGCGACGCGGGAGGCGCGGACGCCGCCGGAGCCTGCGCCGATGACGAAGAGGTCGTAGTCGTAATCGGCCATGTCGGGCTCCTGTTGGGTCGTCGGAGCGGGAGATAGGGGGCTGGGAGGGGATTGCCAACGG